>DVHI01000103.1 GCA_018712275.1 Candidatus Coprenecus avistercoris | reverse complement strand
GAACTCGAAAGGCTTGAATTTCAACTCTATAAACTTAATTCGTTAATACTCGGCCGCAAAGATAATAAATTACCTGCCAAAATCGGCAATTTTTCTAATGACGCCTGATTTTCAGGAATACGTATCCTCTGAAAAGCATGCCACCCGCGGCCTGTTAGCGGGTGGGAGGGATAGCGCCGTAGGCGCGTACTTTTCAGAGGATACGTATTCCTGAAAATCTGAAAAAGCAATCTGTTCTGCCGTAAATGAATATTACACGGACAGGTGCTCGATGAGGATCTTCGCTCCGATGGCGATGAGGATCAAGCCGCCGAGGATTTCGGACTTCCTGCCGATGCCGGCTCCGAGGCGGCGGCCGCCGAGCAGACCGGCGAGGGAGGCCAGTGCCGTGCAGGCCAGCACCATGGCTGTGGTGATGCCTATCTTGAGGAATGACAGCTTGATCATGGCCAGGGATATGCCGACTGCCACGGCGTCGATGCTGGTAGCCACGGACAGGAGCACGAGCTGCCTGGTATTCAGCAGCGAGGTGCCGGACACTTCCTCCTCTTTCTTGGAGCAGCCCTCGATTATCATCTTCACCCCGATGTAGCCCAGCAGGACGAATGCCACCCAGTGGTCCACCTTCGAGATGTAGTCGCTCACGCTGTAACCCAGCAGCCAGCCGGCAAAAGTAAGTCCTGCCTGAAACACCGCGAAGCAGAAGATAATCCGCAGAATCTGCCTGACACACAGACTGCCGCGGGTACATATCCCGCCGGTAAGCGAGACGGCGAAGGTATCGAAGCACAGACCTGCCGCAAGGAGAAAAAGTTCGATATAGCTCATAACAAAGGTGTACGATTCTTAATGGACATTCCGAGCGTCAGCGAATCGGCATTCTCAAGGTCGTCCCCGAAGCCCACCCCGCGGGCGATAGCCGTCACACGCACCCCGGTACGGGCCAGCAGCCGGTTGATATAGAACGAGGTGGTCTCACCGGCCATCCCCTTGCCTATCGCGATGATCACCTCCCTGACCTCCGGCGAGGACGCTCTCTCCACCAGCGAGTCGAGCGGCAGGTCATCCGGACCGATACCGTCCATGGGCGATATCACCCCTCCCAGCACATGGTAGACCCCGTTGTACTCCCCCGTCTCCTCGATACTCATCACATCCTGAATATTCTCCACCACGAGGATGGTCGAGCGGTCCCGCCGGGAATCCGCGCATATCGGGCATATCTCCTCCTCCGAAAGCATATTGCATATCCGGCAATAACGGGCCTCGGTGCGGAGCCTGATCAGAGCGTTGCCCATCCGGAGAGTCTCCTCCTCGGGCCGCCGAAGCAGGAAGAGCGCCATCCTCATGGCCGTCACCTTCCCGATTCCGGGCACGGAGCTGAGCGCGTCCACCGCCTCCTGTAATAAAGGTATCATCATAACTTCAAGTCGTCACTCTATCATTTTGGAAAAATAACGTTCCAGGCCGTCCCCAGCCCCGGGAGCAGTAATCACCCGCCCCATGCCGCACTCCGCTGCAACCTCCCGTAAAATATCCCCATACACGCAGGCCACCGATCCGACCGCAGCCAGAGGCAGGTCAGGACGGCCGTAGCGCGACACATTGCGCTTCAGGAAAAGACGGAACCCACTTGCCACCAGCCCGCGGACATAGGGACAATCCTTCCGCCGCCCCAGGAAAAGGGAGAACGAAGCCAGGTACCGCGAGGGCATCTCCCCTCCATAGACCCGGTTGACCACCGCCGGATAGTCGAGTCCCGGGAACTCCTCCAGCAGAGCCGTTTCCACTTCCTGAGGCAGCAGCCCCTTGATATAGTCCGCCAGCAGCATTTTCCCGAGCCAGGCCCCGCTGCCCTCGTCCCCGAGGATGAAGCCTCCGGCGGGAATGTTCCGGACGATCCGTCCTCCGAGGTACAGCCCGCTGTTGGAGCCTGTCCCCAGGATTGCCGCGACTCCGTCCCTATCGCCGAGCAGGGCAATGGCGGCTGCCTCCAGGTCAGAACCGGCCGTCACCTCACATCCCGGGAGTACAGCCCGAAGAGCCTCCCGGACCTTCTCTCCGGCAGCCTCCGAGACCACTCCCGCACCGTAAAAATACACCCGGATGCCCGGCCCCTCAACACCCCTCAGAGCTTCTGCGAAGACTCCGCGAATAGCCTCAACCCCCTGGAGCACAGGATTGACCCCCGGAGACGCCAGCCTCCGGACAGGCTCACCCCGCCTCAGGATCCTCCAGTCGATGGAGGTCGAACCGCTGTCCGCCGTGATTATCATTGCCGTCGAGTCATTATATTTGCACGGCAAAAATAGTCAAAAAAAGCATGAATGAAACTGAAGTGATACGACTGCTGCGGGAATACGCGGCGCAATACAATGACTGGAAATATTTTACCGGCGACCCGATAATCTTTCCCAAGCACTTTGCCGGCCTGATGGCGGAAGGAAGGGCTACTCTCCAGGACGTGGAGGTGGCGGCGGCAGTGGCGGCACATCTGGCCTGGGGCCGCAGGGAGATGATAGTCAGGGACTGCCGCAGGGCAATGGACGAGATGGGATGGCAGCCTTACGAATATGTCATGACGGGAGAATACCGCAGCGACAGTACCTCCCTGCACCGTACGGTCAGATGGTCGGAGTTCGCGGGTATATGCGGCAGGCTCAGGGAATTCTACCGTGACAATGAGAGTCTCGAGGTCCTCACCCCGGGACAGATGCGCGTCCGCGTCTACGGGCAGAAGGACGACCCTTCGGCAGCCAACAAGAAGATCCACATGCTGAGGCGGTGGATGGTCCGGGATGACGGCAAGGTGGACCTGGGACTGTGGAAGGGCATAGACAAGCGGGAACTGATCATCCCGCTGGACGTGCATGTGCACAGGAGTGCGGCGAATTTGGGTATAACTGCAAGGCGCAGCGCGGATATCAGGACTGCCGAAGAGATAACCCGTTTCCTGCTGAAAGTGTTCCCGGAGGACCCTGTACTGGGAGATTTCGCCCTTTTCGCCGTGGCGGCATCGGGCGGATGTTGAAAACTTTTTCGCAAATTGTGCCGGATTTTTGAGGTTTTTTCATTATTTTTGTAAGCAGTTGTGTTATGAAGTATGCCTAAGTTATTCATCATTTCAGGTTGCAACGGTGCGGGTAAGACGACAGCTTCCTACACCATTCTTCCGAATATGCTGAACTGCGGCAACTTCGTAAACGCGGACGAGATAGCGCGGGGTCTCTCTCCCTTCAACCCGGAGAAGGCCGCGATACAGGCGGGAAGGATAATGCTGGCCAGAGTGGAGGAGCTGATAAACGAAGGACAGGATTTCGCGATAGAAACGACGCTGGCCACCAGAAGTTATGTGAACCTCATCCGCAACGCCCAGAGCCGGGGCTACATAGTGACCCTGCTCTACTTCTGGCTGAACATGCCGTCGCTGGCCGTTGAGAGGGTCAGGCTGAGGGTGCAGTCCGGAGGGCACAACGTAAGCGAGGAAAGTATCCGGCGCCGGTACGACATGGGTATCAAGAACCTGTTCCACCTGTACATACCGGTCTGCGAATACTGGATGATCATAGACAACTCCAACTCGCCTGTGATCATCTGCGAGGGAGGTAAGGACATAACGACGAAAATACATAACAAAACCTTGTTC
Organism: Candidatus Coprenecus avistercoris; assembly: GCA_018712275.1. Classification (GTDB taxonomy): domain Bacteria; phylum Bacteroidota; class Bacteroidia; order Bacteroidales; family UBA932; genus Coprenecus; species Coprenecus avistercoris. Next base: position 16,824 of record DVHI01000103.1, on the reverse strand, counting down.
AACCAATTGATCAATTATGAGCGAACTAGAATCACGGGAGCTTAGAGACAATATCCTCGACGGTCTGAACGCCACGTTCCAGAACCTGGTCAAGGAGAAGAAGAAGACCAACTCCGAACTGGCTTTCGTCCAGAACGGCAAGCTGGTCAAGGTCAAGGCTACCAACATCTAATTTATCTCAGACTCTGCTACAAACAAAGAGTTAAAAGGGGCTTGTGCTTCCAGCTGAGCCCCTTTTATTTGAATGTAAGACATGAACAGTTCCAGACCAGACACATCATATTCCGGGATATTCGGCATCGGGCCTTCCGAGGCCCGCAGACTGCTGTCCGCAGCCCTTTCCAAAGGCGGGGACTACGCCGACATCTTCTGCGAGCACACCGTAAACAATGAGCTCTCGCTCCGGGACGGAGAAGTCAACTCCGCCCGCTCCAACATCGACTTCGGCGTCGGCATCCGCGTCCTGAGCGGAGACCGCACCGGCTACGCCTTCTCGGAGAGCACCCGCATGGAGGACCTGATGAGGGCCGCCTCCACAGCCGCCGAGATAGCCCGGGACTCATCCTCGAAGGTGAGCCTGCCGGAAGACTGCACGCCGGTGGATTACGCCAATCACTATCCCCTGCTTTCGGACTCTTCCGACTGGGAGCGGCACACCGTAGAAGAGAAAAAGGAATACCTCCTGATGCTCCGCGACCTGATACAGCAGGCTTCGGAGAGGGTCATCAACATCACCGGCCGCATCGGGGACCAGCAGACCCGCATTCTCTTCTTCAACTCCTTAGGACAATGCTTTACTGACATGCGCCCCATGGCCCTGATGTCAGCCACCGTGGTAATGCAGGAGGGCAGCCGGATGGAGAACTTCTACGCATCCAAGAGTTACCGCAAGGGCTTCGACTTCCTGTCTCAGGAACTCGTACAGGCCCTGGCCGACGATGTCGTGAAAGGCTGCAACCGTCTCTTCGAGGCCTCCCGCCCGCCCTGCGGGGAGATGCCCGTAGTCATGGGTGCCGGCGGCTCGGGTATCCTGCTGCACGAGGCCATAGGCCACTCCTTCGAGGCCGACTTCAACCGCAAGGGCACATCGATATTCTCCGACCGCATGGGCAAGCTTATCTGCAACCATGACATCAACATCGTGGACGACGGCACCCTGCCCTACTTCCGCGGCTCGGTCAACGTGGACGACGAGGGCGTTCCGGGCCAGAAGACCTACATGGTCCGCAACGGAGTGCTCAACTCCTATCTCCACGACCGCATCAGCGCCCGGCATTACGGGGTAGCCCCCACCGGCAACGGCCGCCGCGAGTCCTTCCGCTACATGCCCATCCCGAGGATGCGCTCCACCTACATGGAGAACGGTCCGGCCACCGAGGAGGACCTGATCCGCTCGGTGAAGAAGGGCATCTACGTGGACAATTTCGCCAACGGTCAGGTCCAGATAGGCGCCGGAGACTTCACATTCTACGTCAAGTCCGGATACATGATAGAGGACGGACACCTGACCCGCCCCATCAAGGATACCAACATCATCGGCAACGGTCCGGAGGCCCTGGCGGCCATCACCGGCGTGGCCGGCAACCTCATAGTGGACGACAGCACATGGACCTGCGGCAAAGGGCAGTACTGCCCCGTATCCTGCGGCATGCCGTCAGTCCTGGTCAGCAAACTTAATGTAGGAGGCATCAATGAATAAAGACATAGCACAGAAAGCCCTGGAGACAGCCCTCGCCTGCGGAGCGTCCGGCTGCCGCGTGACCCTGTCGGAGAGCACGCAGACCTCCGTCTCATACCTCAACGGGGAGATAGAGAAGCTGCAGGAATCCACCTCAGCCGCCCTGGGCATCGCCCTTTTCACCGAAGGAAGGTACGGAGCCTTCTCCACCAACCGCCTGGACGGGAGCGAGCTGCGGCCCTTCATCCGCAGATGCATCGACTCATGCCGGCTGCTCGCCCCGGACGACTGCCGCACCCTTCCCGACCCCTCGCTGTACTACCGCGGAGGCCGGCCGGACCTGGAACAGTGCGACCCGCATTTTTCCGATATTTCCTTCAAGACCAAGACCGATATCCTCGAGGCCACGGACGCCGAGGTGGACAAGAGCGACTCCCGCCTCATTTCCACCGCCTGCGACTGGGACGACTGCCTCCGCTCGGACTACATCATCGACTCCCAGGGGCTGGAAGCCGAATCTTCCAGTACATTCTACTCCGTAGTATGCGAATGTACTGTCCGCGGACACGGGGAGGCCCGTCCCCAGAACAACTGGATGGAGGGCGCTCTCTTCTTCGACCGCCTGCGCTCCGGTTGCGGCAGGACCGCCTACGAGCGGACCGTGCCCATGATAGAGGCCCGCAAGCTCAATTCCGGAAAATACAATATTGTCCTGGAAAATACCGTCTCGGCGAAGGTCGTCTCGGCCATCATCTCCGCCCTCAACGGTTCCTCGCTCCAGCAGCGGAACTCCTTCCTGCTGGACTCGCTCGGCAAGCGGCTCTTTCCGGAGAACCTGCTGATTACGGACAATCCTCTCATCCCCGGACGCACCGGCTCCGGCTACTTCGACAGCGAGGGCGCGGCCACCTGCGAACGGGACATCATCCGCGACGGAGTGGTGCGGACCTACTTCCTGAACACCTATTTTGCCAATAAGCTCGGAATGCCCAGAACCAGTGAGGACGCCACCGCTGTCTGCTTTCCCCGCAATTCAGGAATGGGGCTGGAGGATATTCTGAGGCAGACAGGCAGCGGAGTGCTCATCACCGGCTTCAACGGAGGCAACAGCAACTCTGTCACGGGAAACTTCTCCTATGGAATCGAGGGCTGGTACTTCGAGAACGGGCAGCGGCTCTATCCTGTCAAGGAAATGAACCTGAGCGGGGACTTCCTCTCGCTCTGGACACGGAACATATTTATCGGAAACGACCCCATCGGATTCATGCCGTGGCAGATACCCACGCTGGCATTCGAAGGGGCAGACATCAGTGGACTATAATGAAACAACCTGGACTACTAATATCCTTCATCCCGGTCATCCTGCTGATGACTCTGATTGTTATCGGAGTGACCGTCTTCGGGGCCGACATCACCGGAGGCGCCTCCCAGGTGGCTCTGCTGCTGGCCGCGCTGACGGTCATCGGGATTTCTTTATTCCATCTCAAGATGCCCTGGTCCCGGCTGGAGGAGGGCATCATCGACAACCTCGGCAAGACCGGACCGGCCATCTTCATCCTCCTGATGATCGGGGCCCTGACCTCCACCTGGATGCTGTCGGGAGTGGTTCCGACCCTGATTTACTATGGCATGAAGCTCATCAGCCCGAAGATATTCCTGCTGGTGGTATTCCTGCTCACGGCCATAGTCTCGGTGCTCTCGGGCAGCTCGTGGACCACCATCGGCACCATAGGCGTGGCGATGATGAGCGCGGGCACTATGCTGGGCATCTCCGAGGGCTGGCTGGCCGGAGCCATAATCTCCGGAGCCTACTTCGGGGACAAGCGCTCGCCCATGTCCGACACCACCAACCTCGCTTCATCCGTAGCGGGAGTAGATATCTACAGGAACATCAACTATCTGCTGTACACCAACATGCCGTCATTCGTCATCTCCGGCATAGTGTTCACCATCGTAGGCTTCACCTACAACCCGGCCTCCGAACTGGATCTCAGCGCCCAGTATGCCAGCCTCTCGTCGGCGTTCGTCATCAGTCCCTGGCTGCTGCTCATCCCCTGCCTTACCATCTTCATGATATACAAGAAGATTCCCCCGTTCATCACCCTCTTCGTTTCGGCCCTGCTCTCCGGCATCATAGCTTTCTTCGTGCAGCCGGACCTCATCGCACAGATATGCGGAGAAGGAAGGGGATTCCGGGAATTCTTCTACTTCCTCTACCAGTCCCTGGCAGCAGAAGTGACCGTGTCCACAGGCAACCCGATGCTGGATACCCTTGCCTGCACCTCCGGCATGTACGGCATGCTCGGCACGATATGGCTGATAATCTGCGTGATAGTCTTCGGAGGCGTAATGGAGGCATCCGGCATGATAGAGGCCATCACAGCCCGCATAATCTCCCGTCTGAAGAGTGCCGTGCAGCTCGTATCGGCCACAGTCGCCTCAGGTATTTTCTGCAACATCGTACTCTCCGACCAATACATGTCCATCATCGTTCCGGGAAAAATGTTCGCAGAGGCCTACCGCAAGCGCGGCTACGCTCCCGAGCTGCTCAGCCGCAGCCTCGAGGACTCGGCCACAGTGACCTCGGTACTGGTACCCTGGAATACCTGCGGAGTGGTGCAGTCCACCGTCCTTGGCGTGGCCACCCTCTCCTACCTCCCCTACTGCATCTTCAACCTGCTCTCCCCCCTGATGTCCATCTTCGTGGCGGCCATCGGCTGGAAGATCCGCAGACTCGGCGGCAACAATGACAATCAATCAAACAACAATAATCTTAATGACAATGAAAATCAGTGACAAGAAAGTAGTAGCACTCACCTACACCCTCACCGTGGACGGCCAGGTGGCCGACCAGACCACAGAAGACCGTCCCCTCGACTTCATCTTCGGCATGGGCTATCTCCTGCCCAAGTTCGAGGAGAATATCGCCGGCAAGGAGCCCGGTGACAGCTTCGAGTTCACCCTCACACCCTCTGAAGGCTACGGCGAGCACAACCCCGAGCTGGTGGTCGAACTTCCCAAGCACATCTTCGAAGTGGATGGCAAGATTCAGGAAGGTCTCCTCACCGTCGGCAACATGATTCCGATGATGAACCAGCAGGGCGGTGTCATGCACGGCAAGGTACACGAGGTCAAGGACGACAGCGTGATGATGAACTTCAACCACCCCATGGCCGGCAAGACCCTCAACTTCACCGGCAAGATCCTCACCGTCCGCGACGCCACCGAGCAGGAGCTGACCGAAGGCCTTCACGGCGAGCTGAAGCAGAGCTCATGCGGCGGCGGATGCTCCTCCTGCGGCGGGGACTGCTGCGGAGGCTGCAACTGATCGGACTCTACCGCCTGACTGCTCAGCAACTCACAAAACGCTGAGTGTCAGCAGGCATGAAAATGCAGGTCGGAAAAGACCAGGCCCTCCCACCGCTTCGCGGCGGGCCCCTCCCTCTAGAGCCGAGGGCGGCTAGTCTTTTCCGACCTGCATTTTGCGCCTGCTTGCATTGACGGCTGCTTGCACTGCATTTTCAAGCCTTACCCGTTTTGCCTACTACCTCACTCCACTTCATTTCCCTTTTTCTTTAACACAGCCTATCGTAACGCACCATACCATTCCATTCCCCTCCAGTCTAAGCGGTGATTACCCTCAGTCTGTAAAACGCATACTTTATGTATATATCTGAGAAACATGAACATATACGGTATTTGAGCTAAACAGACTGCATTTCACTGCAGTGCGGGATACACGCTGAAACAGGATATGCAGGGGACGGCGCGGCTGCTGTCGACTACGAGACGGACGGCTGTTGCGGTCACCGGACGATCGAAAACAGCGATATGCTTGTGTCCTACAGATGTGCCGGTGTAGACTGTCTGCCACTGGCCGTCAGGCATCCTGACCTCCACGCGGAAAGACCGGATGCGCTCACCCTGAGCGATATCTTCCTGGATGACACAGCGGTCCACTGACACTGCTCCAGACGTAGCGGAAGACTGCCGGTCTCCAGCGGATTGCTGCGGAAATTCCAGCAGGAAGGTTCCGCCACGGCCGGAAGCCGACGCGACAGGTGTCCCGTACCTGCGCTGTGTCTCCTCACCCCACTCCTCTAACCGGCGGACATCCCCCTCAGGCAGCAGGCCGTCAGGACCCGGAGTCAGCCCGACGATGAGTGTGGCATTGCGTCCCACCGACTTCTCGTACATGGACATCAGAGCATCGAGAGAGTAGACCGCGTCCTCGTCTCCCGGCTCCCAGAACCACTCGTGCCGGCCTCCGGCTCCGCGCAGAGGAGTGTCCGCCATAGCCGGCACCCAGTATTGTCCTTCGGGATCTCCGTGGGCGAGCAGACGGTTGTGTTCGGAGGCCGACTCGTTGTTGCGGTTGTGGCTGTATGGATAAGGGAACGTGGACCAGCACGGGTAGCCGACGGTTCCGGTCTCGGAGCCGCCCCAGCGAAGGTCAGCCCGGTCCACATTGTGATAGAAGAGGCAGTCGGGCTGAAGGCTGTCGATTATAGGCTCCACATCCGGTCCCATGCCCCTCGGGTCGTCGGCCCCGCCGTCAAACCAGATCATGAACAGATCTCCGTACCGGGAACACAGTTCCTCCACCATCCGTTCGCAGTACCTCCGGTACCACTCCTGCCGGTTGCGGGCAAAGTCTCCGTCTCCCTCGGCCGCGAAATTGTGTATCCCTAAAAGCGAGTTCCACCGGATACCGACATATAGTCCCGGCTGCAGTCCGTACTTACGGCACGAGGCCACGAAGTCCGCCACGATGTCCCCCTTGCCGTCCCTCCAGCGCACCGCCTTCAGGCAGTAAGGGTTCACATCGCTCTGCCACAGACCGAAACCGGTCTCGTGAGTGGCCGTAAGTATGGCGAAACGGGCTCCGGCAGCCTTGGCCGCACGTATCCACTGGTCGGTATCGAGATGCTCCGGAGCGAAGATGTTGTAGTCCTCGACCGGAGTTATACGGTTGCTTCCCTGACCGTAGGCCTGGCCGTCGAACACATGCAGGTCATAATGGAACACCACGCCTAATTCGGCCTCGTGCCACTTGAGCTGTCTCTCAGCCGGAACCGGGATGCAGGCAGTATCTTTCACGCTGGCTGAAGACAACAAACATACTGTCAGCAATAATGCGATGCAGAACCATTTCCGTATATTCATGAGTTCTGTAAATTTATTTCCCATAAGAAATGAATTTGCTTAAAAACCAATATTCGTGAACTATAAGTCGCACCGCAGGATGCGCTCGGCGGCACGGATGCCGTCTATGGCGGAGGAGACGATGCCTCCGGAGTAGCCGGCTCCCTCTCCGCAGGGATAGAGGTTCTGCAGGTCAATGTGCTGGAGGGTCTGAGGGTCGCGGGGCAGGCGCACGGGCGAGGAGGTGCGGGACTCCACTGCAAGGAGCAGGGCCTCGGAGGTATAGTAGCCCCTCAGCTTTCGGTCAAATGCCGGGAAGGCCTTGCGCAGGCGGTCGGCGACGAAGCCCGGCAGCACCTCATTGAGGTCCGCGGAAAATGCTCCGGGAGCGTAGGAGGTCCGGGGCAGGGCAGAGACGACCGACTTGCCCCTGCGGCTTTTGACAAAATCGGTCATGCGCTGGGCCGGAGCGCGGAATGAGGCCGAGACTTCGAAGCAGCGGCGTTCCACCTCCTCGCGGAAATCCAGCATTGCCTCCGGGCCGCCGGGAACATCCTCCGGCTCGACGGAAGTGACGATACCTGCGTTGGCCCAGCGGGAATTGCGCCGGGAGTTGGACATGCCGTTGGTGACCACCGTCCCCGGCTCGGTGGACGAGGGGACAAGGATGCCGCCCGGGCACATGCAGAAGGAGAATACCCCCCTGCCGTCCACCTGCTCCACGAGGGAATATTCGGCTGCCGGCAGCCAGGGCATGCGCGGGCCGTGGTACTGCGCCCGGTCGATGAGCTCCTGCGGGTGCTCCGCCCTGACTCCGAGGGCAAAGCCTTTGGCCTCTACCGCCCACCCCTTGCGCATGAACAGGCGGTAGATGTCCGAGGCGGAGTGCCCGGTGGCCAGGATGACCTCCGGAGCCTCGAAGACGGAGCCATTGTCACAGAGCACCTTCCATCCTCCGCCGGGAGTCTGCTGAAGGTCGGTGACGCGGCTGGAGAAATGATATTCTCCTCCGCATTCCACGATATGGGAGCGCATGGCCTCGACTATCGCAGGCAGACGGTCGCTGCCTATGTGGGGATGGGCGTCGATTCTTATCATGGGGTCTGCGCCGAAGTCGGTGAAAGTCTTGAGAACTGCGCCCACATCGCCCCGCTTGTTGGAGCGTGTGTAGAGCTTGCCGTCGGAGAATGTGCCGGCTCCGCCCTCGCCGAAGCAGTAGTTGGAGTCGGGATTGAGGCCGCCGGTGCGGGAGATGGCGGCTATGTCGTATTTGCGTTCGTGAACGTTCTTGCCCCGCTCGAGGATGATGGGACGGCGGCCGCCGCAGATGAGCCTCAGGACAGCGAAGAGTCCGGCAGGACCGGCTCCGATGACGATTACGGGCGGCTTCTGCGAGACATCCTGACTGAGGCTGTACGATGCGGTCCCGGGCGGCACCTCCCCCTGCAGGTATGCGGCCAGCCGGTAGCGGCGCAGGATCTTGCGGGAGCGGGCGTCGATGGAGCGGCGGAGCAGGTGTACCTCGGCTATTTTCCCGACAGGGACACCGACAGCCTTGGCCGCAGCCGTCCTGAAATCCTCCTCCGTGGGAGCGTACGATGCCTCGAAGGCTGTCTCGAATTCTTTCATCTACTTGAAGTCAAGGGCTCTGGAAACGGGTGCGGCATCGAGTCCGCCGATGAGCCCAGCACGGAACTTAAAGAGACCGGCCACGGCTATCATCGCGGCATTGTCCGTGGTGAACTTGAATTCGGGGATAAATGTGGTCCAGCCGCGTTTCTCGCCCTCGGAAGCGATACGGCTGCGCAGGCCAGAGTTGGCCGACACGCCACCGCCGATGGCCACCTGTTTTATGCCTGTCTGCTTCACGGCTTTCAGGAGCTTGTCCATGAGTACGTCTATCAGGGTCTTCTGGAACGAGGCGCAGATATCCGCCATGTTATGCTGCATGAAGTCGGGGTCCTCCTTCAGATGATCGCGCACAAAATACAGCAGGGAGGTCTTCACTCCGCTGAAGCTGTAGTCCAGTCCGGGGACGTGCGGCTTGGCGAACTTGAAACGCTCCGGGTCCCCCTGGGCAGCGAGCCTGTCCACCACCGGACCGCCGGGATAGCCCAGGCCGAGAAGCTTGGCGCACTTGTCGAACGCCTCCCCCACCGCGTCGTCTATCGTCCGGCCCAGCACCTCGAAGTGCAGCGGGTCGTCCACCCTCACGATCTGGGAATGGCCTCCGGAGACTAACAGGGCTAAGAAAGGAAATGTCGGGGGCACGTAGGGCTTTCCCTCCTGCCGGATGAAATGCGAGAGAATGTGGCCCTGGAGGTGGTTGACATCCACCAGCGGCTTACCTGTCGCCAGTGACAGCCCTTTGGCGAAGGACACCCCCACGAGCAGCGAGCCGAGCAGGCCCGGCCCGCGGGTATAGGCTATCGCATCTATCTGATCCGGTCTCACCCCGGCCTGGTCGAGGGCCTGGCTTACCACCGGCACTATATTCTGCTGATGAGCGCGGGAGGCCAGCTCGGGCACTACCCCGCCGTACTTGCGGTGTACCTCCTGCGAGGCCATCACATTGGCCAGCAGCGTCTCGCCGCGCAGTACCGCCGCCGACGTATCGTCGCACGACGACTCGATTCCCAATATTATCTCTTCTGCCATACGCATTTCTGTCTTTACAGGCCACAAAAGTACTAAACAATTCCGATTATTCGCTATCTTTGTCTCCGGAGCAAAACTATATCGGCATGAAATATCCTATAGGCGTACAGAATTTCGAAAAGATCCGTCATGACGGATTTCTCTACATAGACAAGACAGAGTTCATTTACAAACTTGTGAATGAGAGCAGTTATTATTTTCTAAGCCGCCCGAGAAGATTCGGAAAGAGCCTCCTTATCTCCACCCTTGAAGCATATTTTCAAGGGAAGAAAGAACTCTTCAAGGGGCTGGCGATAGATACCCTCGAGAAGGAGTGGACAGCAAGGCCGGTGCTGCACATAGACCTGAACGCCAGACAGTACGAGAATGCCGACTCGCTGCGGCAGGAGCTCAACAAGCATCTGGAACTATGGGAGACGGCCTATAACAGCCCATACGGAGACAGGGCTTTGGAAGAAAGATTCTACCACGTGATACGGCTGGCGCACGAGCAGACCGGACACCGCGTAGCCATACTCGTGGACGAGTACGACAAGCCGTTGCTCCAGGCCATCGGCAACAAGCCCCTGCAGGAGGAATACCGTAACATACTCAAGCCTTTCTACGGAGTGCTCAAGACCATGGACGGGCACATCAGGTTCGCGATGCTGACCGGAGTCACAAAATTCGGCAAAGTCAGCGTCTTCAGCGACCTCAACAACTTGAAAGACATCTCCATGCTCCCACAGTACGCCAGTCTGTGCGGCCTGACGGAAAGTGAGATTCACCGGTATATGGAAGAGGGCATACAGAATCTTGCCGCAACCCAGCATCTCACCTACGACGGGACATGCCGGAAGCTGAAAGTGCTGTACGACGGCTATCACTTCTCGCCCGGCTCCGAAGGCATCTACAATCCGTTCAGCATCCTCAGAACCATGGACAGCGGTATCTTCGGAAGCTACTGGTTCGAGACCGGCACTCCGACTTATCTCGTAACTCTCCTCAAGCAGGGCAAGTGCGACCTGAGCGAAATTTCCTCGGCGGTCACCGATGTAGAGACTCTCGACAGCATCTATGGGGACGACGAGCCCATCCCGGTCATCTATCAGAGCGGGTACCTCACCATCAAGGGATACAACCCGCGTTTTGAGTCATACACACTTGGATTCCCGAACAAAGAAGTCGAGGAAGGTTTCATGAAATTTCTCGTCCCCTACTACACTCCCATCCGAAAATCCGCCACCAACTTCGAAATACAGAAGTTTGTCCGGGAGATAGAGACCGGAAACGTGGATGCATTCATGACACGCCTCCAGAGTTTCATGGCCGACACGCCCTACGAACTTATCCGCGACCAGGAGCTCCACTACCAGAACGTCCTCTTCATAGTCTCCAAACTCCTCGGCTTCTACGTGCAGGCCGAGTACCGCACCTCGCAGGGACGCATCGATCTCCTGCTCCAGACCGACAAGTACGTCTACATCATGGAGTTCAAGTTAGAGGGCTCAGCCGAGGATGCTCTGAAGCAGATCGAGGATCGCAACCATGCCGCCCCCTTCGCCTCCGACTCCCGCAAAGTCCTGAAGGTAGGCATCAACTTCTCAGCCCAGAGCAGAAATATTGACAAATGGATTGTCGCCGGCAATTGATTACTTGGGGAACTTGGCGACGAGGCTGCGCCACTGATGGTCATTTTTGCGGTCGGGAATGTCCGGCATGATGTGCGTGAGATACTGGGCGAAGACACTGCCGGTGACGGCCATGCCGTAGTTGGTCAGGTGCTGATTGGCCCCGTATGTGTCCTGGAACGCCGCCGTGGTATACAGAGACCTCAAAGTAGAGTCCGTCACCTGTGCCGCCTGCAGGTCCAGCCAGTAAGGACTCAGGCCCTTAAGATGCGCTCCCAGCCTCTGCTGCCATACTGGATAGTTCTTCACGTGCTCCGGATACATCGGGACGGTCAGGAAGACCAGCCGGACTCCGTTCTCCTTACACAGCCGCGCTATCTTTTCCGTATACTTGGCGGAACTTCTGCTAATCTCATATTCAGCCCCGTCCACCGGAGCACCCTCATCCTCATACCTGTCCAGCGTGGCCTGGGAGAGACCTTTTGAGAAACGGGCGAACTGGCCGAGGTACAGGTCGTTGCGAACCCTGCGCTTAGGCCCCTCGCCCTTGAGGTTGCGCATCACCTGGTCCGGCTTGGTAAAGATATAGTTGTGGTTGCGGAAAGTCTCGCACCAGGCTATCGGCCAGTTGTGGTAATTAAACAGCGACGGAGTGGAGCGGACCTTCAGCCAGGTATCCCTGCGGGCCCGGAAGCTGTTGATCTCGTCATTCAGCGCACCTTTCTCCAGCCTGAGCGGATCCGACTCGTTGATGGCGTAGGTCTCCAGCACCAGCACTTTCGGCTTCTGCACCTTCAGCGCCTCCTCTACGGTAAAATACAGGTCGGCCACACCCACTCCTGACGCGCCCAGCAGGAAACAGTTCAGACCGCTGCGTTTGGTGAACTCGTAGGGATTGAATCCCGTCAGCAGATGGGAGTTGCCGACCAGCAGCACGTCTATCGGAATATTGTACTGCTTCATCCTGTAGTACCAGTCCCATTTCCACTCAATGTGATTGTTCCGGCTGTCCTCGACAAAAATCTGCCTCTTCTCCAGTATCACGATGATGCAGACAACAACTGCTGCCAGCACTGCCCCCTTGGTCAACAATGATTTCAATGTCCGGGGCTTTTCCTGGCTCTTTTTCTTATTCTGCTGTTTCTGTTTGGATCCCATATTCTAGAATTGGAAATAGATAAAACTGTTGTCATTGTTCGTGGCATACACTCCGAAAAGGATTATGGTGAACACCAGTACCAGATACACCGCCCACCTCAGCCAACCTGGACGACTGAACACCATGATATCCATAATATTTTTCCCACGCTTCTCCAGACGCTCCACCACATATTCGAAGCACATCAGGACGGCCAGCAGCACCAGGGTGAAGGTCAGCTCGTTCCATGCCAGACCGAATCCGGATATCTGTCCGATGTGGCCGAGCCCCAGGCTCCGTATCATCGTCCATGCCGCATCGATTCCCTCTGCCCTGAAGAAGACCAGTGAGAAAGTCCACAGACAGAAGACGATTATGGAGGCCATAACACCCCTGACTTTCCACCTGGCCAGCAGAGGGTCCAGCAATATCACGAACAGGCCGTTGATCAGACCCCATATCACAAAATTCCACGAAGCACCGTGCCATAGTCCGCTGACAGCAAACACTATGAGCAGGTTCCTCACCGTCCTCCGGCGGCCCTCACGGCTGCCTCCTAAAGGGATAAAGATGTAGTCCCGCATCCACTGGGACAGCGAGATGTGCCAGCGTTCCCAGAAATTATTGAAAGAGCTGCTCAAATAAGGCCTGCGGAAGTTGGTACACAGGCTGAAGCCCAGAATCTTAGCTGTGCCTATCGCTATCTGGGAATAAGCCGAGAAGTCGATATAGAGCTGGAATGCGAAGAATATCAGGGCCAGCACAGACGGGAAGCCGAGAATCTGGGTACTGCCGCCCGCCGCAGCCTCCTGAAACACCGAATCCACATACACTGCCAGCCGGTCCGCTATCACCATTTTCTTGATCAGGCCGATGAACACCTCCACGATACCTTCCCGGACTTTGTCGTAATCGAATTTCTTCAGGTCGTCGAACTGAGGCAGCAGATGCGAGGCCCTCTCGATAGGTCCGGCCACCAGCTGCGGGAAGAAACTGATAAAAGTGAGGAAAGCGATTATATCCCTGGACGGTGATATTTTCCCACGATATACATCGATGATATAACTTAACGACTGGAATGTATAAAAACTGATACCCACCGGCAGGATTATATTCAGAGTCTTCAATGAAAGTTCCGCGCCGAAGACGGTGAAAAGGCCGTCGATGCTGTCGATGAAGAAATTGGCGTACTTGAAGAATCCGAGTATTCCGAGATTGACCACAAGACTGACTACCAGCAGGGCCTTCCGCTTCCTCCTGTCATTCACATCCGTCCTGCCTATAAGCCGGCCCAGGGTGTAATCCATTGTGGAGCTGAATATAAGCAGGCCCAGGAAGCGCCAGTCCCACATCCCGTAGAAGAACCAGCTGCACGCCAGCAGAAAGGCGTTGCGCAGCCGCACCCCGTGCCTGTTGAACATCGTCCAGTAGAGGACGGCCACCACCGGCAGGAAGATACCGAAATCTATAGAATTGAACAGCATTTTGTCTTATTCGGATAAAAATTTTCTTTCATTTTATCGCAAAATTATTATTATTATTATTATTACAAGCAAAATTTTATACAAAAATCATTATAAAATATCTCAAAACACGACACAACCGCACTCTCAACAATGTGTTTTACAGCAGATTTTATTATTTTTGCAACAATAAAACAAATGCCGCCATGAATGAGGAAAAGCCCAAGACCAGAATAAGAAGGACCAACGAACAGGTAGACAAGGCCATCTGCGATGCCCTGACCACTCTCGCAGGCCAGATGCCGCTCGCCAGGATCACTGTAAACCAGCTGATTGCCGAGGCCGGTATCGAAGCCGCCGTATTCTTCAAGAGATACAGCTCGATAGACGACCTGATATACGAATACGTCCGCGACCACGATTTCTGGCTCGGCGAGACCGTCTCGTACAGGAAGATGGACAAGGAAGGCGCAGAGAGATACTACATCCGCACGCTCGAGGGCCTGTGCCGCCACCTCGACAGCAACGGGCCGCTCCGGGATTCCCTGCTCTGGGAGCTCGCATCCGACTCGGAAGCCGTGAAGAAGATCGCTGACATCCGCGAGCTGGAGAACGAGTCCCTGCTGGCCTACTACCGGAAATACTTCAAGGGCACAGGCCTGGACATCAGCGGCGTAACCGCAGTGCTCATCGCCGGCATCTACTACCTCTACCTGCACCGCGGCAAATCCACATTCTGCGGCCTGGATCTCAACACTGAAAAAGACAGCCGGAGACTGCTGCGGCTCCTGAGCCGGACCGTCCACACCCTGTTCGCAGAGGCAGGCAAGAGCACCTCCGACGACAGCGTCCGGAATTCAGAACTTGCCCGCCGCATGGAAGCCAAGGGTCTCGACCGCGCCGCCATCTGCGACATCCTCGGCCTCACTCCCGACGAACTTGCCGCCCTCCTGCCCGAGTAAGCCCCGGCACAACCGGAAAACAACAAATTACTTCAGAAGAAGGCTCTTCCATTCTCCTATGGTGCCGGTCTCCGAGGAGAAGCTGACACCGATGCAGTGTACCGTGCGGCTGTCGGCTGCGTAAGGGCGGGCATAGCCTTTCGCCTCGATCTGGGCGAGGGCCTCGTCTGCGGTACCGTCCAGCTTGAACTCGAAGATGTAGACGTACTTCGGGGTCTCTACGATGCAGTCCACGCGGCCCTGGCTCTGAGGCTTCTCCACTATGACGGCGTATACGCCTATCATGCGGAAAATCAGATAGAATGTATATTGAAAATAACGTTCCCTCTCCCGCTCATCCTCCCTGCGGCGCATGGTGTACGGAATGTCCGCAAGAAATGAGGCAAGCAGTCCGCGCATCCGGTCAGGGTCGCCGTCCCTCAGGGCAATGTAAAGGCTGCGGGCCATGCCTCCGAAATCATTGCGGCGGTCCTGGAAATAGTCGGAGGCTATCAGTGAGACAAAACCCTTCTGCACCTCGTTGTTGGGCAGATCCAGAAGAAATGTACCGGTGTCCCTGTCATAATCCTTGATGGTCAGGTAGCCGCTCTGATAAATCATCGGCAGGGGCTTCTCGACATCGGCCTTGTAGTCGACGAACTGGGAGGGGTCGTAGTACTTGCCGGTAAGCTCGTCCAGGTTCTCGTCCGAGTGAGACAGCAGTCGGATCAGATAGGTAGGCGTGCCGCTGGCGAACCAGTAGTCGCGTACTGTCTTCTGGGCGAAGGCATTCAGAAGGCTGAACGGATTGTAGACGTCGGTCATCCGTTCGGAAAAATGATAGCCGTCGTAGTGACGCTTCAGCCTCGAAAGCATCTCCTCGCGGCTTTCTCCGTATGAAGCGGCCATCACATCTATCGGCTCTGCAAAATAACTCTCCAGCTCCTCCTGGGTGATGCCGCACAGGGTCTCGTAATCCGATGCCATGCTGATATCCTGGGGCTGGTTGAAACCGCTGAACACGCTCACCTGTGCAAACTTGGTCACACCCGTGAGCAGCACGAACTGAAGGTCCGCGTCCGCAGCCTTGAATACAGAGTGGAACCCCTTGAGCACATCTCTGTTCCACTCCTCCAACAGGCGCTGCTTCCCGTCCACGGTTATGGTATAGCCGGTATCCAACACGTCCAGCATCGGCTTGTCGTACTCGTCGATGAGCACCACGCACCTGCGGCCTGTCCGCTCGTGAGCTTTTTTCAGTACGCATGCGAACCTGTCACCAGCTTTCATCTCTTTGTCAGGACCTCCATAAATCCCTTCCCACTCCGAAATATAGTTCTCTATCTTTAAATCAAGTGCTCCCGGATCAGTGAAATTGCTGCCGTTGAAGTCGATATGGAACACCGGGTACTCCAGCCACTCCTTCTCCAGCGAACTGATGGCCAGTCCCTCGAAGAGTTCCTTGCGCCCCAGAAAATAGTTCTTCAGGGTGGATACCAGCAGACTCTTGCCGAACCGCCGCGGGCGGCTCAGAAAATAGATATTGCCTTCATGCGTAAGCCTGTATATAAGGTCTGTCTTGTCCACATAGGCAAAGCCGTCCTCGCGAATCTTCTCGAAACTCTGAACTCCTATCGGGTATTTCATCATAGCGCGGTCCTCCATTATTCATTTCAGAAACAAAAATA
Organism: Candidatus Coprenecus avistercoris; assembly: GCA_018712275.1. Taxonomy (GTDB): domain Bacteria; phylum Bacteroidota; class Bacteroidia; order Bacteroidales; family UBA932; genus Coprenecus; species Coprenecus avistercoris. Next base: position 503 of record DVHI01000103.1, on the reverse strand, counting down.
CGCAGAAGTCGAGAGCAATGCAAATTGAACTTGTTCAAATTTCATTGCCGAGGCGCAACAGTATTTGTGGCCACGGGCCAAAATAGGAATAATTACATGATTATCCGCAAATATCCTCCTACATCATCTGCTTTTCTGACACTCAGGCTGTTTCACCGCATTGACAGGAGCCCTTTTCCCGGTCTTACCCTTCCCCTGCCACACCGCGCCGCCAACAGTGAGGGAGGTGACTGCCCGCAGTCTGTATGCCGCACACCATGTGTAAGTTTATCAGCTCCTCACAGGACAAGCATTTTATCTTAAATTTACGATAAAACAAGTACAATACAGCCAACGGATAAATAAATATAGAGAAGACAGCACAACACATTATTGATTATCTATACAAATTTACCCACACACATATTACTGATTTTAAACACTTTAAAAATTTCAGCTAAAAACAATTCGAATCCACATTCAAAAAAATTGCGCAATAAATAAATAAATAAATAAATAAATAA
>DVHI01000102.1 GCA_018712275.1 Candidatus Coprenecus avistercoris | reverse complement strand
CAAAATGTTTTAAAAATATTGTATGCTCAACCGTCGTCTGATAAGGATAAAAGTCTTCAAAGTTCTTTACAGTTCTGTGACCTCAGGCTCTGATTCTCTGATAGAAGCCGAGAAAACACTGAACTATTCGTGTGAGAAAACACTCCATCTTTACTATTTCATGCTGAACGCCGCGGTGGCCTTGCGGAATGCGGCCCTGGCCAGGATAGAGACCGGACTCATGAAGTTCAATCCCACGCCAGAGGAACGCAACCCCAACCGCAAGTTCGCGCAGAACCGGGTATCGGCATATCTGTCAGAGGATCCCCGTTTTGTCAAGTTCTGTGAGGATCACGGCCTGACCTGGAGCGAGGACCTTTCTTCCTTTATAAAAAAGACTCTGCAGACTCTCTCCTCCAGGGATTATTTCAGGGAGTACATGGAGTCTGAAGAGTCCTCCATGGCCCAGGACTGCAGTCTGTTCATCAAGATCTTCTCCGATCTGGAGCTCTTCGAGGACAACGAGGATCTGGCCTCTACACTTGAGGATATGTCGGTGTTCTGGACGGATGACCTGGGATTTGCTCTGTCGGCGATAGTCCGTAATCTGGAACTGCTCCGCGCACATGGTAAGATGCCTTTCCCCAGCGTCTTCCTCAAGGATGATGACAGTGAGTTCGCTGTGGAGCTTCTCAGAGCGGCCCTCCGCAATTACGGAAAGTATATGGATAAAGTGGTGGCCAATACCAGCAACTGGGACCCGGACCGTGTAGTGACCACAGACCTGGTCCTGATTGTCCAGGGCATAGCCGAGGCAGTGCGCTTCCCCAATATACCTTTGAAAGTGACGATCAACGAGTACGTGGAGATATCCAAGTTCTACAGTACGAACAACAGCAAGGTTTTCGTCAATGGGCTGCTGGATAGAATCCTCCGTAATATGGTGGATACCGGGGAGATCGTCAAGACCGGCCGCGGGCTCATCGAGAATTAGAAAAATTTCATATATTTGTTCACTTAAATTTAAAAGAAAAGAAAATGAATCTTATTACAATGTTCCTTCTCCAGGCTCAGACACAGCCTCAGGGTGAGCCTACTTTTTTCCAGCAGTACTCTTTCCTGATACTGATGATCCTTATCTTCGTGGTGATGTATTTCTTCATGATTCGTCCCCAGCAGAAAAAGCAGAAGGAGGTGGTAAAGTGGAGAGAGTCTCTGAAGAAAGGTGACAAAATCGTGACAGTAGGCGGTATTTACGGTACCGTGGCCGAGGTGAAAGACACATTCCTCGTAGTGGAGATTGATGCCAATGTGAAGATCCGCGTGGACAAATCCTCGGTGGTAAAGGACATTACAGACGTTCAGAACAGGTAATACCGCCGACAGATGGCTTCGGGAAACGGAATTACCGGCAACGAGAAAGACCGCAAGGACGGAAAGGAGTGGCTGCTGCTGCTTCTTTCCCTCCTTCTTGCTTTTATTATATGGCTGTTGCACAGCCTGTCGCTGCAGTATTCCGTATTCTTCGAGTACAATGTGGACCTCACATCTTCTCTCGAAGGCCGTTCCCGCAGCTCTGCTTCCGAGGACCTGCTGATAGTCAGGGGACGTTCAGAGGGGTATTATATCCTTCGTCAGCGTATAGGACGCCGCAAGACCTTGAAGGTGTCCGCCCCGGTTACTGCTCTGGCTCAGAAGGACGGAGATGTCTTCAGCGTCGGATGTGAGAGCATAAAAAGTAATATAGTAGAGGCTCTGGGAGGCAATGTCGAGCTGGAGTTTATCGTTACCGATTCCCTGGATTTCAATTTCCCAAGAATGGTCAGCAAGAGAGTCCCGGTAGCTCCCAGGACATCTATTTCTTTCGACGGACAGTATATGGCAGTCGGGAAGATTGAGCTTCGTCCTGACAGCGTGGATGTCTATGGTGACGCACGTCTGCTCGAGACCGTGGACTCGGTGATGACGGTGACCATCTCTGCTACTGGTGTGGACGGCCCGATTCAGGGCATATCATCTCTGGTGCCTATACGTAGAGTGGAGTATTCTGAGGATGATATTTATTATTCCCTGAATGTTGTCCGTTATATAGAGGAGTCTGTGGATGTGCCTGTGACAGCGGTAGGAGTACCCGAGGACAAGGAACTGATAGTATTTCCGTCTACTGTCCGGATTACCTTCCGCAGAGTTTTCAGCAGCACACAGTACCGCCCTGACGATTTTGTGCTGGCAGTGGATTATTCGGATTTTATCAACACTATTGAATCTGAGCTTATTCCGAAGCTGTTATCGGCTCCGCGCGGGGTAATCTCGTGGGAAATGTCTCCCAGGTATGTGGATTGCATACTGCTGGAGAACAACGACGGGCAGAAATGAAAACATTAGCCGTCACAGGAGGAATAGGCAGCGGCAAGAGCTATGTGGTCCGGATGTTCGCTGCTATGGGAGTTCCGGTCTATGATGCGGATTCCAGGGCTAAAGGTCTGTATGCGTCGGATGCGGAGCTTATGACGGTGCTCAAGGAACTGCTCGGAGACAGATTGGTGAAAGACGGAGTCCTCGACAGGCAGTACATGGCTTCGAGGATTTTTTCTGACCGGGAGCTGTTGGAACGGGTGGAGTCAGTGGTGTTTCCTCGGGTAACGGCTGACTTCTGCAGGTGGAAGAAATTCCAGGAGGACCGGCAGGGTGTTCCTGGGTTCGTGATAATGGAATCTGCCATTTATCTCGAGAAACCGGCTCTGGAAGGTACGGCCGACAAGGTACTGACAGTCGTATGCCCCCAGGAAGTGAGGGTGGAGAGAGTGATGCAGCGTTCATCGCTGACCAAGGACCAGGTTTTGGAGAGGATGGCCAATCAGTGGAGTGACGGACGCCGTACGGAGCTTTCGGATTTTACCATAGTGTCGGATTTCCGGCATCCCCTCCTGCCGCAGGTGTGGGAAGTTTTTATGAAAATGAATACTGATTTTTAATTTTTAATACAACAGAAAAAAGATGAAAACAGATTTACAGCAGATACTCTCAATCACGGGTGAGCAGGGACTTTACAAGTATGTCTCCCAGGCCCGTAACGGCATGATTGCCGAGTCGTTGCTCAACGGACGCCGCACAGTGTTCGGACCTCATGCCAAAGTCTCCTCTCTCTCGGATATTTCGATCTATACCGAGGACGGCGAGGCCCATCTAAAGGACGTGCTTCTGAAGATGAAGGAGATACTCGGTGAGGACAAAGCCCCTGACCCCAAGTCAACCCCTGCAGTCCTCAAGGAGTTCTTTGACAAGGCGCTGCCCGGTTATGATTCCGACCGTTTTTACCCTTCGCACATGAAGAAGGTGGTAACCTGGTATAACCAGCTCAAGCAGTATGCCTCCCTCGATTTCGAGACTGAGGAGGATGCTAAGGAGAAGGAGGAGGAATAGCATGAGCGCCGGCGGCAAAAGAGTCCGGGTGGTGACCATGGGCTGCTCGAAGAACCGGGTGGACTCCGAGCATCTGCTCATACAGCTCGCTGCAGCCGGATGGGAGGTGTCTCCGGAAGAGGTGCCTCTGGAAGAAGCCGGAGTTGATGTACTGATAATCAATACCTGCGGTTTTATATTAGATGCCAAGGAGGAGTCTGTTGACGCTATTCTTGAAGCCGTGGATGCGAAGAAGAACGGTATTATCTCCCGTCTGTATGTGATGGGCTGTCTTTCACAGAGGTATCCCGGAGAACTTCCGGCCGAGATTCCGGAGGTTGACGGGTTCTTCGGGGCGTTTTCTATCGGACCGCTTCTGAAAGTGCTGGGCGTCAGACCAGATCCAGCTCTTGAAACGCGGAGGTTCCTGACGACTCCGGCGCATTATGCCTACCTTAAGATATCCGAGGGTTGTGACCGCAAATGCTCATACTGTGCGATTCCAGGCATACGCGGTCCTCATATGTCAGTGCCGGAGGAGAAACTGCTGGACGAAGCTGCCTATCTTGTGGATAAGGGCGTTAAGGAACTTATCGTTATAGCTCAGGATACCACGTTCTATGGCCTGGACTTGTACGGTGAGAGAAGGCTGGGCCATCTTCTGAACCGGCTGACCGATATCCGTGGGATAGAGTGGATACGTCTACTGTATTCCTATCCGGCCTCATTCCCGAGAGATGTGCTGGATATCATGGCCTCGTCTCCGAAGATATGCAAGTATCTGGATATTCCTCTTCAACATTCTGCAGATCCGGTACTTAAGGCTATGCGCCGCTCTATCGATGCCAGGGCGACTCGTGAGCTGGTGGAGGATTTTCGCCGCAGAGTGCCTGGTATAGTCCTGCGGACCACCATGATGGTAGGACATCCCGGAGAGGGAGAGAAAGAGTTCGAGAATCTTCTGGACTTTGTGAATGAGTATCGTTTCGAGAGGCTGGGCGCCTTTGCATATTCGGAGGAAGACGGGACATGGGGGGCACAGAATTTGAAGGATGCAGTACCGGAGTCCGTCAAACAGGAGAGGCTGGACGAACTGATGGAACTGCAGGCTGCAATCTCGCTGAGATATAATGAAAGCCGCATCGGAACCGTCGAAAGAGTCTTGGTCGACTCCCGTGATTCTGCGGGACGTACCTGTACCGGACGTACGTCCATGGAGGCTCCGGAGGTAGACGGGGAGGTGGTCATAGAGTGTCCGGACGGAGTTGCGCTGCCTGAGACCGGCTCATTCGTGGACGTGCGCATCACCGGGGCGGATGAGTATGACTTGAATGCGGAAATGTTGTAATATATTGAAATTGTACATGTAATGAGAAAATTGTTGCTGACAATGGCCCTGCCTTTTGTGCTGGCAGTAACCTCATGCGGCCCGGCTACATTTACCCTGCCGGTTGAGAAACTTGCCGAGGGAACCGGCAGCGTGGATTTTCAAGGGACGCTGCCCGGGATTATCTCGCTGGTACAGCGCGGAGATGCAGATTCTGTTCTGCTGTCGGAGCTTACTGTAGGGATTGCTGAAAGTCTGGAGGCCGGTCTTGGGCTTGATTCCGGCTCGATACCTGTATATTCCATGTATGACGATGAAGTGGATATACGGAGCCGTGCGGATGTGGAATATCTGCATGCCGCTGCCGGTGTGGAGTTCCTGGTAGTAGCCGACTCGATGACGGTGGGGGAGTTCTCGGTGGAGATTCCGGAGGAAAGGGCTTATGTAGACGGTGGTTTCATGCAGCAGACTGTAGTCTCACTGCCCTACAGTATAAGGGTGCAGGTACTGGACAGCCGGAAGATGGAGCCGGTGTCGCAGTGGACCGGAAATGATATTATGGAATGGACCCTGCTTTCAGAGACACCCCTGACTAGGCTGAGGGCTGTGGAGAGAGTGAACAGTGAACTTGGACGTTCGTTCCGTTCCCTGGGTGAGGATATAGCTGACAGGTTCGCTCCCCAATGGGAGACTGTCAATAAGATGATATATGTGTTCAACAACAGCAGGTGGAATGAGGCCTGCCGTCTGGCGTATCTGTTCGAGTGGGACAAGGCTATGGAAATATGGTACGCTGAGGCTGCAAGTCCCGACACCAGAAAGGCCGCATGCGCTGCCCATAATCTTTCAGTCGCATGTGAAATATTGGAACTGAATGATATGGCTGCTCAGTGGAAAGCCCGTTCGGAAGAGCTGAGCGGAAGAAGGTAACGAAAAATTAAAAATATGGTACTGTCAATGACCGGTTACGGAAAGTCCGAGGTGACTTCCGGCAATAGAAAATATACCGTCGAGGTGCGCTCGCTCAACGGCAAGAACAGCGACATCTCCCTCAAATCATCTATTCTTCCCAAGGACAAGGACCTGGAGTTCAGGCAATATCTGACCAGGCGCCTGGTGCGCGGCAACATCGACGTATTCCTGACCTCGGAGACCGTCTCAGGCTCGGAGGCCCGCAGGATAGATCCGGACCTGTTCCGGGACTATTTCCGTCAGCTTTCCGACATCGCCGGTTCTCTGAATCTGGTGGACCCGTACGGAAACGTCATGTCCGCTGTCCTCATGTCTTCGGTGCTCCGCCTTCCCGATGTGGTGGCGGTCGATAAGGATGAGCTGACAGAAGAGGATGTGGAGGCCATCACTGGTGCCCTGCACGAAGCCGTAGATGCGCTCATCGCCTTCAGAACCCGCGAAGGGGCGGTGCTTAAGGCGGATCTGCTGACCAGGGTGGACAATATCGAGTCCATTCTTGCCGAGGCTGAGGTCTTCGAGGCCGAGAGGGTGCCGGCTGTCCGGCAGAGGATAGTCTCCAGGATGGAGGAACTGTCCCTGGCTCCCGACCACGACCGTCTGGAGCAGGAAATGATATTTTACCTGGAAAAACTGGATGTCAATGAGGAGAAGGTGCGCCTGAGGCAACACTGCCGCTACTTCCGTGATACGATGGAAGGGGAGGAGTGCCCCGGCAAGAAGCTGGGCTTCATCGCTCAGGAGATGGGGCGCGAGATCAATACACTCGGCTCCAAGTCCAATCATGCGGGGATGCAGAAATGCGTGGTGCGGATGAAGGACGAACTGGAGAAAATCAAGGAACAAGTTCTTAACATCTTATAAACACTAAAACTAACTGATATGAGACGTTTTATCATTTCTGCAATGCTGGCTGTCCTGCCCGTTCTAGCTTATGCCGACGCCCAGGAGGCCCGTCTGCTCCGCTTCCCGTCCGTGGGTGGGGATCAGATAGCGTTCACCTATGCAGGTGATCTCTACACCGTTTCCATAGACGGCGGTACAGCCGTAAGGCTTACCTCCGATGTAGGTTACGAGATATTCTCAAGGTTCTCTCCTGACGGAAAGACGATAGCCTTCACCGCTCAGTACGACGGCAACACCGAAGTCTACACCATGCCGGCCGAGGGCGGTGTGCCTCAGAGAATTACCTATACCGCCACCGTGGACCGCGACAATATCGGCGACCGCGTGGGCCCCAACAACATCGTCATGGGCTGGACCCCGGACGGCAAGAGCATCATCTACCGTACCCGCTGGTATGCCTTCTCCTCTCTCCGCGGACTGCTCTTCACAGTGCCTGCAGAGGGCGGCGAGCCGGTTCAGATTCCCACTACCGAGGGCAGCTTCTGCTCCTATTCTCCCGACGGCTCCAAGCTGGCCCTGAACCGCATGTACCGTGAGTTCCGTACCTGGAAGTACTACCGTGGAGGCCAGGCCGACGATATCTGGATCAACACCGTGGGCACCACCGAGCTCGAGAACATCACCGACAACGACGCCCAGGACATCTTCCCGATGTGGATAGGGGACAAGATCTACTTCCTCTCCGACCGCGATCAGATCATGAACCTCTTCTGCTATGATACAGCCACCAAGCAGACTAAGAAAGTTACCGACTTCACCGAGTACGACTGCAAGTTCCCCTCCTTCTCCCAGGACTGGATCGTCTTCGAGAACGGAGGATACATCTACAAGTATTCCGTAAAGGACGGCAGCTGCTCCAAGGTGCCCGTATATCTCAATGACGAGGGTATTCTTGCCCGCGACGAGATCAAGACCTGGAGCCCCGCCACCGCCCGCCGCGCCGCATTCTCCCTCTCTCCTGACGGCAGCCGCGTGCTGACCACCTTCAGGGGCGATGTCTTCTCGGTGCCTGCCGCAGAAGGCGCAGTGTACAACTTCACCCGTACCCCCGGAGCCCACGACCGTGACGCCGTATGGTCTCCCGACGGAAAGTGGATTGCCTGGCTGTCCGACGAGAGCGGTGAGTATCAGGTGTACGTGATGCCCTACGATGACCCCCGGGCCAAGACCTGCCTGACATCCTTCGAGACAGGATATCCTTCGGCATTGACCTGGGCACCCGATTCCAAGAAACTGTACCTGACCACTGAGAAGAAGCAGCTGATATCCGTGGATATTGCCACCAAGGAAGTCAGGACCGTTTTCGAGGGCCGCTGGGGCGGAGTCCGCGGACTGGCCTTCTCGCACGACGGCAGCTGGCTCGCCTACGGCACCAGCTCCGAGTCCGGTGCGTCGGTCATCTATCTGATGAACCTCGCAACAGGGGAGAGCACTCCCGTAACCTCTTCCTGGTACAATTCTTCCGCACCTCTGTTCTCGGAGGACGGCAAATACCTCTTCTTCACCTCCGCAAGGCAGCTCAACGCCATCTATTCATCCGTGGAGTGGAATGCCGCATATTCCCTCGGAAGCTATCTCTTCGCACTGCCTCTGACCAAGGACGTGCCTGATCCTACAGTGATCAAGGGTGACGAGTACATTCCTGCGGCTCCCGCAGCCGAGGAGCAGCCCGCCGCCAGGAAAGGCAAGAAGGGTGCTGACAAGGAGACTCCTGCAGCCGAGCCGATGAAAGTGGACTTCGACGGTATCGTGGAGAGGGCTGTGGCCCTGCCTGTAGAGGGTACCTACGCCCGTCCTCTCGCTGCATACGACGAAGCCCTTTACTACCGCTCTTCCGACGGAGTCAAGAAACTCTCCCTGAGCGACTTGAAAACCACTGACGTGACCAAGTACGGTGTGCTGGCCATGACTCCGGACCACAGCAAGGCCCTCGTATCCGACAAGGGTGAGTACTATGTGGTGTCCACCTCCGGCTTCAAGGCCGACAAGCCCGTGCCCATGAGCGATATCCGTCTGACCGTAGACTACCACAAGGAGTGGAAGCAGATCTACGACGAGACCTGGAGAGTATACCGCGACTACTTCTACGTACAGAACATGGTCGGCCGCGACTGGGACGCCATCCACGACAAATATGCCGCCCTGCTGCCCTACGTACAGTACCGTCAGGACCTGACCTATCTGATCGGCGAGATGATATCCGAGCTGGCTACCGGCCACTGCTATGTGACCACCGGCGAGACCCCTGCCGCAGAGAAACTGCCCATCGGTCTGCTCGGAGCCCGCATCGCCAAGGATGAGACCGGATATTTCCGTATCAACAAGATATTCGAGAGCGTAACCTGGGGCAGTGCCCGCCGCTCACCTCTGGGAGAGCCCGGCCTGAACGTGCACGAGGGTGACTACATCCTCGCTGTCAACGGCATCCCCGCCTCAGAGCTCGGAACCATCTATGAGGCCCTTGTAGGCCGTGTGGGCGTGACCACAGCCCTTCTGGTCAACAGCACTGCATCTGAGAACGGTGCCCGCACCATCTACGTGGATCCCATCTCCGACGAGACCCAGCTGGCCTACTATGACTGGGTACAGAACAATATCCGCAAGGTCGAGGAACTCTCCGGAGGCCGTGTGGGCTACATCCACATCCCCGATATGAGCGTGGCCGGACTGGATGAGTTCACCCGCCTGTTCTACTCCCAGCTGGACAAGGAGGCCCTGATCATCGACGACCGTATGAACGGCGGCGGAAACGTTTCCCCGATGATTCTTGAGCGTCTGCAGCGTGAGGTATACCGCATGAACATGTCCCGCAACGGCAGTGAGCGTCCCGGAACCATCCCCGAGTCCACCCACTACGGCCCGAAGGTCTGCCTGATCGACAAGTATTCCTCTTCGGACGGTGACCTCTTCCCCTACGGATTCCGCGAGCTCGGCATCGGCAAACTCATCGGTATGAGGACCTGGGGCGGTATCGTCGGCATCTCCGGCTCGAGACCCTATCTCGACGGCCAGGATGTCCGCACTCCGTTCTTCACCTCGTACTCCACCGACGGTGACTGGATCATCGAGAACCACGGCGTGGATCCCGACATCGAGTGCGACCTCAATCCCTTCGAGGACTACCTCGGCAACGACGCCCAGCTCAACAAGGCCGTCGAAGTTCTCCTCCAGGAGCTCCAGAACTGGAAGCCCCTGCCCGGAGTGCCTGCTGACCCCGTAAGATAGTTTTTCCACAATAGAATTTATAGCCCCGGATGTCGCGAATATCCGGGGCTTTTTGTATCTTTGTCGCTTGGTAAAAATTTAAGTCCGATGGAAGACGTAAACAGACAGCAGCAGAGCGCGGCGGAAGAGACCGTGCAGAAAAATTTCCTCGAAGAGATTATTGAGAATGACCTGGCGAGCGGCAGGGTGGAGTCGGTGATGACCCGGTTCCCGCCGGAGCCGAACGGTTATCTGCATATCGGCCATGCCAAGAGCATCTGCCTCAATTTCGGCCTGGCCCAGAAGTACGGCGGCAAGACCAATCTCCGCTTTGACGACACCAACCCCGTGAAGGAGGACACCGAGTACGTGGACTCCATCAAGGAGGACATCAGGTGGCTCGGCTTCAACTGGGCGGGGGAGTACTACGCCTCCGACTATTTCCAGCAGCTCTATGACTGGGCGGTGGTGCTCATCAAGAAGGGCTTAGCATACGTGGACGACCAGACTCAGGAAGAAATACGCGCCAATCGCGGTACCGTCCAGCAGCCCGGTGTGGACAGTCCCTGGAGGAACCGCAGCGTGGAGGAGAACTTAGATCTGTTCGAGCGGATGAAGAACGGGGAGTTCCCCGACGGCTCGAAGGTGCTCAGGGCCAAGATCGACATGGCCCACCCGAACATGATGTTCCGCGATCCCCTGATGTACCGCATCATCCATGCCTCGCACCACCGCACCGGGGACAAATGGTGCATCTACCCGATGTACGACTACGCCCACGGGCAGTGCGACTCGATAGAGCACATCACCCACTCGATATGCACCCTGGAGTTCGACGTGCACCGTCCGCTCTATGACTGGTTCATCGAGCAGCTGGGTATCTTCCCCTCGCACCAGTACGAGTTTGCCCGCCTGAACCTCACCTACACCGTCATGAGCAAGCGCAAGCTCCTGGAGCTGGTGCGCAACGGCTTTGTCAGCGGCTGGGACGACCCCCGCATGCCGACCATCTGCGGTATCCGCCGCCGCGGCTACACGCCCGAGAGCATCCGCAACTTTGCCGAGAAGGTGGGAGTGGCCAAGAGGGACAACCTCATCGACCTTTCGCTCCTGGAGTGGTGCCTGCGTGAGGACCTGAACAAGCGCTCCAACCGCTATATGGTGGTCACCGACCCCGTCAAGCTGGTCATTACCAACTGGAACGACGGCGAGTGCAGCGCGGCCACCGAGGTCGAGACCGGCCGTACCGAATACTGCACCGCACCTAAGAATCCCGAGGACCCTGAGGCAGGACAGAGGACCATCCTCTTCGGCCGCGAGCTTTACATCGAGCGGGCCGACTTCATGGAAGAGCCTCCCAAGAAGTTCTTCCGTCTGCGTCCTGGCGGAGAGGTGCGCCTGAAATACTCCTACATCGTCAAGTGCGAGGAGGTGGTAAAGGACGCCGAGGGCAACATCACCGAGATACGCTGCACCTACGATCCGACTACCAAACCCGGCAGCGGCACCTGGCGTTCCGTCAAGGGCACGATTCACTGGGTCAACGCCACCCAGTGCGAGAAGGTACGCCTGAGACTCTACGACCGGCTCTTCACCGAAGCCGACATGAGCGGCATCCCCGAGGGCAAGGACTATAAGGCCTATCTGAACCCCGACTCCCTCAAGGAGGTGGACGCTCTCGCCGAACCCGGCCTGCTGGAGGACGCTTCGGGCATCGCCGTGCAGTTCGAGCGCAACGGTTACTATATCAAGGACAAGGACTCTACACCGGAGCTGCCGGTATTCAACCGCGCCACCGGACTCAAGAGCAGTTTCTAAGCCAATAGGGAAGGTATGCTCTGGGTTCTGTCAGCGGTCATAGGACTGTTAATAGGAGCGGCGGGGGCCTGGATAATCCAGGCCTCTGCCCGCAGCAAGGAAGCTGCTCAGGCCAGGAAGGAGTGTCAGGCTCTCCAGGAACAGCTGAATGTCGCCGGGGCCGACCTGAAAGTGGCTCAGGCCAGGGCTGAAATGCTGGAGAAGAGCCTGGAAGAGCAGAAGGAGTCCCGCAAGGCGGAGGCAGAGACCCTGCGCCGCGAGTACGACGAGAAACTCCAGAAGATGGTGCTGACATTCAAGGAGTCAGCCTCGTCGATTCTAAAGGAGAAATCCGGAGACCTATCGGCCGCCAATTCGGAGCAGATCAAGAATATCCTCGACCCCCTGGGCAAGAAGATGGAGGAGTTCCGCCGCGCCGTGGAGGACTCCAGGGAGAAATCCCTGAAGAACACCGCCACCCTCGAGCAGCAGATCCGCTCCATGATGGAGCAGACGGCGGCGGTGGGCAGACAGGCGGACAATCTGGCCACAGCCCTCCGTTCTAACAACAAGGCCGTGGGCAACTGGGGTGAGGTGGTCCTTCTCAATCTCCTGGAGGGCATGGGCCTGAGGGAGGGTGAGGATTATGTCAAGCAGGAGACGATAAAGGATGTGGACGGCAATGCGGTACTTTCCGATGACGGCGGGCGGAGGCTCATCCCCGATGTGGTGCTCTACCTGCCGGAGAACAAGGCGGTGGTAATCGACTCCAAGGTGTCTCTGGAAGGATATATCGCATACGTCAATGCCGCTGACGAGACAGAGCGCGGCATAGCCCTGGCTGCACACAGCAAGAGCGTTGATGCCCATGTCAGGGAATTGTCGGCCAAAAGCTACAGCCGGTACATCCGCTCCACAGGCCGGGATTCCCTGGACTACGTGGTGATGTTCGTGCCCAATGAGGGCGCCTTCCAGCTCTACTATCAGAACTTCCGGGAGAAGTGGCACGAGGCTTTCGACCGCGGAATTATCATTGCCGGTGAGTCGAACCTCTTTGCCATGCTAAAGATTATCGAGAATACCTGGGTCCGCGTGCGTCAGCAGAAAAATACCGAGGAAGTGATGTCCCTGGCAGGAGAACTCCTGGAGAGGGTGACCCGCTTCGCCAATACCTTCAACGAGGTGGGAGGAGTGATAACCAAGGCAGCGGCAAAATTCGAGGATGCCCGGAAGGCCCTTTCCGGACCGAGAAATTCAGTGGTGGTTACGGCCCGCAGGCTGGAGAAAAAGGGTATACAGGTCAAAGGCTCCTTCCACTCAGCACTGATAGAGGAAGCAGGGGAAGAGGATACGGACATCATACCGGAGGACATGGAAAAATAGTCGATAATGAGAACAATAAAACACAGAACGCTGCTCCTTCCGGCCATCCTTCTGATGCTGGCGGCATCCTGCGCCGGCAACCGGCAGCAGGACGGCAGCAAGTCCCCTTTTGTCGAGGAGGAACTGCCGGTACTGAAGGAGAACATGGTCCGGGCCGAAGGCACCGGAACTTCTACGGACGTGCAGATGGCCACGGAGATAGCCCGTATCAACGCCATGACTGTGCTGGCCGCCAAGGCCGCTCCGGCCGATACTCTTACGGAGACAACCCCGGACGGCAGCATACGGACGGCAGAGAAAGTGAGCACTCCGTTATTTGATGTCACCGAGATAGACCGCAGGGTGTTCAGGAACCGGACGACTGACGATTATACCGTATGGATATTGCTTGAAGCCGAGATACTTCCTTAAATTTACAGATATGCAGATACTTTCAATACTTTTTATCTCGCTCGCCATGACATCTTCTCCTGACGGATTCCGGGAGAAGTACGCCGAGCTGGATTCACTTCCCAATACGAACAGACTCGTTTATGACGGGGCCGTGACTCCTCAGTGGACCGGTTCCCAGGAGTTTGTTTATCAGACCCGCGAGGCTGACGGCCTGCATTATTTCCTGGTCAGTGCCTCCGATAAGTCCAAGACTGAGATTACTTCCGCGGAATACGAGGAGTACCTCTCGAAGATTCCTGCCAGGGAGCGCCGCAACTGGTGGGAGCGTCCCGACTCGGTGACATCCCCCGACGGCCGTTACATCGCATTCCTCAGGGACAACAATGTGTGGGTCAAGGAACTCTCAGCACCTGAGGCCTCCTATACGCCCTCCGGAGCCCCTGTCCGCGGCAACGAGCGTCAGCTGAGCTTTGACGGCACGGAGCAGAACTACTATGCCGAACTCTATTGGTCCCCTGACTCGAAGAAAGTGGCCTCCATCCAGAGAGAGTACGTCAAGGAGAGGCAGATACCCCTCCGCGAGTCCGCTCCCGAGGACCAGATTCAGCCCAAGCTCCGCTGGCTGGACTACGCCAAGCCTGGTGACCGCCTGCCCCAGGCCGTACCTGCTCTCTTCGACGTGGCCTCCGGAGAGAAGGTGACCGTCGACACGGCTCCCTACGCCAACCAGTACTATCTGAGCTTCGGCCAGTGGAGCGGAGATTCCAAGTATTTTACCTTCGAGTACAACCAGCGCGGCCACCAGCTCTATCAGCTCGTCGCAGTGGACGCCGCTGACGGCTCCTGCCGCAACCTGGCCGAGGAGAAGACCAATACCTTCGTCTATTACAACGACCTCTACCGCTACTACATGGACTGCGGCGACATCCTCTGGATCTCCGAGCGCGATGACTGGAGGCATCTGTACCGCATCGACGGCACCACAGGAGAGATGACCCTGCTTACTCCCGGTGCATGGAATGTCCGCGAGATATACGACGTGAATGAGGAGAAGGGCTATGTGCTTTTCGCCGCCAACGGCATGAACGCGATAGATGAGAAAGGCGGCAAGCCGGCCGGAGAGGACCCTTACAACAAGCATCTGATGAGGCTCGACCTCGGTTCGCTGGAGATTACCGACCTGACTCCCGAGGAGGCCAACCATATCGTTACATTCAATGCTGACCGCACCCTCTTCACCGATGTGTATTCTAAGCCTGACATGGCTCCGGTATCATTGCTCCGCGATATTGAGGGCAATACCCTGATGGAACTGCAGAAGGCCGACATATCCGCCCTCCTGGCCACCGGCTGGACCATGCCCGAGGTGTTCGTGGCCAAGGGACGCGACGGCGAGACCGACATCTGGGGCACTATCTTCCGTCCCTCCAACTTCAATCCCAAGAAGAAATACCCCGTAGTGGAGTACATCTACGCCGGTCCCCACGACTCCTTCGTGCTCAAGGATTTCTACGCCTATCTGAGATTCTCGAAGCTCGTGGAGATGGGCTTCATCGTAGTGACTGTCGACGGCATGGGCACCGATAACCGCAGCAAGTCCTTCCAGGACGTGTCATGGCGCAATCTCCGCGACTCCGGATATCCTGACCGTATCCTCTGGATGCAGGCCGCAGCCAAGAAGTACAGGCACATGGACATCTCCAACGTCGGAGTGTACGGCTATTCGGCCGGCGGTCAGAGCACCCTCGCGGCCCTGCTGTTCTATCCCGAGTTCTACAAGGTCGGCGTGGCCCTCTGCGGCTGCCACGACAACAGGATGGACAAGATCTGGTGGAACGAGCAGTGGATGGGATATCCCATCGGCCCGTGGTATTCGGAGAACTCCAATGTGGACAATGCCTGGAGACTTCAGGGCAAGCTGCTGCTGATCAACGGCGAAATGGACGATAACGTCGATCCTGCCTCCACACTTCAGGTGGTCAAGGCCCTGATCAAGGCGGACAAGGACTTCGAACAGTTCTATCTGCCGGGCTATACCCACAACCTCGGGGATGACTATGTGACCCGCAAGGTGTTCGAGTTCTTCTACGAGAACATCCTCGAAAACAGGTAACGGCGTATGCACAAAGGGATATTTGCCGCCGTCGTCCTTCTGGCCCTGGGCCTCTACAGTCAGCCCCTGACGGCACAGAGGCTGCTGTGGGACGTGGATTTCAAGTTCGGGTTCGACAACAGGGAGAATGCATCCATCGACACCGAGCCTTCAGGCACGACCTTCGGAGCTGTGCTTTCCCCGAAGGTCGGCCTCGGTTTCGGGGACGGGCACGCCCTGTATGCCGGGGTGGATGCGTCCAAGTATTTCGGCAGGACGGCGCCTGAGCTGGACCTGGAGGCTCTCCTGTACTACCAGTATGACGGAAGGTATTTCAAGGCCAATGCCGGGGCGTTTCCCAGGAGCAGGCTTTCGGGGCATTATCCCGCTGCATTCTTCGATGACCGCTACTTCTTCGACACCAATATAGGCGGCGTCATGGTCAACTACACCCGGCGGTGGTGGAGTGTGGAGGCTGTCGCCGACTGGGTGGGATGTCTGGACGAGACGACCAGGGAACGCTTCGAGGTGTACTTCTACGGTCATGCCGGAGCTCCGTGGCTGAGTGCGGCCTATACCTTCAAGATGCTGCACTATGCCGGCTCCTCGACGGTCAGGGGAGTGGTGGACAATGTCTGGGTCTACCCTCATCTGGCTTCGGACCTGTCGGAGTTTCTGCCCGACAGGCTGAGTCTGGGCGTGAGGGCCGGCTGGATACTGACTTTCCAGAATGACAGGATACGCGGGGCCGGGTACATCTCTCCGGGTGGATTCCAGGCCGAGGTGAGCTTCGGAGCATACGGCTTCAGGGTGTACAATACGGTCTATGCCGGGGACAATCTGCTGCCGTACTACTACCGTACCGGCCGGGACGGAGTCATGTACGGTGCGGACCTCTATACCGGAAGCCTTTTCTACAGCACGGACTCGGGGGTGTACGACCGCCTGGAGATATCGTATCAGTACAGTTTCCGGGATTTCCTGAATCTCAGGGTGGCCTCAGTCCATCATTACGACGGCTACGGCTGGGGCTGGCAGCAGCTTATCCAGCTGACTGTGGATCTCAACAATTTCCAGTTTCCGTCCAGACCGCGTCATCACCGTTAATCTCAGTTCCGAATGCCTATGGCAGTGATACCGAAGAACTATAGCGAAGTAGATCCTTTGTTGCAGCAATATGTCAGGGAGAGTGTGCTGCCTGAGTATGACGCATACGACAAGGCCCATTCCCGCACTCACATACTTTCTGTAATCACCCAGAGTATGGAACTGTACGGGCAGCTCTCGGCCAAGGGAGAATGCGGTCCTGACGGTTGCCCTCTAAATCCGGATATGATATATGCCATAGCGGCCTATCATGATATCGGAGTCTGTGAGGGCCGCGAGTTCCACCATCTGGTGTCGGGGCGGATGCTGGAGGCGGATCCGGTGCTGCGGCAGTGGTTCTCTCCGGAGCAGATAGGCCTTATGCGCGAGGCTGTGGAGGACCACCGCTCGTCCAGCAAGTCCTGGCCCCGCTCCATCTACGGCCGCATCGTCTCGGAAGCCGACAAGGTCATCGACTTCGATACGGTCTTCTCCAGGGCGGTCCTGTATGCCCGCGCTCACTATCCGGAGCTCTCCGAGGAGGAGATCTTTCAGAAAAGTTACGGACATCTGGTGGACAAATACGGGGAGGGCGGGTACATGCGCCTGCAGTTCGCGGACTCGCCCAATGCCCTGCGGCTGGCGGAACTGCGGGAGAAGCTGCGCGACCCGGAGCTGATGCGGCGGGAGTTCTCCCTCTTCCAGGTGCATCCTCTCGAGCCTTTTGTCCCGGACGGCGCCCGGGTCCTGCTGCTGGGGTCTTTTCCGCCTCCGCACGCCCGCTGGTCGATGGAGTTCTTCTACCCGAATTTCCAGAACGATATGTGGCGGATCATGGGACTGCTTTTCTACGGAGATGCCGGACACTTTGTGATGCCGGGGCAGAAACGCTTCGACTATGAGAGGGTGGTGGAGTTCTGCCGCCGCGAGGGCATTGCCCTGTACGATGCCGCCTACATGGTCAAGCGCCTGCGCGGCAATGCTTCCGACAACTTCCTGAAAATCATAGAACCCACCGACATCCCGGCTCTCCTGGCCCGGATGCCCTCATGCCGCGCCGTAGTCTCCACCGGCGGTAAGTCCGCGGAGCAGATAGCCTCCATCCTGGACGTGCCGGTGCCCTCCGTCGGCGGCTCCGTCCCCTTTACCATTTCCGCACCTTCAGCTACTTCCACATCCGGAGTATCGTCCCGCACCGTGACATTTTACCGCATGCCCTCCTCCTCCCGCGCCTACCCGCTGTCCCTGGATAGGAAAGCAGCAGCGTATGCCCAGGTTTTCGACGTTTGATGCGTCTGACATACGTCACTTCTGTCCTGGTTCGCCCCGTCAGATCGGAGACTAAGTTCCAGTGAGATCATAACGAATTGACTTCGGTGTGCGCTGCGATTTTGGATAGCCTGAAAATCAAGACTTTGCAAATCTGGCTGCACATTAGCTCTATTTTGGAACTGGGCAAATGTGCAGTGCGTCTCGTAAGGCTTTGACTTTCAGATCATTTTTCCCCGCACTACACACCGAAGTCAATTCGTTGAGAACAGCCATCAGCGGGCGCGGCGAAGAATCTCCGGGTCGGTACCTGTCAGGCGGGCGATCTGCTTGAAAGGGGAGCCGTAGCGTTTGCGGACGAGGTCAGCCAGACGGTAGCGGTCCTCGATGCTGAGCTTATCCGGGGATTCGCAGCGGAATACCTCCTGACAGATGTTGCCTATGGATATTATCAGTTCGTCATCAGTGTAGCGGGCCTTATGGAGGATGCCGGAACGGAGCTCCACCTCCATATTCTCTTTGCTGGAGATGAAGTACATGAGACGGGCGGGCGAATAGAATAGTTCTTCAACAGCACGGACATCAACGTAGCATTCCGGATTGATCATGTTCTCGGAAGTCAGGGTGAATCTGTCCAGTTCCTTGGTCTGGGAATGCAGCAGGCGGCGTTTTTCACGGTAGGAGAGGGTACCCACTGTCCTTGGGCTGTCGGATACGCTTCCATATGCCGTCTGTATCGGATTTCTGAAATAAAGAGATGCCGAACTCCATTCATAATGAATGGGCAGGATTTTAAGTCCGGCCGATACAGGGTTTCTGAGTACGTAGCCTATGGCTCTCTTCAAATACTCCGCGTCGTCGATTATTTTCATACATATGTCCACGCCTTTGATGTCAGCCAGTTTTCCTAGTTTTCTCCTGTAGTTGATTATGAATTTTCTGCAGTCTGCTTCATCGCCGTGTACGATGAAATGGACATGGTTGCTCATCAGGCAGAAAGCCAGCACAGTCACATTGAACAGCAGTGTGCACACCGGAATGGCGTTCATCCCTACAATATAGTCTTC
>DVHI01000101.1 GCA_018712275.1 Candidatus Coprenecus avistercoris | reverse complement strand
GGAAAGCAAAATGAAAAGCATGGCCATAAAACGGACTGCCCTGCTTTTCAAGAATTTCTGTACGATATCGATTCGTTTTTCCATAGCAAATAACTGCTGTCCCGCAAACTTACGCAAATTTTATGACAATGCGCGATTTTCCGTTGGAATTCAGTCATCTTCTCCGGTACAACTCCCGTGCACATCGTTTTGCGGGCATACA
Source organism: Candidatus Coprenecus avistercoris (assembly GCA_018712275.1). Classification (GTDB taxonomy): domain Bacteria; phylum Bacteroidota; class Bacteroidia; order Bacteroidales; family UBA932; genus Coprenecus; species Coprenecus avistercoris. Next base: position 19,159 of record DVHI01000101.1, on the reverse strand, counting down.
CAACAATACAACATCTCCATCAACGCCCCGACACAATCAGGATTGCTGATAGGGTCTTTTACAGGTTGCGGACAATTCCCATGAATAGGACCGGACCGGACTCGCGCCCGCGTATCAGGAACACGAAGGGGCGGTCAGCCTTGAACTCAAACGGATCGGGGGCAAGGGATGTCCGCATGATGCCTACAGAGGTGACAGCTGCCGCCTCCGAGCCTTCCTCATTGACCTCGATGAATGTCTTCTGCTTTACCTCGCTGATCATCAGAGGCTCCTTGGCTATTCCAGAGAAATCGGCCGCAGGAGTGAAGGCAGTCCGCATTCCGAGGCGCTGCAGTGTGGCGATGAGGGAGGTCTCATACTCGGCCTTGAATTTGGGAATGCTCACCTTTATGCGGTCAGTCTGAAGCAGGCCGGTCAGAGTGCTCAGGGCCTCACCGTCCAGACCTGACACGAATTCCTCGGCACTCGTTCCTTCAGCAGGCAGAAAGATATCCATCACGAATGAGCCGTCTCCGTAGGGAAGTTCCAGTACCGAGCCTTCCGGACCGGTGTAGTAGGGAAAACTTGCGGTATTGTGCATGAACTCGACCTTGGAGCTCCGGTTATTGCCGTGGAAAATGTCCTCACGCGTTCTGGCAGCATCAAAGGGACATGACCACATTCCCTTGAAATACAAAGCATTCAACAGATACATCTGAGTAGCTGGGTCGATGCTTTCAATCATCTTGCTGATACGCCCGTTGGTATTTTCCGAGCACCAGCTGTTAATGACCGAAGGAGAAGCGGGGTCTGAGAAATCCAGATTGCTTACCGAGGCATCGTAATACCTGACGGCCGTCTTGCAGAAACGGGACCTGACCGGAAAAAGGTCTGAAACCCAAATAGAGTTGGCCACATTAAGTTCTATGCCCACAGGTCCGGAGGCCAGAAAGTCCTTCACACTGCGGTTGTATTCATTGAGTTCATTTATGGAAGCATCCTGACCGAGAACGGACAGCATTTCAGCCAAAGTGGCCTCTTCTGCCCCGTTTGCAGTCATAGACAGTGCCATCGATGCACTCAGCGGGGATATGAAGACTACATCGGAGCCGTCGTACAAGACAGCATCCTGGAAAAGTCCGAAGGCAAAAGAGGAACCGGACACCTCCGCGCCGGTCCCTCTTTTAAGAACATCCTCCGTCTGCGCTGAAACCATGAAAGGCAGCAGGACAAACATCAATGTTAAGATACGCCTCATTACTTCTGCATCTCTTTACGTAATCTCTCGGCCAGCAAAGGAACTATCTTGTTCACATCCCCTACTATACCGATATCCGAAACATTGAAGATGGGCGCGAACTTGTCTTTGTTCACGGCTACGATATAGCCGGACTCTTCCATTCCTGCCAGATGCTGGATGGCTCCGGATATACCGAGAGCGAGATAGAGGTCGGGACGGACAGTCTTGCCGGTCTGGCCCACCTGACGGTCATGCGGCATGATGCCGGCGTCGACCATGGCCCTGGATGCGGAAACTTCGGCGCCGAGGACTTCCGCCAGCTCCTGCAGCTTGGCAAATCCCTCCTTGCAGCCCACTCCGCGGCCTCCTGAGACGAGAATCTTGGCCTCGGTGATATCTACCTTGTTTTTCTCCTCGCGGACCTCCTCAAGCAGTTTTACGCGGATTTTGGAGTGGTCGAACTTGGTCTCGAAGCGGACGATGGAGCCGGTGCGTCCGGGCTCGGGATCGCGCTTGGGCATCACTCCGGGACGGACTGTGGACATCTGGGGACGGTGCTCGGTACACATGATGGTGGCCATCAGGTTGCCGCCGAAAGCGGGACGGGTCATCATCAGCTGCTTGTCCTCGGAGATCTCCAGCTTCGTACAGTCAGCGGTGAGGCCGGTAGCCAGACGGGCCGAGAGCCTGGGCGCAAGGTCACGGCCGATGGTCGTGGCTCCGAAAAGCACTATGTTGGGGCGCATGGCTGTGATGATCTGATATACGGACTGGGCATACTGCTCAGTCAGATAGTCCTTGAGTTCTATATGGTCGGTGACCACTACCTCGTCGGCGCCATACTCGAAAAGTGTGGGGATGAGCCCTTCCACATTGTAGCCGGCCAGGATGGCAACCACCTTCTCTCCCAGTGCTTCCGCAAGGTCACGGGCCTTGCCTATAAGCTCCAGTGCGACAGGCTGGATAACACCGCCTCTCTGTTCTGCGAACACATATACGTTCTTGTAGTCGTTCTTGTTGATCATAATCTATGATGTATTACGGTGTTACTATATGATGAATTTTTCCTTGAGGCGGGAAACTATCAGGCCTACAGCCTCCTCTGCGTCCACCTCGAATATCTCTCCCGGAGCTTTCAGACCCTTTGTGAAGGCCTTCAGCACCTTGGTCGGAGAGCCTTTCAGACCGAGCTTGCTTTCGTCCACATCGATCTTGTCCGCCCCCCATACCTCTACCTGCTTATTGTACGCCTGGACGATGCCGGGAGCACTCATGTACCTCGGCTTCACGGCAGACGACAGCACTGTCAGCAGACAGGGCATCTGAGCCTCGAGAATCTGCATTCCCTCTTCGGTCTCCTTATTGACACGCAGGGTCTTGCCTCCTTTCTCCACCTCCAGGTCGCATACATACGATACCTGAGGCACGTCCAGATGCTCGGCAATCTGGGGACCCACCTGGGCGGTATCTCCGTCGATGGCCTGACGGCCGGTAATTACCAGATCCCATTCCAGAGTCCTGAGGGCCCCGGCAAGAGCATTGGATGTAGCGAGAGTGTCGGCTCCGGCGAATTTCCTGTCGGTCAGGAGTATCGCCCTGTCCACACCCATGGCGTAGGCTTCCCTTAGGATCAGGTCCGCCTGGGGAGGTCCCATGGTAATGACCGTTACATTGGCCCCGTACTTGTCCTTCAGACGGAGGGCCATCTCCAGTCCGCCCTTGTCATCGGGATTCATGATGCTGGGCACTCCGTCCCTGATGAGGGTTCCGGTAACAGGATTGATCTTTATCTCGGTGGTATCGGGTACCTGCTTGATACAAACTACTATATTCATACTTTCCTGATTTTACTTTTTAAACATACTGGCTGCTATCACCATTCTCTGTACCTCAGATGTACCCTCGTAGATCTCGGTGATCTTGGCATCGCGCATCATCCTCTCCACGGGATACTCGCGGGTGTAGCCGTAGCCTCCGTGGAACTGCACTGCCTTGGTGGTCACTTCCATAGCGGTCTCTGCAGCGAACAGCTTGGCCATGGCGGCATCGGCCGAATAAGGCTCCTTGCAGTCCTTCTTGAAGGCTGCGGAGCGGACGAGCAGACGGGATGCCTCGACCTTGGTCTTCAGGTCGGCCATCTGGAACTGGGTGTTCTGGAACTGGGAGATGGACTTGCCGAACTGCTTGCGTTCCATGGTGTACCTTACGGTCTCGTCGAGAGCTCCCTGGGCTATTCCAAGGGCCTGCGAGGCAATACCTATGCGGCCTCCGTCGAGGGTCTTCATGGCTATCGCGAAGCCCCCTCCCACCTTGCCGAGCAGATTGGCCTTGGGGATACGGCAGTCGGAGAAGATAAGCTCAGCTGTGGCGGAGCCCCTGATACCGAGCTTCAGCTCCTTCTTGCCTACCTCGAAACCAGGGGTGCCTTCCTCTACGATAAAGGCGGAAATACCCTTGTTCTTCAAGGATTTGTCAGTCATTGCAAATATTACGTAGACATGGGCATGGCCGGCATTGGTGATGAATATCTTGTTGCCGTTGAGCACCCACTCGTCCCCGTCGAGGACTGCTGTGGTCTGCTGGGCCGAGGCGTCCGTACCGGCATTGGGCTCGGTCAGACCGAAGGCTCCGAGCCATTCGCCGGAAGCCAGCTTGGGCAGATACTTGCGCTTCTGCTCCTCGGTTCCGTGCTCGAAGATAGGAGCCAGACAGAGGGAAGTATGGGCCGAGAGGACCACGCCGGTGGTGGCGCAGACTCTCGAGAGTTCCTCTACTGCGATGGTGTACATGATGTTGTCCCCTCCTGCCCCGCCGTATTCAACGGGGAGGGGTATGCCGAAGAGTCCGAGCGGAGCCATCTTCTGGACCGTCTCTATGGGGAATCTCTCCTGTTCGTCGATCTCAGCTGCCAGGGGCTTTACCTCTTTCTCGGCGAACTCCCTGATCATCTGCCTGAAAAGCGACTGTGTCGGTGTGAGTTTGAAATTCATATTCAGTAATGCTTAAATTTTAGTATTTGTAAAATCCTTCTCCCGTCTTGCGTCCGAGCAGTCCGGCACGTACCATCTTCCTCAGCAGAGGATGAGGACGGTACTTGTCGTCCCCGAACTCGCGGTGCAGCACCTCCATGATGGCCAGGCACACGTCCAGACCGATCAGGTCAGCTAAAGCGAGGGGACCCATCGGATGGTTGGCTCCGAGCTTCATGGCCGCGTCGATATCGTCACGGGAGGCCACTCCGTCGGCCAGGATGCCCACAGCCTCATTGACCATCGGAATCAGGATGCGGTTGACCACGAAACCGGGGGCCTCATTGACTGCCACGGGGGTCTTGCCGATCTCCTGGCAGAGAGCGAACACAGCGTCAAACACCTCCTGTGAGGTCCTCTGTCCCTTGATGATCTCCACGAGCTTCATCACTGTGGCGGGGTTGAAGAAGTGCATGCCGATTACATGGCAGGGCCTTGAGATTGCCGCCGCAATACCGGTGATCGAGAGCGAAGAGGTGTTTGTGGCAATGATCGTCTCAGGCTTGCAGATGCCGTCCAGCATCTTGAAAAGCTCTATCTTCAGGTCCATCTCCTCGACTGCGGCCTCTATGATCAGGTCGGAATCGGCGATGTCCTTATAGTCGGTGGTAACGGTGATATTCGCCAGAGCAGCGTCCATGGCGGCCTGCTCCATCTTGCCTTTCTCGACGAGCTTGCCGAGAGATTTGGTGATACGGCCCATTGCCTTGGTGTTGGAAGCCTCGCTGCGGCTCTTCATGGTCACTTTCCGGCCGGCCTGAGCCAGAGCCTGTACGATACCGGAGCCCATGGTTCCGGTGCCGATTACGGATATTTTGTCTATTGTCATAACAGTTTGTGTTTTATCTTTCTATATTGTGTCATCTCTACTTGTTCCTGAATACAGGAGCAGTCTTGCCGAGGAATGCCTGCATACCGGTCTTCTGGTCCTCTGTGGCAAAGCACTCGGAAAATGCCCGGTTCTCGGCGGCCAGGGCCGTGGTCTCGTCCATGTCGTAGCAGGAGTTGATGCAGGCCTTCGCCTTGCGTACCGCTATCGGAGCGTTGGCACGGATGTCGCGGGCCAGGCCCAGGACATAGTCCATCAGTTCCTCCGGGGGCAATACGTGATTGACAAGTCCGATGCGCAGGGCCTCGGCAGCATCAATCACCCTTCCGGAGTATATCATCTCCTTGGCATAGCCCTGTCCCACCAATTTGGGAAGGCGGTAGGTACCGGAGAATCCGGGGATAATGCCGAGCTTCACTTCCGGCTGCCCGAACTTGGCCTTGGCAGAGGCAATGCGGATGTCGCAGGCCATGGCCAGCTCGCAGCCTCCTCCGAGGGCATACCCGTTCACGGCGGCAATCACCGGGAAAGGCAGTTCCTCTATCCTGCGGAATACCTCGGCTCCAAAACGGCCGAAGTCCAGTCCCTGCTCTGCGTCGAATCCTGCCATCTGGGAGATGTCGGCTCCGGCCACGAAGGACTTCGGGCCGTCTCCGCGGATGATAAGCACCGCGGTACCCTCGGGGATGTCCGTCACGAAACGGTACATCTCCTCCAGTACCGGCCGGCTCAGGGAGTTGAGCGACTGGGGATGGGATATCGTCAGGATGCAGATACCCTCCTCTGGAGTCTCTATTCTGAGAAAATTGTATTCCATTGTACAGTAAAATTACTGACGCATAGGCTTTAAATCAGGGTCTATGATAAGCTGGGCCTCTGTAGCGGCCTGAACCTGCTCCACCGTGAATTCAGGATGGATCTCGCGCAGGACGATACCCTTGTCGGTGATGTCCATCACGCCCATCTCGGTGATAATCATGTTGACCTGTCCGGCGGCCGTCAGGGGCAAACGGCATTTCTTGAGGATTTTGGGATTACCCTTGGCGGTATGCTCCATAGTCAGGATAACCTTGCGGGCTCCTACCAGCAGGTCCATTGCCCCTCCCATTCCGGGCACCTTCTTGCCGGGGATAATCCAGTTGGCGAGGTCTCCGTGCTCGTCCACCTCGAGGGCTCCGAGGAAGGTCACGTCCACGTGGCCGCCGCGGATAATCTCAAACGAAGCGAGGGAGCTGCAGGCATAGGCTCCGGGCACGGCCGTGATGTATCCGCCGCCGGAGTTGATGAGGTCCGGATTCTCCTCTCCTGGTTTTGGGGTAGGTCCCATACCTACCAGTCCGTTCTCGCTCTGGAGGATAACTGATACTCCTTCAGGGAGATAATCGGGAATCATGGTCGGAAGTCCGATTCCGAGGTTCACCACGTCCCCGTCTTTGAGCTCGAGGGCAGCCCTGCGGGCTATCACCTCTCTTATCTGATTCTTGTCCATTGTAATAATGTATTTAGTGATTATTTTCCGTTGTGTCTGCGTACATATTCCTCGGCGATGAACGAGGCTACGTCATCTGCGTAGGTATTCATGCCGAAGCCGGCATCGTAGCCCAGCTCCTTGGCCAGCTCATGGGTGATGCGGGGACCGCCGCAGGCCAGTATTACCTTGTCGCGGAGCCCCTCTGCCTCGAGCAGCTCCACCAGTTCGGTGAGGTTCTTGATATGGATATCCTTCTGCGTCACTGTCTGGGACACTATCAGGGCATCTGCATGCAGCTCAACCGCCTTGGCGATGAAATCCTCGTTAGGCACCTGGCTGCCGAGATTGTAGGCATCTATCATGTCATAGCGCTCCAGACCGTAGTGCCCGGCATAGCCCTTCATGTTCATGATAGCGTCGATACCCACGGTATGCGCATCAGTTCCCGTGCTGGCACCCACCACTACGAGCTTGCGTCCGATATTCTCCCTTATGTACTCGTCGGTCTGCGGCATATCCATCACGGTAGACTCGACCTTGGGCACGTGGATTGCCGTAAAGTCCACCGTATGAACGGCGGAACCGTAGCAGTTGAAGAATGTAAAGCCCGGTGTAAGCTCCTTGTAGAAGACCACCTGTGGGTTGTCCAGTCCCATGCCTTTCAGAAACTGCTTGGCAGCCTCCACGGCCTCTTCGCCGACAGGTACGGGAAGCGTGAAGCTCAACTGTACCTTGCCGTCGTTCATGGTGTCTCCGTAAGGTTTTATAGCCTTGAGGTTCAGATTCTTGTCGTAATCCTTCTCCTCCATCGAATAAAGTCCGCCGCTCATGTTATTTTCCTCCTATCATTAATTTAACAAAGGGATTCATGTAATTGCTGCCTTTCGGAGTAACTCCGTCGAGGCCCTTGCCCCCGTTGCGGGGACGCTTGACATCCGCGAAGATGCCTTTCTCCAGAGCCGAGAAGAGTCCCTCCTCGCGGAGTTTCTCCAGCAGCTCTATGGCCTTGTCCAGCACCTCCTTGGCGCGGGTACGCACGATGCCGCCTTCCTTGAACTCCACCTCGTCGCCGATGCTCTTCATGTTGTTGAAGATGTATTTGGCATTCTCTATCGACAGGAAGCGGTCCGACATGAAGGGGGTGTGGATAGCCTCTGTAGGCATACCGAGAAGCTGTATGCCCTGATTGGTCCATATACCTATCATGTTGAAGAGGGCATCCTGGATATGGCCGCGGAAGATGTTGCCGGTCATGAACTTTGTGGGAGGCATGTACTTCAGCGGGGCCTTGGGGAATATCTCGCGGGCCATCTGGGCCTGGGCCAGCTCCAGCAGGAAGCCGTTCTCGAGCATCGGGTCCATCTCGAAGGCGTGTCCGAGTCCCATCTGCTCCTCGGGCAGGCCGGCGATGAGGGCCAGCTGTTCGTTGATGATATCGGAGGCGAGCACGGTATGGGCGGCCTCCACAGCGTCGGCTGTAGTCAGGTAGTTGTCCTCGCCGGTGTTGATGATCACTCCAGCAAATCCGTTGATGACCCTCGAGAAGAACTGGTCTATGAGGGTCCTCTGCATGTTGATGTCCCTGAAGAGGATACCGTAGAGGGCGTCGTTGAGCATCACGTCGAGTCCCTCGAACGCTCCCATGACAGCTATCTCGGGCATGCACAGGCCGGAACAGTAGTTGCACAGGCGGATATAGCGGCCGACCTCCTCGCCCACCTTGTCTAAGGCCTGCCGCATGATGCGGAAGTTCTCCTGGGTGGCGTAAGTGCCGCCGAAGCCCTCGGTAGTGGCTCCGTAAGGCACATAGTCTAAAAGGGACTGGCCGGTGGTACGGATGACCGCGATGATGTCGGCGCCCTGACGTGCGGCGGCCTCGGCCTGCACCACATCCTCGTAGATGTTGCCGGTGGCCACTATCACATAGAGGTAGGGCTTGGGGCCCTCGCCGATCTCGCGCAGGTATTTCTCGCGGCGGGCGCGGCGGGCCCGAATCCTCTCCATCGAGGCATTTATCGGCTCTTCGAGAGCCTTCTGTATCTCAGGTAACGGTTTAATTTCGAGTTTGGTAATATCTAATGTTCCGGCAGATATGCGCTCGGCAATCTCCATCGGAGTCAGGCCGAGAGCGGCCATGGCGTTGCCCACGTAGAACAGGGCGCCCTCGCTCAGGACTCCGGCGGCCTTGAGGCTGTCCACCACAACATTGGGCAGCGGCACGGAGTTGGCGTCCACCCCGTCGATTCCGAGCAGACGGCAGAGTGTCCTCTCCACCGCCACGGTAGTATATCCGTCCACAAAATTCTGGACGTCTGCGGCAATGCCGGCTGCAAGCTGCCTGGCGTATGCCACTTTCTTCGAATCTAATCCTAATTTGCTATTCATACTCTAACAGTTTTTTTGCCTTCCCCGTCCATTCCGGGGAAATATTCAGGGACTCCGCCACATTGAGAGCCTCGTGAGGCACGTCGCCCTCCGGCGCGGGGCAGAGCCGGTAATTCATCTTTCCGTCCTCCATTCCCCTTACCCTCAGGCGGGTACAATGGGATGAAGGGATGTTGTAATGCGTCGTCAACAGCAGGGCCACTTCCCTCTGTCCGAGGATATCCACCAGGGCCTCGACCAGGGCCGTGCCCTCGATGGGATTGGTGCTGCGGGCGGGCTCGTCTATCATGGCTGCTATGCGGCTGCCGTCCTGGGCTTCCGCAGAGGCCCGTACGACTCCGTCTATCGCCTTCATCTCGGCGGCGAATGAAGAAAGGCCCGCTCCCATATCCTGGGCATCCCCGGAAATGAAGAATACCCGTTCCCTCGGGGAAATGACAGCCTCCTCCGCGGGAATACCCATCCCGAAGCAGAAGAGCCACTGGCAGAGGGCGGCGGTCTTGAGCACCACCGTCTTGCCTCCCATATTGGCCCCTATGATCACTACAGGCCCGTCTCCGAAACTCAGGTCAATGGGGGTGAACTCCCCTCCTGCCCTCTCCACAACCTCCTTGACGTATGGATTGTACATCCCCTTATAGGAAGTAACGCCGGAAGTGGAGATCTCCGGAATACAGAGCCGCATCCTCAGCATCTGGACTGCCTTGGCCAGGACAATATCCAGCCGGGCGAGCTCCTCCTGAAGCCTCCGCAGTGCGGGCACGGAAGGATGCAGGGCCCGGCAGAGCCTCTCCCGGATTCCGGCTTCCAGGGTCTGTTCCCTGTCCATCAGGCCGATCCTGCGGTCAGCATCCGCCTCCCTGCGGATATCGGCCCTGAGGGCTGCCAGCTCGGGAGAATAGGAGTCGTAAATGTAGAATGAGGCTATCTCCGTCCCGTCCGGGTCCAGGACCTTCAGGGCATCCTCCAGATCGCCGGTATGCGGCGCTATGGACGTCTGCGAGGCCTTTTCCAGGACAGCCGACACCCTCCGTCCGAGCAGAATCAGGGCCTTGACCTCGAAGAGCTCAATGTCATCGACGGTGTTTCCTGCCTCTATCCGGCTAAGAGTGTGGGAGATATCCTTCAGACTGCACAGTATGGAATGAAGCATGGACACCAGGTTCCCGTCCCCGGCGGCAGACAGATGCTCCCGCATGCGCGAATATGCGGCGGCTATATCCTCCTGGGCAGTAAGCGCCTCAGTATCCATCAGATACCTGAGGGAATAGCCCGAAGCCAGCGGCAGTGAATCTATCACATACCGCAGTCCGCAGGGAGAGTCTATGATGTCTCTAAGCTTCATCTTCACATTGTCGTCTTATATCGTAAACCGGCAGTTGGATCTTATCGGAAAGCGTCCTGCAAAGCAGGTCCGAGTCAAGTCGGTAACCGTTGGGAGCCAAAGGATTGACACATACGGCCAGCAGTACTGTCCGCCTGTGTACCAGAAGCCTTCCTCCTGCACGGACGAAACGCCTCCAGTTCTCCGGAGAAATGAAGATCCGGGTAAAATCCGCGACCGCCACCTCTATCTCCGACAGTCTCCTTTCCGTCAGCAGACGGGTCAGCAGCCTGTCGGTCAATGCTCCGGATACTTCCACCCTTCTGACCTCCGGGGCTATCTCCACCTGCGGGACCATCGAGGATACCGTCAGGATATGCTCCGGGGGCACTTCCTGACTCTCAACCTCGGGTAACCGGATCATCTCCACACAGAACGCGGTCCTGTCCACCAATGCAGGCATATTGCACGAGAGTGCGGCACCTGTAGCCAGCACCATTGCCTCGCTTACAGCCGGAGACGCGCTGCTCTTGCGCGAGAGAGCTCCGTCGATTACCGTCAGTCCGATTCCAAAGCCGGAGATGCTGTCCATCCATCTTTTCAGGGATAACGTCGAAGAGGGCCCCGAGAGGATTACCTTCCCCTCGAGGGCCACCTTCGCTGTTATCAGCCTGCCCAAAGCTGTCGTCTCGCCGGAGACGTCCACTATCTCCGAGACCAGGCGGCGGGAGCGGTAGTGTGTCTCGGATGTGGCGAAGAACATTCCGCTGTGGAGGATTATCTCCGGCTTCGCGGTGCCCGTCACCTGGTCCGTCCTCTCCCCGTCCAGTCCTATCGAAGTTACGCAGACTCCCGGGCCGTCGGAAGGCAGGCGGCGGAGAATGTAGTTGAGACACTCGGTCTTACCGCAGTTCTTCTCCATGCCCACCACGGCCACGCTCCGGTACTTCAACAGCTCATGGACAAACGGCATCTGTACTGTTTCAAATAACTATTTGCTGTGGTGTCTTTCCCTGCGCTTGAGCTCAGTGGGCTCGATGGTCATCCTGACACCCTCGAGCAGGGTTGCCACACCCTCGGACTTCTCGCCCTTGTGACGGCAGTCCTCGCAGTGGCATTCGTTATGATACTCAGGCGGTTCTGTATATGTCGTAATGACACCTTCGAAGTTGCGGAGCACCACCTTGCCGGGCGACTGGGAGATGACATACTGGGGCATGACCGGTGTCTTGCCGCCTCCGCCCGGAGCGTCCACCACGAAGGTAGGCACTGCGAAGCCGGAGGTATGTCCCCTGAGGCCCTCGATGATCTCGATACCCTTCGATACGGGGGTACGGAAATGCTCGAGCCCCATCGACAGGTCGCACTGGTAGATATAGTAAGGTCTCACCCTCATCTTGACCAGCTCGTGCACCAGATGCTTCATCACATGTACGCAGTCGTTGACTCCGCGCAGGAGGACGGACTGGTTGCCGAGGGGTATTCCGGCATCGGCGAGCCTTGCGCAGGCAGCGGCCGACTCGGGGGTCACCTCGTTGGGATGGTTGAAATGGGTGTTGAGCCAGATCGGGTGGTACTTCTTGAGCATGTTGCACAGGTCGTCGGTAATCCTCTGAGGGCATACGACGGGAGTACGGGAGCCGATGCGGATAATCTCCACATGGGGGATGGCCCGCAGCCTCTTGATGATGTACTCCAACTTTGCGTCGCTGACCATCAGGGCGTCACCTCCGGATAGAAGCACGTCGCGGACTACGGGAGTCTTCTCGACGTACTCTATGCACTTCTCTATCCTGTCGTTGGGCGACTCGGCGTCCTTCTGTCCGGCGAAACGGCGGCGGGTGCAGTGACGGCAGTACATCGAGCACATGTCGGTGATGAGCATCAGCACTCTGTCGGGATACCTGTGGGTAAGGCCGGGTGTCGGGGAATCCTCGTCCTCATGCAGGGGGTCCAGCAGGTCCTCGGGGGCCTGGAAGGTCTCGGCGGCCGTGGGTATGGCCTGCCTGCGGATAGGACAATAAGGGTCATCCGGATCAATCAGGGACAGGTAGTAAGGAGTAATGGCCATTCTGAGGGTGGAGAGAGTCTTGCGGACTCCCTCCTCTTCCTCGGGCGTGAGCTTTATGTATTTCTTGAGCTGGTCGAGAGTCTCTATGCGATTCTTGACCTGCCATTTCCAGTCATTCCACTGTTCGTCGGTCACTTCCGGGAACAGGACTTTCCTACGCGATGTATTCACCATGGGCAGGAAGGATTAGGCGTAGAGCTCGGTGAATATCTTTCTGAGCTTCTCGCTCTCGCGGAGCTCTTGCAGGGTAATCTCGGCGTGGCCCTTGGTGTAGCCGTTGCCCACGAGCATGGTCACGTCGCTGCCTACACCCTCTGCTCCGAGAGCCGCTTTGGTGAAGCTGGTGGCCATGGAGAAGAAGTATACCAGACCGGTGTCCTTGGTGCAGAGGATAGAGGTCATCTCGGTGTCGGGGATGTTGACGTTGTTGATGGTGATGTCGCACATCTGGCCTCCGGTGAGCTCCTCGATCTTCTCGAGTACGGGTACGGGCTGGGTAGCGTCGGCTGAGAATACATAGTCGCAGAAGCCGAGGTCCTGCAGTCTCTTGGTGCTCTTCTCGCTGTGGCACAGACCGATTACCTTACCTGTAACGCCTGCGCGTTTCTTGGCCTCATAGCAGCAGAGCATTCCGGACTTGCCGCCGGCTCCGATGATCAGAACAGTGTCGCCGGGTTTAACCAGCTTGGCTGTCTGGGCGGGAGCACCGGCTACGTCGAGTGCGGAGAGGGCGAGCTTCTCGGGCAGGTCAGCGGGAATCTTGGCGTAGATACCGCTCTCGAAGAGGATGGCCTTGCCGTCGATGTCCACCTGATCCACATCGGCGCGGATCTCCTTGATCTTATCAATGCGCAGGGGAGTCAGGGACAGGGATACGAGGGTCGCGATCTTGTCACCGGGCTTGAGGTCGATCTTGTCCTTGAGGGCATCTCCGATCTTCTCTACTGTACCGAGGAGCATTCCGCCTGAACCTGTCCAGGGGTTGCGGTGCTTGCCCTGCTTGGCCACGATGTCGAACATGATCTCCTTGATCTTCTCGGGGTCGCCGCCGGCGCGGTTGGATATATCTGTGAAGGAAGCAGAGTCGATGTTGAGAGTCTGGACGTCGATGAGAATCTCGTTGTCATAGATTTCGTCCATGTTGTTGTCTAACTTGTTTGCGGGCTGAGGGAGGACTCCCTTGGGTTCGATTACTCTGTGAATTCCGTATTTGTTTCCGTGTTTCTGTGCCATAATATTTTGATTTTAAGATAGTTGATTATTGTTATTTAAATTATTGACTTATTACTGTAGAGGTTTGAGGGACAGTATCTGACGGGCCTCTGCGGGGGTAGCGATGTCACGTCCGAACTCGCGGGCGATGCGGACCACCTTTTCCACCAGCTCTCCGTTGGAGCGGGCCAGGACTCCCTTGCTCAGGTACACATTGTCCTCGAAACCTACCCTCACGTGACCGCCGTCGATGATGGCGGCTGCGGCCAGAGGGAACTCGTAGCGGCCTATGCCCGCTACCGTATAGGTGGCGTCAGAGGGAATGCTGCCGCGCAGGAAAACGAAGTCGCGGAGCTCGCCGCCGATACCTCCGTTGACACCCATGACGAAGTCAAAGTGCATGGGGGCCTGGATGAATCCCTTGCGGTGCAGCCTGAGGGCCATGTCGATCATAGACTTGTCGAAGACTTCGAGCTCAGGTTTGATACCGCGCTCTATCATCCTCTGTCCAAAATACTTGATAGTGTTCTCCGTGTTCTCGAAGATGTCGTCTCCGCCGAAGTTCAGAGTACCGCAGTCGAGGGTGGCCATCTCGGGAAGCAGCTCTGTGGGCTGCAGCCTCTCATCGTTGGTCATGCCCACAGCTCCTCCTGTAGAGGGCTGGATGATGACATCTGGACACTCTTTCCTGATAGCGTCGATGATGACTTTGAAACGGTCCTTGCTCTGAGTGGGGGTACCGTCGTCCTCACGCACATGAAGGTGGATGAGGGAGGCGCCGGCATTATAGGCCGACTTGGCCTCGCGTACACACTCCTCTACGGTGTAAGGTACCGCGGGATTGTGCTCCTTGAGCACTTCCGCACCGCATATCGCGGCCGTGATTATCAATTTTTCCATAAGATAGTGATAAATTGTCCGTCAAATTACTGCTTTCTCTGGCATTTCTTGGGCACCACGCAGGTACCGCTGGCGCGGCAGACCACTATCGGCTCAGCGAGCACGTCGGCCGCTGAGTCGGATATGTCAGGTCTGGGAGCTATCACCTTGCGGGCCTCGAAGACCATCTTGCGGGAAGTGTTGCCCACCGATACGATCTCACCCTCGGCCTCGATATAGTCCCCGGCATAGACCGGAGCCATGAACTCCACGTTGTCGTAAGCCTTGAAGAGACCTTCGTCGCCATCATTGATTATGAGCAGCTCTGTAGCCACGTCCCCGAAAAGCTGAAGCATCTTGGCTCCATCCACGAGATTGCCGCCGTAGTGAGCATCATGGCAGCTCATGCGCATGCGGATAAGAGATTTCACGCCCATGACTACCTCCTTTTATAGATATAGTTCACGAATATGCCGGGGGTGTGCACGGCCTCCGGTGCTATCTCCCCTACAGGCACCACTTTCTCGGCCTCTACGATCACGAGGTCGGCGGCCATGGCCATCACGGGGTTGAAGTTCTGGGTCGTACCCTTGTACACAAGATTACCGGACTCATCGGCAATGGAGGCTCCCAGAAGCGCGATATCGGCACCAAGAGGCTTCTCCAGCAGATAGTCCTTGCCGTCCACATTGACCACAGGCTTGCCCTCGGCTACGAGAGTGCCCATTCCGGTAGTGGTGAGGACTCCGCCGAGACCCGCACCCTTGGCCCTGATCCTCTCCGCCAGTGTGCCCTGAGGCGAGAACTCGACCTCAAGCTCACCGGCGTTCATCTGATTGCCGGTCTCGGGATTGGTTCCGACATGGGATACGATGAGTTTTTTGATCTGTTTGTTTACTACCAGCTTTCCCAGAGACTTGTCGGGGAATGCAGTGTCATTGCAGATGACAGTCAGGTTCTTGACTCCGCTCTCTGCGAGGGCGTCCATGATCTGCAGGGGGGCGCCGACGCCCAGGAACCCGCCGACCATGACGGTCATGCCGTCCTTAACATAGGATACGGCCTGCTCAAGTGTTATTTCCTTTTTCATCAAAGATAGTTTTAGTAAAATTCTAATTAGCAAATATAATAAAAGTTAAGTAAATTTGCCAATAAAATTACAAATTATTAATTCTAATCAGATACACACTATGTTGCCGCAACTTGACATCAAGCCTGATCCGTCAGACACTCTGGCAATGGAAATCAGCGAAGTAATTCAGAAAGTATCCACCATGAGCGGGCACGAGATATGGACCTCGGTGGCCGACACTGTCATAAAGTGGGGCCTCAAGGTCCTGGCCGCCCTGCTCATCTATCTGGCCGGAGCCTGGCTCATCCGCCGAATCAGGAAAATGCTCCGGGCCGTCTTCACCCGCCGCAAGGTGGAGCCCTCGCTCAGCTCCTTCACCGTCAGTTTCGTAAATATCTCCCTGACTGTCCTGCTCTTTGTAGTGGTTGTCACCATCCTCGGAGTGCCCGCCAGCACCTTCGCCGCCCTCCTGGCTGCCGGCGGTCTAGCAGTCGGCATGGCCCTCAGCGGCACTCTCCAGAATTTTGCCGGAGGCGTCATGATTCTGCTCTTCAAGCCTTTCAAGGTAGGCGACTATATCGAGGCGGGCGGATACAGCGGCACGGTGGACGCCATCAATATCACGTCTACCCAGATCCATACCCCGGACAACAAGGTGGTCTTCCTGCCCAACGGCAACCTGGCTAACAACAGCATCCAGAACAACACGGCCTCCGATATCCGCCGTGTGGAATGGAACGTAAGCATCTCCTACGGAGACGATGCCGGGAAGGGTATCGAACTGCTGCAGAAATACCTGAGCGAAGACAGGAGAGTACTGACCGGCCCCGAGGCACCGGACGCCCCGTTCGCAGCCCTCTCACAGCTGGGCGACAGTGCGATAATACTGACCGCAAGGGCCTGGACCCACGGCGGCGACTACTGGGGACTGTTCTTCGATATCAATAAGAAGATCTACGAGAATTTTCCTAAGCAGGGCATGAGCTTCCCCTATCCCCAGCTTGATGTGCACGTACGGAACGTACAGGATTAGCGTAGATTGAGAGGAATATCTCCCTCAGCTCGTCCTTATCCATGTCAGGGTCTTTCTCCACTATGGCGGAAAGGCCCTTTTCCATGCGCTCCGTGAAGGCTGCCCTAGCCTCAGGAGTGTACTGTGCCGCATTGGCTGTACCTCCTTCCGTGATGTCGAGGGCGATGTAATTGGTGTCCCATAGCCTGTAATTGGAGCAGATACGGTCGTCGAGCAGGGCTGCCAGAGCCTTGAAGCGGTCATTCTTGCCCTGAGCCGCGCAGGAGGCTACGTCTTCCTCCGTCAGAGCGGGACAGAAATGGAAGGCTATGCCGCCCTTGTCCTGAGTCACGCCCGTAAGGATGCTGTGAGTGTCTTCCCCGGGCTTCTTGACGTACTGGCCGCGGCGGGTGATATACAGCTCCCTGGCCTTGAGAAAGTCGCAGGGCTCCAGCTGATAGGATATGGCGAAAGGCAGCACCGAGATCTCAAGGAAATCTTTGATGAAGTCCCCTGCCCCGCTCATGTCCAGCATCTTAAGCACTCCCTGACTGGTGGCGTCGCATCCGTCCTTGGAGCGACCGCTTCTCTGGGCGATCCAGACCGAACAGCGTCCGGAAGATATGTTGTCCCGCATGTAGGAGGACAGCAGGACCGAGGCCATGTACTTTTCCCTTGGATTGCCCCCGCGGACCACCTTTATCATCCGGTTGGAGCGGAAGATATCCTCTATCAGGGAGTTGGCTATGAGATTGTCCCCCACGGCTATCTCTGTCGTGGAGACCTTATGGTCGAAGAGTATCAGCTGCATGATGGCCGGATCGAGGATGATGTCGCGGTGGTTGGACATCAGCACATGCTTGCGGCCGTCCTCCACATGCTCCAGTCCTTTGACTTCCAGTGAGGTGGATGTTTTCTTCAGAATGGAGCGGATGACTCCGGCCATAACCTTGGCCTGGAAGCCGTCAATGGTGTCTATCGAGCGGATAAGGGCTCTGAGAGCCTCTTCCCGGCCCTCACCGGGACCGAAGAGAAATGTGGAAATAGCACTCAGCTCAGGAGCGTCCGCCACCCTTTTCAAGGCTATGGAGGTCTCCTGGTCGGAATAGGGTCTGATGCTGTCGTAGTCCTGGTTCATCGTCTTTGGTTCATAAAGCACCTCACGAGGGAGGCTGTCAATACTGTATATAGGAATGCAAGGAACATCACAATACCCAAAGCCCCTACTGTCAATGCAGTGTATACGTTATACAGGAAAGGCAGGAAGGCCATCTCCGCCAGCAGCAGGAGAGGCAGGGACAGGATGTTCAGGTACAATATCACGTGGAGAAGGAGTCCGGTCAGGGCACATGCGGCTGGGAATATCAGGAAGAAATTCTCCCCTGTGGTGAACAGCAGCACTCCGGACAGGACGAGCATCAGCAGGATCAGGCCCATAAGATGCTCGAAGACAAAATTTTCCGACTTGCGGGACTTGCGCAGGAAAAATACAAGATAAGCTACGAACATTACGGCTATGAGCCCCAAAGCCAGAGCCCAGTCCCACGAAAGGAACTTCAAGGCCGTGAATGAGAAAGGTACGCCGGCAATCTTGGCGGCAGCCCAGACCGCACCTTCAGCCGCTCCTCCGGCAAGTACCCCTGTCAGCAATATCCACAAGGAGTTGAGCAGTACCTTCCCAGGCCTAACCCTGCCCAAGCCCCTGTACAATATCATAGCCAGGCAGAACATAAGCAGGACAGCGGCGTTCAATATCCAGTTCTCCGTCCGCGTGAGACAGAAGGTCTTGATTCCAGGCACAGTAAACACCACCCTGTCCTCTTGGGAACGGAAATAGTCTGTATCAGCATACGTCTTGTCTGTCAAATACTTGTGCAGCACAGGCTCCAACTGCACGCCATAGTGCGCGACGGACTCCGGGTGAATGTTGGAGAAGCAGTCCCTGTCGTTGTGGTAGAAATGCAGGTTGTCTATTACGGAGAAATTGTATCCGGGGAAAAGCCGTCTGGCCGGAGTAAAGTCGGTGAAATTGGGCATAAAGCCGTATATCACCGAGGTAAGGGAATAGGTATAGGGCATCCGGGCGTTTTCCGTATAGAAGTCCATCAGGGCCGCATTGCCCCCGGATGTCTCGAAGAGCAGGGCCGGCCCCTTCACTCCGCGGGCTTCCAGGTTAATCAGAAGTCCCACGCGGTCAAACAGTTGGTTGTTCTTTTCCAGAGCATACCGCATCCCGTCCAGCTCGTGCTCCTCCGCGTCGGTGAAGAGTATCTTCAGTCCCTGGTTCCACTCCCCGGCATAGGTCAGCGCCCCGCGGGTCAGTTCCAGTATCGCGGCCAGTCCATAGCCGTCATCGGCTGCTCCGTATGAAAGTGTCTCACCCTCAGGGGTCTGCTCGGTGAATCTGGAGTCCAGATGGGCCACCAGCATCAGGTATGCGTCCGAGGTGTCCCTGCCCCGGGGCTCGAACTTGCAGTAGACATTGGCGATGTTGAGAGTGCCTCCGAACTTGCATGGAATGGAGTCGTAGTAGAAAATCTGCGGTTTTCCGCCCATATCCTCCAGTCTGTCATGAAGATACCACCTCACCTGTGCCCTTTCCACCGGATGCTCTATCGAGTGGGGCCTGGCGGATATACGGCGGATGTCCTCTATT
>DVHI01000100.1 GCA_018712275.1 Candidatus Coprenecus avistercoris | reverse complement strand
TGGCCCACTGGGTGGTGCTGCCCTTCAGGACGACGGAAGCTCCGACTATCACCTCGCCTGTCGCAGCGTCAGTAACAGTTCCGCTGACTGTGATGTCCTGCGCGTACGCCGCGGCAGTTACCACGAGTAACTCAGGCCTGTTTCCACTCCTCTATGGTGCCTGTGGCGGAAGAGAATGAGGCTCCTATGCGGAAGATCCTGCGGCTGCCGGCGGAGTAGGGGGCGGCGTATCCCCGCTCCTCTATCTGCATCAGTGCCTCGTCCGCTGAGCCGTCCAGCTTGAACTCGAAGATATAGACGTACTTGGGTGTCTCTACGATGCAGTCCACGCGGCCCTGGCTCTGTGGCTGCTCCACTGTCACGGTGTATGTGCTGATCATCTTGAAGACAAGGTAGAATGTGTACTGGAAGTAGCGCTCCCTCTCCCGCTCGTCGTCCTTCCGGCGCATGGTGTAGGGTATTCCGGAGAGGAATGCCGTGAGTACTCCGCGCATCCTCTCCGGATTGCCGTCCCTGAGGGCTATGTACAGCTCACGGACCATGCCTCCGAACTCCTCCCTCCGGTCGTTGAGGTAACTGGAAGCGACCAGCGATATGAATCCTCCCTTGACCTCGTCGTTGGGGTAGTCCAGCAGGAAAGCCCTGGTGTCCCGGTCGTATCCCTTGATGGTGAGGTAGCCGCTCTGGTAGATCATCGGTAGCGGCTTCTCTGTGTCGGCCTTGTAGTCTACAAATTCCCTGGTGTCGTAGTACCGTCCTACGAGCTCGTTGAGGTTCTCGTCGGAGTGCGCCAGCAGGCGGATAAGGTAGGTCGGGGTACCGCTGGCGAACCAGTAGTCCCGGACAGTATTCTGTGCGAAGGCGTTCAGCAGACTGAATGGATTGTAGACGTCGGTCATGCGCTCGGAGAAATGATATCCGTCGTAGTGCTGTTTCAGTCTGGCCAGCATCTCCTCCGTGGTCTCCGAATAGGACTCCGCCATCTCCTTTATCGGCTCTTCGAAGTATCTCTCCAGCTCATCCTGAGTAATGCCGCACAATGTCTCGTACCGTGCGTCCATGCTGATGTCCTGCGGCTGGTTGAATCCGCTGAAGATACTCACCTGCGAGAACTTGGTCACGCCCGTGAGGAGCACGAACTGCAGGTCGTCGTCGGCGGCCTTGAACACGGAGTAGAATCCCTTTAGCACATCGCGGTGCCAGTCCTCCAGCATACGCTCGTTGCCGTCCACATTGCAGCGCAGCCCTGTATCCAGCACGTCCAGCAGCGGCTTGTCGTACTCGTCGATGAGCACCACGCACCGTCGGCCGGTGCGCTCGTGGGCGCGGTGGAGAATTTCTACAAAGCGGTCACCCGCTCCCAGGCCGTGGCCTGACGAACCGTATATCTCCTCCCAGCGGGAAAGATATCCGTCAATCTTGCGCTCCAGTTCCCCGTGCTGCGTGAAGATACTGCCGTTGAAGTCAATCCTGAACACTGGATACTCCAGCCACTCCTTCTCCAGCGAGCTGATGGCCAGTCCCTCGAACAGGTCCCTGCGGCCCAGGAAATAATTTTTCAGGGTGGACACCAGCAAACTTTTCCCGAACCTGCGCGGACGGCTCAGAAAATAAATCTTTCCTGTGGTCACCAGCTTATATACCAGGTCCGTCTTGTCCACGTAGACGTAGCCGTCCTCGCGCAGCTGCTCGAAACTCTGAATTCCTATAGGGTATTTCATCATAGTGCCTACAAATTTAGGCATAAACTTCTGTAAATGCAATAAAAAAACCGGTGAGCCGCGGGCGGGCGGTCTCACCGGTTCTCTCAGATGTTTCCGGCTGTCGGGCTACTCTTCCTTGCGGCGGGGTGCGGCGGCAGCCATCTTGTTGTAGTCGTCCATGGAGGCGACGATGATGCGGTCAAACTCGCGCTGGCCTGTACCGGCGGGGATGAGGTGGCCGCAGATGACGTTCTCCTTGAGGCCCTCGAGGGTGTCGACCTTGCCGCGGATGGCAGCTTCGCTGAGCACCTTTGTGGTCTCCTGGAAGGAGGCGGCGGACATGAAGCTGTTGGTACGCAGGGCGGCGCGGGTGATACCCTGGAGTATCTGGCTGGATGTGGCGGGGATGGCGTCACGGGCCTGGACGAGCTTGAGATCCTGTCTCTTGAGCAGGGAGTTCTCGTCCCTGAGCCTGCGGGCGGTGACGATCTGGCCGGGCCTGAGCTCGGTGGAGTCGCCGGCGTCCTGGACTACCTTCTTGCCGAACATCGAGTCGTTCTCCTCGTTGAACTCCCACTTGTCCACCAGCTGCTCGGGCAGGAAGCGGGTGTCGCCTGGATCTACGATCTGCACCTTGCGCATCATCTGGCGCACGATGATCTCGAAGTGCTTGTCGTTGATCTTCACGCCCTGCATACGGTATACCTCCTGAATCTCGTTGACGATGTACTCCTGCACCTTGATGGGACCCTGGATGGCCAGGATGTCGGCGGGGGAGACGGCACCGTCGGAGAGGGGCATGCCGGCGCGGATGTAGTCGTTCTCCTGAACGAGGATCTGCTTGGACAGAGGTACGAGGTAGCGTTTCTCGTCTCCGCTCTTGGAACGGATGATGATCTCGCGGTTGCCTCGTTTGATCTTGCCCATCTGGACCTCACCGTTGATTTCCGCAACGATGGCGGGATTGGACGGGTTGCGGGCCTCGAAGAGCTCGGTGACGCGGGGCAGACCTCCGGTGATATCGCCCGATTTTCCGATGGCGCGCGGAATCTTGACGATAACATCTCCGGCCTGAACCTCCTGGCCGTCCTCGACCATCAGGTGAGCGCCCACAGGCAGGTTGTACTGCTTGACCTCCATCCCGTTCTGCATGATGCGGATGGTGGGGTTCCGGGATTTGTCCCTGGACTCGATGATTACCTTCTCGCGGTGGAGTGAGAACTCGTCCGTAGCCTCCTCCCTGAATGTAACACCCTCGACGAGGCTGTCGAATGCCACTGTACCGGGAAGCTCCGTGATGGTGACGGCGTTGTATGCGTCCCACTCGCAGATACGGTCGCCCTTGGAGATATTGGCCCCGTCTTTCTGGTAGAGCTTGGCTCCGTAGGGGATGTTGTGCTGGGAGAGAGTGATGCCCGTGTTGACGTCGACGATGCGCATTTCGGCTGTACGGCCGATGACGATCTCGAAGTCGCCCTCGTCCTCATGCTTGGTGACGGTCCTGAGCTCCTCGAACTCCAGACGTCCGTCGTAGCGGGCTACAATCTCGGACTCGGAGGCGATGCTGGAAGCGGTACCGCCGACGTGGAATGTACGGAGGGTCAGCTGTGTACCGGGCTCTCCGATGGACTGTGCGGCGATGACACCGACCACCTCGCCCTTCTCGACCATGCGGCCGGTGGCCAGGTTGCGGCCGTAGCACTTGGCGCAGACACCCTTGCGGGACTCGCAGGTGAGTACCGAGCGGATTTCCACCTGCTCGATAGGCAGGGCGGATATCTTGGAGGCAATGTCCTCTGTGATCTCCTCGTTGGCGGCGAGAATCAGCTCGCCTGTCAGAGGGTTGTAGATATCGTGCACGGATGTGCGGCCGAGGATACGGTCGTAGAGGGACTCGACGATCTCGTCCTTGTTCTTGATGGCTGTGGCCACGATTCCGCGGAGGGTCTTGCAGTCCTCCTCGTTGATGATCACGTCGTGGGACACGTCTACGAGCCTACGGGTCAGATAACCGGCGTCGGCTGTCTTCAGCGCGGTGTCGGCCAGACCTTTACGGGCACCGTGTGTGGAGATGAAGTACTCGAGCACGGAGAGGCCCTCCTTGAAGTTGGAGAGGATAGGGTTCTCGATGATCTCCGCTCCGGTCGATCCGGACTTCTGGGGCTTGGCCATCAGGCCTCGCATACCGCAGAGCTGACGGATCTGCTCCTTCGAACCACGGGCTCCCGAGTCGAGCATCATGAAGATAGGGTTGAAGCCCTGCTGGTCTGCCTCGATGGTCTTGGTCACCATGTTGGTCAGACGGGAGTTGGTGGTGGTCCAGATGTCGATGATCTGGTTGTAGCGCTCGTTGTTGGTGATGAGACCCATGTTGAAGCTGGCCTGAATCTCCTCCACCTGGTTGTAGCCTGACTCTACGAGTTCGGCTTTCTCCTGAGGGATGATCACGTCGGCCAGGTTGAACGACAGACCGCCCTTGAATGCCATGGTGTATCCTATGGACTTGATGTCGTCGAGGAACTGGGCTGTGCGGGCCACTCCGCAGACTTTCACCACCTTGCCGATGATGTCACGGAGGGACTTCTTGGTCAGCAGCTCGTTGATGTAGCCTACTTCAGGGGGTACCACCTGATTGAAGATGACTCTTCCGACTGTGGTGTTCTCGAAGATGCGGTAGCCCTTCGAGGGATCAGTCATATCTTTGGGGAGACGCACGGAGATCTTGGCGTGCAGGTCAACGCGCTTCTCATTGTATGCTATGATGACTTCCTCGGGCCCGTAGAATGTCATGCCCTGGCCTTTGGAACCCTCGCGGGGCTTGGTGATGTAGTAGAGGCCGAGGACCATGTCCTGGGAGGGCACGGTGATGGGCGCTCCGTTGGCGGGGTTGAGGATGTTGTGCGAGCCGAGCATCAGCAGCTGGGCCTCGAGGATGGCGGCGTTGCCCAGGGGAAGGTGCACGGCCATCTGGTCACCGTCGAAGTCCGCGTTGAAGGCGGTACATGCGAGGGGGTGGAGCTGAATGGCCTTGCCCTCGATCAGCTTGGGCTGGAATGCCTGGATACCGAGGCGGTGCAGGGTAGGGGCACGGTTGAGCAGGACGGGATGGCCTTTCATCACGTTCTCCAGGATGTCCCAGATGACGGGCTCTTTCTTGTCCACGATCTTCTTGGCCGAACGTACTGTCTTGACGATGCCTCTCTCTATCAGCTTGCGGATGATGAAGGGCTTGTAGAGCTCGGCGGCCATGAACTTGGGCAGACCGCACTCGTGCATGTGCAACTCGGGACCCACGACGATAACCGAACGGGCTGAGTAGTCCACACGTTTACCGAGCAGGTTCTGACGGAAACGGCCCTGTTTTCCCTTGAGGGAGTCCGAGAGGGACTTGAGGGTACGGTTGGCGTCGGTCTTGACGGCGTTGGACTTGCGCGAGTTGTCGAATAGGGAGTCAACGGCCTCCTGCAGCATTCGCTTCTCGTTGCGCAGGATGACTTCGGGGGCCTTGATCTCAATGAGCTTCTTCAGACGGTTGTTGCGGATGATGACGCGGCGGTAGAGGTCGTTGAGGTCGGATGTGGCGAAACGTCCTCCGTCCAGGGGCACGAGGGGCCTCAGGTCGGGGGGAATGACGGGGATGACCTTCATGATCATCCACTCGGGACGGTTCACGTCCTTCGACTCACGGAAGGCCTCGATGACGCTCAGGCGCTTGAGGGCCTCGGCCTTGCGCTGCTGGGATGTCTCGCTCTCGGTCTTGTGGCGCAGGTCGTAGGAGAGTTCGTCGAGATCCAGCTTGGACAGGAGGGTGTAGATGGCCTCGGCGCCCATGCCGGCGATGAACTTCTCGGGGTCGCTGTCGTCCAGGGACTGGTTGTCCTTGGGCAGGCGGTCGAGCACATCCAGGTACTCGTCCTCGGAGAGGAGGGCGAGGTCGCTTATGTTGAGATCGCGGGCGGCTCCGGCCTGGATTACTATGTACCTCTCGTAGTAGATCACCGACTCGAGCTTCTTGGATGCTATGCCGAGCAGGCTGCCGATCTTGTTGGGAGTCGAGCGGAAGTACCAGATGTGGGCCACGGGTACGGTCAGGGTGATGTGTCCCATCCTCTCCCTGCGGACCTTCTTCTCGGTCACTTCCACACCGCAGCGGTCGCAGACGATGCCGCGGTAGCGGATCCTCTTGTACTTGCCGCAGTGGCACTCGTAGTCCTTGGTGGGACCGAAGATTCTCTCGCAGAAGAGTCCGTCGCGCTCCGGCTTGTAGGTACGGTAGTTGACGGTCTCGGGCTTGAGGACCTCTCCGGAGGATCTCTCCAGAATCTCTTCGGGAGAGGCCAGTCCGATGGATATCCGGCTGAAGTTGCTTTTGATCTTATTGTCTTTCTTAAAAGCCATATCTTGGATAATTCTTAATTGTCAAATACAAACATTAGTCTAACTTGATGCTCAGTCCGAGTCCGCGGAGCTCGTGCAGCAGCACGTTCAGGGACTCAGGAATGCCGGGTGTAGGCATCGGGTCGCCCTTGACGATGGCCTCGTAGGCGCGGGAACGGCCGGTGACGTCGTCGGACTTGATGGTGAGGATCTCCTGGAGGACATTGGAGGCTCCGAATGCCTCGAGGGCCCATACCTCCATCTCTCCGAATCGCTGGCCTCCGAACTGTGCCTTACCTCCCAGAGGCTGCTGGGTGATGAGGGAGTAGGGACCGATGGAGCGGGCGTGCATCTTGTCGTCGACCATGTGGCCGAGCTTGATCATGTAGATTACGCCGACAGTCGCGGGCTGGTCGAAGTACTCTCCGCTGCCGCCGTCGCGCAGGAAGGTCTTTCCGTAGCGGGGCAGGCCTGCCTTGTCGGTGTACTCGCAGATCTGGTCGAGGGAAGCTCCGTCGAAGATCGGGGTGCTGAACTTCAGGCCCAGTTCCTTGCCGGCCCATCCGAGCACTGTCTCGTAGATCTGTCCCAGGTTCATACGTGAAGGCACACCCAGAGGGTTGAGGACGATGTCCACTGTGGAACCGTCATCGAGGAAGGGCATGTCCTCGTCGCGTACGACCTTGGCTACGATACCCTTGTTTCCGTGGCGTCCGGCCATCTTGTCGCCGACGCGGATCTTCCTCTTCTTGGCCACGTAGACCTTGGCCAGCTGCATGATGCCGGAGGGCAGCTCGTCTCCGATGGTGAGGTTGTATTTGATGCGCTTGAGTGTCGCGTCGTACTCCTTGTAGGCTATCAGGTAGTTGTTGATGAGGGTCTTGATCTGCTCGTTGGCCGTCTTGTCGGAGGTCCACTTGGCGGGATTGACGTCCTCATACTTGATATTCTCGAGCATGGCGCGGGTAATCACTGTTCCCTTGGGGATGAGCTCTGTCTCGTAGAGGTCTGAGATACCGTTGCTCTTGTGGTCCTTCACCAGAACCATGAGCTTGTCGATGAAGAGCTTGCGCAGGGCGGTGGTCTTCTCCACGAAATCCTCCTCGGCCCTTACCAGCTCCTCCTTGGGAGCGCTCTTGCCTCTCTTGCCGGGCTCCTTGGCCACGCGGGAGAAGAGTCTCTTGCCGATGATGGTTCCGGAGAGGGAAGGGGAGGCCTTCAGGGAGGCGTCCTTCACGTCACCGGCCTTGTCGCCGAAGATGGCTCTCAGGAGTTTCTCCTCGGGTGAGGGGTCGCTCTCGCCCTTAGGGGTGATCTTACCGATGAGGATGTCGCCGGGCTCCACGTTGGCGCCGACCCTGATGATACCGTGCTCGTCGAGGTCCTTGGTGGCGTCCTCGCTGACGTTGGGGATATCGGAGGTCAGCTCCTCCATTCCGCGCTTGGTGTCGCGGACTTCCATGATGTACTCGTCCACGTGGATAGAGGTGAATATATCCTCGCGGAGAATCCTCTCGGAGAGGACGATGGCGTCCTCGAAGTTATATCCTTTCCAGGGCATGAAGGCCACCTTCAGGTTGCGTCCGAGGGCGAGCTCGCCGCCCTGTGTGGCGTATCCTTCGGTGAGGACCTGTCCGGGATGCACTCTGTCGCCCTTGCGTACGATGGGCTTGAGGTGGATCGAGGTGCTCTGGTTGGTCTTGCGGTACAGGGGCAGATGGTAGACTGTCACGTCGGGAGCGAAGCTTACGAACTTCTCTGCCTCTGTCCTGTCGTACTTGACATGTATCTCGCGGGCATCCACATATACTACCTCTCCGTCTCTGGCTGCGACCACCTGGGTGCGGGAGTCACGGGCTACCGCCCTCTCCAGACCGGTACCGACGATGGGGGCCTCGGGACGCACTACAGGCACGGCCTGGCGCATCATGTTGGATCCCATGAGGGCACGGTTGGCGTCGTCATGCTCGAGGAAAGGAATAAGGGATGCTGCGATGGATGCTATCTGGTTGGGGGCCACGTCCATGTAGTGTACCTGATCCTTGGTCACTACAGGGAAGTCAGCCTCGTGACGGCAGCTGATGCGCTCGTCGAGGATGTCTCCTTCGTCGTCGAGGTGGATGTTGGCCTGTGCGACCATCTTGTCCTCCTCTTCCTCGGCGCTCATGTAGACGCATCCCTCGGGGGACATGTCCACCTTGCCGTTCTCTACCTTTCTATAAGGTGTCTCGATAAATCCAAGATCATTGATCCTCGCATACACGCAGAGCGAGGAGATAAGGCCGATGTTGGGTCCCTCAGGGGTCTCGATGGGGCAGAGTCGGCCGTAGTGGGTGTAGTGCACGTCGCGGACCTCGAAACCGGCGCGGTCCCTTGACAGACCTCCGGGACCGAGGGCTGACAGACGGCGCTTGTTTGTCATCTCGGCCAGAGGATTGGTCTGGTCCATGAACTGGGACAGCTGGCTGGTTCCGAAGAAGGAGTTGATTACGGACGAGAGGGTCTTGGCGTTGATGAGGTCGGTGGGTACGAATACCTCGTTGTCCCTCACGTTCATCCTCTCGCGGATGGTACGTGCCATACGGGTGAGGCCGACGCTGAACTGGTTGGCGAGCTGCTCGCCGACAGTCCTGATGCGGCGGTTGCTCAGGTGGTCGATGTCATCAATGGCGGCTTTGTTGTTGATCAGCTGGATGAGATACTTGATGATCTCGATGATATCCTGTTTGGTCAGAACCCTGACATCGGAAGGGGTGGTCAGGCCCAGCTTCCTGTTGAGACGGTAGCGGCCCACTTCTCCCAAGTCGTAACGCTTGTCGGAGAAGAAGAGCTTGTCGATAACGTCGCGGGCTGTGGCCTCGTCAGGCGGTTCTGAGTTGCGCAATTGCCTGTAGGTGTAGAAGACGGCCTCTTTCTCAGAGTTGCAGACGTCTTTCTGGAGGGTATTGAAAATAATCGTGTAGTCGCTCAGATCCACGTCGTCCCTGTGGAGGAGGATGGTGCTGACTCCGGCGTCCACGATGTCGTCTATGTTGTTCTCGTCGAGAATGGTCTCGCGGTCAACGACGATCTGGTTCCTCTCGATGTAGACTACCTCACCGGTGTCCTCGTCCACGAAGTCCTCGTTCCATGTCTTGAGGACGCGGGCGGCGAGCTTGGAACCGATATTCTTCGTAAGTTCTTCCTTGGTGGCCTGCACCTCGCGTGCAAGTCCGAAGATATCGAGGATGTCCTTGTCACCCTCGAATCCGATGGCCCTCAGCAGGGTCGTGACAGGGAGCTTCTTCTTCCTGTCGATGTAGGCGTACATGACATTGTTGATGTCGGTGGCGAACTCAATCCACGAACCCTTGAACGGAATGATTCTGGCAGAATAGAGCTTCGTTCCGTTGGCGTGGATGCTCTGCCCGAAGAATACGCCGGGCGAGCGGTGGAGCTGCGATACGACGATGCGCTCCGAGCCGTTGATGACAAATGTTCCCCTTTCGGTCATGTACGGTATGGTGCCCAGATATACGTCCTGGATCGAGGTGTCGAAATCCTCATGCTCGGGGTCAGTGCAGTAGAGCTTCAGCTTGGCCTTGAGGGGCACGCTGTAGGTCAGACCCATGTCCAGACATTCGTCGACGCTGTAGCGGGGAGGGTCGATGAAATAGTCTACGAATTCGAGGACGAAGTTGTTTCTGGTGTCGGTGATGGGGAAAATCTCCTGGAATACTTTGAACAGTCCTTCATTACGGCGGTTTTCAGGTGTGGTGTCCAGCTGGAAGAAGTCCTTGAAAGACTTCAGCTGTACCTCCAAGAAATCGGGGTATTCGAGAAGAGTCTTGGAAGATGCAAATGAAATACGTTGATTGTTAAGGTTTTGCGCCATTGTGTCCGGTTTTGTTGAAGATAAACTTGAAAAACGACAAAAAGGTTTAGAGTCCTGGGCGGACCCTAAACCTGAATTTTCCCGTCAGCGGGATGGAGTATGTTTATTTAACTTCAACTTCTCCGCCTGCTTCTTCGAGTTGTGCTTTTACCTGTTCAGCTTCAGCCTTGGATACTTTCTCCTTTACGGGAGCGGGAACCTTGTCAACGAGCTCCTTGGCCTCTTTCAGTCCGAGACCGGTGATCTCCTTAACGACCTTCACGATCTGGAGCTTGGCCTGGCCGGCTGAGGTGAGGATTACGTCGAACTGGGTCTGCTCAGCCTCAGCGGCTGCGCCGCCTGCTGCGGGAGCGGCTACTGCTACTGCAGCGGCTGCTGCAGGCTCGATTCCGTACTCGTCCTTGAGTACCTGTGCGAGTTCCTGAACTTCTTTAACTGTGAGGTTTACTAACTCTTCCGCAAATTTCTTGATATCTGCCATGATTTCTAATTATTAAATTGTTTGTTTTATTTTTACTCTTTTTCCGATAAGGTCTTGACCAGTCCTGCGATCTTGCCGCCGGCAGAAGCCTGCAGAGCGGAGATGACGTTGCGTGCAGGAGACTGCAGCAGACCGATGATGTCGCCGATGAGTTCTTCACGGGACTTGATGTTGACGAGAACCTCGAGGTTCTCAGCACCGACGTAGGCGCAATCCTGAACGTACGCTCCTTTCAGCACCGGCTTGCCCATTTTCTCACCATATTCCTTGATGAGCTTGGCAGGGGTGTTGGGGGTAGTGGTGAACATGATGGCGGAAGAACCTTCCATTACAGGCTTCATGGCCTCTACGGCCTCGCCTTCCATCTTCTCGAGGGCTTTGATGAAGAGAGTGTTCTTAACGACCATCAGCTTCACGTCCTTCTCGAAGCAGGCCCTGCGGAGGGCTGTGGTGTTTTCCGCGTTGAGTCCCGAGATGTCGGTAACATAGAAGTTGGGAGTCTCAGCAAGCTGAGCCGCAACCTGATCTATAATCTGTGCTTTTTCCTCTTTTCTCATGATACTCTGGTTGATTATTCAGCTGCGCTGAAGGTTTTCGAATCTATGCATATACCGGGGCTCATAGTAGAAGAGATGAAGATGCTCTTCACGTATGTTCCTTTCAGGGACTGAGGTTTCAGTTTTACGATGGTGTTGAGGAGCTCGAGAGCGTTGGCTGCCAGCTGCTCGGCGTCGAAGGACACCTTGCCGATGGCTGCGTGAACGATACCGGTCTTGTCAACCTTGAAGTCGATCTTACCGGCCTTCACTTCCTTGACAGCCTTGCCGATCTCCATGGTCACCGTACCTGTCTTGGGGTTGGGCATCAGGCCGCGGGGACCGAGGATACGGCCCAGGGCACCTACCTTACCCATGACGGAGGGAGTACAGATGATCACGTCCACATCGGTCCAGCCGCCCTTGATCTTCTCGACGAACTCGTCCAGACCTACATAGTCGGCACCGGCCTCGCGGGCTTCGTTCTCCTTATCGGGGGTACATAATACGAGTACGCGGGTAACTTTACCGGTTCCGTGAGGAAGGGTCACAACGCCACGTACCATCTGGTTTGCCTTACGGGGGTCGACACCGAGGCGTACAGCGAGGTCAACGGAGGCGTCGAACTTGGCGTAGTTGCTTTCCTTCACCAGTTTGCATGCTTCCAGAAGCCTGTACTGTTTCCCGAAGTCCACTTTCGCTTCGGCTATTTTCTGGTTTTTAGTCAATTTACTCATAGCGTGCGATTATTTTACGTCTTCAGGGAATGTACCAGTAACTGTGACGCCCATGCTTCTAGCCGTTCCGGCCACCATCTTCATGGCAGACTTGAGGGTGAAAGCGTTCATGTCGGGCATTTTGTCCTGAGCGATGGCCTTTACCTGGTCCCAGGTGAGGGAACCTGCCTTGCTGCGGTTGGGCTCGGCTGAGCCTTTGGCAATCTTGGCGGCCTCTTTGATCTGGACTGCTACAGGGGGCTGCTTAACGACAAATGTAAAGGATTTATCACTGTAAACGGTGATGATTACAGGGAGTACCTTTCCGGCCTTGTCCTGAGTACGGGCATTGAATTGTTTGCAGAAATCCATGATGTTCACGCCCTTCGAACCGAGAGCCGGTCCTACTGGAGGTGAGGGATTCGCGGCACCGCCTTTTATCTGCAATTTAATAAATGCGGCAATCTCTTTAGCCATAATTAATACTTGATTTATTCTTTAACTACTTGAACAAAATTCAGTTCCAGAAGAGTCTTGCGTCCGAAAATCTTGACCATCACCTTGAGTTTCTTCTTGTCCTGAAGAATCTCCTCGATCGTGCCGTCGAAGCCGTTGAAAGGACCGTCGGTGATCTTCACAGCCTCTCCGACGATGAACGGGGTGATGTTCTCCTCATCCTGCTCGAGCTGCTCGTCCACTATACCGAGTATCCTGTTGATCTCGGAGGGTCTGAGGGGTATGGGTTCTTTGTCCTTGCCCTGTCTCTCCGTGAGGAAGCCGGATACGTGGGGTACGTTGCGGATGATGTGCTGCAGCTCGCCTGTCAGATGGGCCTCGATGAGAACGTAGCCGGGAAAGAATATGCTTTCCTTGCTGACCTTCTTACCGTTGCGCACCTGATAGATCTTCTCGGTGGGAATGAGAATCTGGGATACGTAGTCATTGAGACCGAGTGCTCTTATCTCGCTCTCAATGTACTCCTTGGCCTTTTTCTCCTTACCGCCGGCGCATCGGATGACGTACCATTTCTTCTCAAGCTCAGCCATCGTCTTAGTATAATAAGTTATAGATCGTGGTCACCAGATGTCTGAACACGAAATCCATCAGAAATATTATAGCCGCGAGGATGACCGAGGCCACCATCACGACGATCGCCGAACTCTGAAGCTGGTTCCAGGACGGCCAGCTGACTTTTTGGGTCAGTTCTTTGTACGACTCTTTTACGTAAACTGATATTCTGCTCATTTTTAAGTGTTTGTCGGCTTTTGGCCGGAAGCTTGCCTTGAGCCGGTTGTTAAAATGCCGAGCCCGTAACAACTCGGTATCTTGCAGGGACAGAGCGATTCGAACGCCCATCAACGGTTTTGGAGACCGCTATTCTACCCTTGAACTATGTCCCTTTTTAGGGTTCTAGGACGGCATTTTCGGCGTCGCTGCTCCTCATTCGCATCCTCACTTACAGAAGTAAGCTCCGGTGCTCATTCGTCGCGCTCCTTGAAACTGCCGCCCTAGAACCCTAAAAATATGTCTAAGGTACGTCAGTTCCTTTGGTGCTCGCTCCTCGCGCTCCTTGAATCTGCCTGCCCTAAGCCCTAAAAAAAGTCAGAGGTTCGATCAGATTCTGTGCCGTCTGTGGCCCTTTTCTACTCGGTTACTTTAAAAAGGGGGCCGAGTAGTAGGCCCCCCATGTATTGTGCAATCTCTTGAGAGATGATTACTCGAGGATGTCGGTAACCTGGCCAGAGCCGACGGTACGGCCGCCCTCACGGATGGCGAAGCGGAGACCTGCGTTGATAGCTACAGGGTAGATGAGCTCTACGGTGATCTCTACGTTGTCGCCGGGCATTACCATCTCGGTTCCCTCAGGGAGCATGATCTCTCCGGTGATGTCGAGGGTACGGATGAAGAACTGAGGACGATAGTGGTTGTGGAAAGGAGTGTGACGGCCACCCTCATCTTTCTTCAGCACGTAGATAGCGGCTTTGAATTTCTTGTGAGGAGTGATGGTTCCGGGATGAGCGATAACCTGACCTCTCTTGATCTCCTTCTTGTCGATACCGCGGAGGAGCAGACCTACGTTGTCTCCAGCCTCACCCTCGTCGAGGATCTTGCGGAACATCTCGACACCGGTAACAACTGACTTCTTGGGCTCCTCGCCGAGGCCGATAATCTGAACCTCGTCGCCGACCTTAACGATACCGGTCTCGATACGTCCGGTAGCAACGGTACCACGGCCGGTGATGGAGAAGATGTCCTCGATAGGCATCAGGAAAGGCTTCTCGTTGTCACGTACAGGCAGGGGGATGTACTCGTCTACTGCGTTCATCAGCTCCATAACCTTCTCAACCCACTTGGGCTCGCCGTTGAGGGCGCCGAGAGCGGAACCTGCGATAACGGGAGCGTTGTCGCCGTCGAAGCCGTAGAAGCTGAGCAGCTCACGAACCTCCATCTCAACGAGCTCGATCATCTCGGGATCGTCAACGATATCAACTTTGTTCAGGAACACAACGATTCTGGGCACGTTCACCTGACGGGCGAGCAGGATGTGCTCACGGGTCTGGGGCATAGGACCGTCGGTAGCGGCTACTACGAGGATAGCACCATCCATCTGAGCGGCACCGGTAACCATGTTCTTCACATAGTCGGCGTGGCCCGGGCAGTCTACGTGTGCGTAGTGACGGGTCTCAGTCTGATACTCGATATGGGCGGTATTGATGGTGATACCACGCTCCTTCTCCTCGGGAGCGTTGTCGATGGAGTCGAATGAGCGGACCTCGGAGAGTCCCTTCTCAGCCAGAACCTTGGTAATGGCTGCGGTCAGAGTAGTTTTACCGTGGTCAACATGGCCGATAGTACCTATGTTTACGTGCGGCTTGTCCCTTTTGAAAGTTTCTTTTGCCATAATGTCTGATTTTATGTAATTAAAATTGAGCCGGTGATGAGATTTGAACTCATGACCTCTTCCTTACCAAGGAAGCGCTCTACCCCTGAGCTACACTGGCTTTTAAATGGAGCGGAAGACGAGGTTCGAACCCGCGACCCTCAGCTTGGAAGGCTGATGCTCTACCAACTGAGCTACTTCCGCCTTTTTCGTTTTGAAGGGGCATCTTCTGCGTCACTGCTTCTCGCTCGCATCCTCATTTACGGGAGTAAACTCCGGTGCTCTCTCGTCGCGTTCCTTGAATCTGCCCCTTCAAAACGAAAAACCTGCTTCGTGTCGTGGGGGCATCTTCAGCATCGCTGCTCGCGCTAATCAATGCCTCTTCGCTATGTGTGGGGAGAGAAGGATTCGAACCTCCGAAGGCGTGCGCCAGCAGATTTACAGTCTGCCCCAGTTGGCCACTTTGGTATCTCCCCTGAGTATATTTTGTTATACGTATTCAATGAACTTGAGCCGATAGAGGGATTCGAACCCACGACCCGCTGATTACAAATCAGCTGCTCTGGCCAACTGAGCTATATCGGCAGCGCTTATTTTTGGGACTGCAAAGATATATCATTTATTAAAATATCCAAAACAATTTTAAAAATAATTGCAGATTGTTTTGAAAATATTTTCCGTGTCATACCCGCATTCTGCCCTTAACTCCTTGATAGTCCCTTGCTCCACGAATTTGTCGGGGACTCCGAGGCCAATGACTTTTATACCCGGATGCCGCTCTGCAATCCAGGAGGCCACGGCGTCGTGCAGTCCTCCGGCGGTCATTCCGTCCTCGACGGTGATGACGGTGCCGGCCTTGGCGCAGACCTCCTCCAGAATGTCCGTGTCCAGCGGCTTGAGGAAGCGCATGTCGTAGTGGAGCGCCTCCCTGCCCGTCTCCGCGGCTCTGCGGACGGCTTCCGCGGCCCTGTTGCCTATGGGGCCGATGGAGAGCACCGCCACGTCCTTCCCGGGGTGGAGGAGACGGCCGCGGCCCAGGGGGACGGGCCTGAACTCCGCTCCGCGCCATGAGACTCCCTCGCCGTTTCCACGGGGATACCTTATTATAATAGGACCCTGGAATGAGGGGAGGGCGGCGGTGTACATGAGGTTGCGCAGCTCCAGCTCGTCGAGGGGGGAGGCGATGACCAGGTTCGGGACGGGGCGGAAGGCGGCCAGGTCAAATACGCCCTGGTGCGTGGCTCCGTCCTCTCCGACCAGACCGGCGCGGTCCAGGCAGAGGATGACCTTCAGTTTCTGGAGGGCGACGTCGTGGATGACATTGTCGTAGGCCCTCTGCATGAAGGAGGAGTAGATGTTGCAGAAGGGGAGGTAGCCCGCAGCGGCCAGACCGGCGGAGAATGTGACGGCGTGCTGCTCGGCTATGCCGACGTCGAAGGTCCGTTCGGGTATTTCCCTCATCATGATGTTCATGCCGCAGCCGGAGGCCATGGCGGGGGTGACGGCGACGATCTTCTCATCGGCCCGGGCGAGCTCGAGGAGGGTCTCTCCGAATACGTCCTGGTAGCGGGCGGCGGCGGGTTCCGCGGGGAAGTTGCGCTTGCCGGTGACGGGGTCGAAGGTGCCGGGGGCGTGCCATACGGTCTGGTCCTCCTCGGCGGGACGGTATCCCTTGCCCTTTTTGGTGATGACGTGCAGGAGCTTGGGGCCCTTGATGTTGCGCAGGGAGGCGAGGGTGGTGGTCAGCTGGCCGATGTCGTGGCCGTCGATGGCTCCGAAGTAACGGAATCCGAAGGACTCGAAGAGGGAGCCGCTGCGGAAGATGGCCATCTTGGTGCTGAACATCACTTTCTGGACCCAGCGGCGCAGGCGGGTGGAGCCTATGGTGTCCCAGACGTGGTTCTTGATGCGGTTGTATGTCTCCGATGTGGATATCTTGAGCAGGTAGTCGTGCAGTCCTCCGCGGCCGTGGTCGATGGAGATGTGGTTGTCGTTGAGTATGACCAGGATGTCGGTCTTCATGGCGCCGGCGTTGTTGAGGCCCTCGAAGGCCAGTCCGCCGGTCATGGCTCCGTCTCCGATGACGGCCACTATCTTCTCACCGCTGCCGGAGAGTTTGGCTGCCGTGGCCATGCCGAGGGCGGCGCTGACAGAAGTGGACGAGTGTCCTACGCCGAAGGAGTCGAAGATGCTCTCGGACATTTTCGGGAAACCGCTTATGCCGCCGTAGGTCCGGTTGGTGCGGAACTGCTCCCGGCGGCCGGTGATGATCTTGTGGGCGTAGGCCTGGTGTCCCACGTCCCAGACGATCTTGTCAGTAGGGGTGTTGTAGGTGTAGTGCAGGGCAACGGCCAGTTCGACCACACCGAGACTCGAGCCCAGATGGCCCGGGTTCGTGGCGCAGCATCCGATCATGTACTGCCGTATCTCGCTGCAGAGGGTCTCCAGCTGCTTGACAGAAAAGCCCCGGATATCTTCGGGGCTGTTGACTTTCTCCAGCAGGGACATGGCCTATCTCCTGAAAATGGTCTCGTCCCTGTCCGGGCCGAGGGAGATAACGGTTACAGGCACTCCTGTCTGCTGTTCGATAAATGCGATGTATTCCTTGAACTCTGCGGGAAGGTCCTTCTCGTCGCGGATGGCCGAGAGAGGCTGCTTCCAGCCCTTGAACTCCTGATATACTGGAGTGATCTCGGCGTAGGTGTCGTAGGGCACGGTGTCCTGGGGCTTGCCGTCCACGATGTAGCCGGTGGCCACCTTGATGGTGTCGAATGTGTCCATCACGTCGGCCTTCATCATGATCAGTTCTGTGACTCCGTTGAGCATCACGGCGTACTTGAGGGCGACCATGTCCAGCCAGCCGGTGCGGCGGGGACGGCCTGTGGTGGCGCCGAACTCGTGACCCTGGCGGCGGAGCTCCTCTCCGGTCTCATCGAAGAGCTCGGTGGGGAAGGGGCCGCTGCCCACGCGGGTGCAGTAGGCCTTGAAGATGCCGTAGACGTGGCCGATGGACGAGGGGGCCACTCCCAGTCCGAGGCATGCGCCCGGGCAGATGGTGGTCGAGGAGGTCACGAAGGGGTAGGATCCGAAGTCCACGTCGAGCATCGAGCCCTGGGCTCCCTCGGCGAGGACGCTGCTGCCCTGGGCGAGACGGCTGTTGATATAGTACTCGCCGTCCACCAGGTCGAATGTACGGAGGTAGTCCACGGCGGCCATCCACTCCTTTACGTTGGTGTCGGGGTCGTAGGCGTAGTCAAACTGCTTGAGGAAGGCGATGTGCTTCTTCTTCAGGGCCTCGAAACGGTCCTGGAAGTCCGGGGCGAGGATGTCGCCTACGCGGAGACCATTGCGTCCGGTCTTGTCCATATAGGTGGGGCCGATGCCCTTTAGGGTCGAGCCGATCTTGGACTTGCCCTTGGAGGCCTCGGATGCCGCGTCGATGATGCGGTGGGTGGGGGTGATGAGGTGGGCCTTCTTCGATATGCGGATGCGCTCCCTTACGGGTACGCCCAGCTTCTCCAGATCCTCGCACTCCTGCCGGAATATGATCGGGTCGAGGACTACGCCGCCTCCGATGAGGTTGTCGGTGCCTTCCCGGAAAATGCCCGAGGGTACGGAGTGCAGTACGAAACTCTTCCCTCCGTGCTGGATCGAGTGTCCGGCGTTCGGGCCGCCCTGGAAGCGGGCGATGATATTGTATTTCTGTGCAAGGACATCCACTATCTTGCCCTTGCCCTCGTCTCCCCACTGGAGGCCGAGTACGACGTCTACTTTTGCTGTATTGTTGCTCATGATATTTCTTCTGTTTCAGGACAATGTTCTAGAACGGGAGGTCGTCCCCCTCCTCGGCGCCGCCGAAGGAGTCTGCGGCGGGGGCTGT
Organism: Candidatus Coprenecus avistercoris; assembly: GCA_018712275.1. Lineage (GTDB taxonomy): Bacteria > Bacteroidota > Bacteroidia > Bacteroidales > UBA932 > Coprenecus > Coprenecus avistercoris. The sequence continues at coordinate 34,371 of DVHI01000100.1, read as the reverse complement.
CTGTGCGGGGGCATTGTACCCCTGAGGCTGCTGGGGCTGCTGCCAGTTCTGCTGCTGTTGCTGGAAATTCTGCCGGGGCTGCTGCCATCCTCCCTGCTGCTGGGGCTGGTAGGGCTGCTGGTAGCCTCCTCCCTGGGAGTAGCCGCCGCCCTGGTTGCCGGGGTTGTCCGCCTTGCGGCCGAGGAGCTGCATGTTGTCGGCGAGGATTTCGGTCATGTATTTGGTGTTGCCGTCCTTGTCGTTGTAGGAGCGGGTACGGATGCGGCCCTCGATGAAGAGCTGCGTGCCTTTCTTGACGTACTTCTCTGCTATCTCTGCTAAGTTTCTCCAGCACACGATGTTGTGCCATTCGGTCTGCTCTTTCATCTCTCCGGTGCTGCGGTCCCTGTACCTCTCGGTGGTGGCCAGGGAGAAAGTGGCGTTCATGGTGCCGCTTTCCAGGTGCCGGATCTCGGGATCCCTTCCCGCGTTTCCTATAAGTAGGACTTTATTCAGTGACATAATCGGATTGTTTTAATTTCGGACTGCTAAGATAGCATTATTTTTTGTACTTTTGACCCGAATTAATCCTAATACTCTAGATCACATGCAAGAAAAAATGGCAAAAATGCTCAACGACAGTGTTGTAGCCCGTTGGACAGCGTTGATTCTCATTGCGCTGATGATGTTTTTCGCATATATGTTCGTGGACGTGATGTCCCCTCTGAAATCCCTGATCGAGTCGGCCAGGGGCTGGGACAGCGGCGCGTTCGGAACATACGCTGCATCCGAATATATCCTGAACGTGTGCGGTTTCCTGATTCTGGCAGGTATCATCCTGGACAAGATGGGTATCCGCTTTACCGGAACTCTCTCCGCCTCCCTGATGGTGCTCGGCGCCGCGATAAAGTTCGTGGGTGTGAGCGAGTGGTTCCAGGGTACTGGCTTCAATGCCTGGCTCGACAGCTGGTGGACAGCCATGCCCGGCAGTGCCAAGATGGCCTCCCTCGGTTTCATGATCTTCGGCTGCGGCTGCGAGATGGCCGGTACCACGGTATCCAAATCCATAGCCAAGTGGTTTAAAGGCAAGGAAATGGCCCTCGCAATGGGACTTGAGATGGCTATCGCCCGTCTCGGTGTGTTCGCCGTCATGTGGCTGGCGCCCATCATCTCCAACAGCTTCGACCAGTCGGTGGTGGCTCCCGTGGGCTTCTGCACCGTCCTCCTGCTCATCGGCCTTATCAACTATATCGTATTCTCGGTGATGGACTCCAAGTTCGACAAGCAGCTGGTTGCAGCCGGAATGGCTACCGAAGAGAAGTCCCCGGAGGACGAGTTCCATATCAGGGACCTCGGCAAGATATTCTCCAGCAAGATGTTCTGGCTGGTGGCCCTGCTCTGCGTGCTCTACTACTCGGCTATCTTCCCCTTCCAGAGATACGCTCCCAACTATCTGGAGGTGACCCTCGGAGTGGACAATGCCACTGCTTCCCAGCTTTTCAGCTTCTTCCCGATTCTGGCGATGTGCCTTACCCCTCTGCTCGGTATCTTCCTGGACCGTAAGGGCAAGGGCGCGACGATGCTGATGCTGGGTGCAATCATCATGATAGTGTGTCATCTGTCATTTGCCTTCATCCTGCCTCATTGTCCTCAGCCTCATAATAAGTGGCTGGCAGTTGCTTTGATTGCAATCTTAGGAGTCAGCTTCTCCCTCGTACCTGCCGCCCTGTGGCCCTCGGTGCCCAAGATTATCGACGAAAAGATACTCGGAAGTGCCTACTGCCTCATCTTCTGGGTGCAGAATATCGGACTCTGTCTGGTACCCCTGCTTATCGGCAAGGTGCTCCAGTCGACCGGCGGCTATCTCGCACCTATGATTATATTCTCATCGTTCGGTATCCTGGCCTTCATCTTCAGCTTCCTGCTCAAGTCTGAGGACCGCCGCAAGGGTTATGGTCTGGAACTGCCCAATGTGGTGAAGAAAGATGAGTAAGCTTTTCAAGACTTTGAAAGATACGGGGGCCATCCGATGGGTGGCCCTCTTGTGTCTTGCCCTGCCGATGTTCGCGTCGTACTTCTTCGACGACATCTTCTCGACCATCAATCAGGAGTTCGAGGACCCGTCTATGGTGGCCCTCGGCTGGTCCATGGCCGATTACGGCTTCTACAGGAGCGCCTATTCCCTGCTGTGCATCTTCGGCGGACTGATTATCTGCGGCATGCTGCTGGACCGCTGGGGGGTGAGGCTGACCGGCTCGATATTCGTGGGGCTGATGGTAGGAGGGGCGGCACTGATAACATACGCCATATCCGAGAGTTTCGCCGGCAGCCGGCTGTGTGCGTGGCTGTCTGGGGTGTTCGCCAAGCCGTCGCTGTCGCTGGCGTATGCCGGGTGCGCGATGTTCGGACTCGGCAGCGAGATAGCCGGAGTGACGGTTAACCGGGCCATAGCCAAATGGTTCAAGGGCCGGGAGATAGCCCTGGCCATGGGACTGCAGCTCGCCCTGGCCCGTCTGGGTACTGCCGTGGCGCTGATAGTGGTGCCGCGGATCGTGGAGCTGGAGGGGTATATTCCGTTTTCGGAGACTTCGAAGCCGGCTGTGGTCGGGATGGTCCTGCTGCTCGGGGCATTGGTGCTGTGGGGGCTGTTCGTGGCGATGGACTATGGGGCGGACAGGCGGGGGGCAGCTGCCGGTTCTGCCTCTGGAGCAGCCGATACCGGTTCTCCGGCCGAGGACCGTTTCCGTTTCCGGGACGTGCTGAAAGTCATTACCGACCGGCATTTTATCCTGATTTCCCTGCTCTGCGTATTCTTCTACTGCTGCGTGGTGTCCTTCCGCAAGTTCGCCACCGCTATCCTTATGCCTCGCTTCGGCATTGACAGTGACGTGGCCTCGGTGATGGTGGCCATGATACCTTTCTTTACCCTGGTGTTCGCGCCCCTGTTCGGAGCCGTCGTGGACCGGGTGGGACGCGGTACGAAGATCATGATCCTCGGGTCGGCCATGATTCTGTTTTCCCATCTGACAGTGGCCTTCGCTCCTGGTGTGCCGGCCTTCGGTTTTATCGCTATCGGAGTGCTCGGTCTGGGTTACTCCCTCGTCCCGGCAGCCATGTGGCCTTCGCTTCCGAAGATTATCGCCGAGAGCCGGCTGGGTACGGCCTTCTCCCTCGTCTACTGGGTGCAGAACATCGGACTGTTCACCGTCCCGATAGTCGTCGGCCACATCATCGACCGCGCCTCCTCACCGGTAGTCGCCGAGTACTTCTTCATCGGCCTGGCTGTCTGCGCGATAGTGGTGTCCGTGCTGCTCAGCCGCTCCTCTGACCGCCATCCGGAACTGCGTCTGGACGAGAAGGCCGGCGGACGGTAATCTGCGGCATTCCTTTCCCGGTCATTGCCCTCCTCGGTCATCATTGCCCTCCTCGGTCATCATTGCCCTCCTCGTTCATCTTCCCACAACGGCAGCAAATCCCGCGATTCGGTGCCGTTGCGGTGCTGCCTTTCCTGCAGAGCCATCGCCAGGGACTCTCTGAACGGGATTGCCACTCCATCCTCCTTCCACAACGGCAGCAAATTCCGCGATTCGGTGCCGTTGCGGTGCCACATCCCTGCACGAACCCCTGTCATGGGCTCACTCACCTTCCGAAGGTGGGCACTACCTAGATTGTCTCGGGCGGCTCACTCCTTCGGAAGGAGTCAGTGGAGGGAAGAAGTTATGATCTGCGCTCACTCCGCCTCACCTGCCGATAGCGATGCGGTACGTGGCGAGGGCCTGGAGGCGGAGCCAGGTGAGGCCGGAGATGTAGTGGCGGCAGGGTGTGAAGGACAGGACGGGGGACTTGTAGTTGGCCTCTATGACGGTCTTGCCGGCGAGCAGGCCAGGGTCGTCGGAGAGAAAGCGTCTGAGATTGTCCGAAGGTCCGGGGAGAGTGTATATTATGGTGTCGGCTTCGTAGATGGCGATTTTGAGGGCCGGTGGAATTGTCCACTGGATGTTGGCGGCCTCGATGGTGGATATGGAGGCGTATCCGTTAAGGTTCAGTATTTTAGAGACGGTGCCGCACTTATGCGGGTCGTATCGGCGCAGGTAGTCCGCAAATTCCTGTGCCCGGCTGACGGTCCTGTTGCACAGGTAGACCTTCATGCCGGCTTCCAGTGCCGCTGCTGTCGCCGCCTTGCCGGCTCCTCCGCAACCGATTACCATGGCTCTGTGTTCTTCCGGCTTCGGGAACTCCTGCTGCAGTATCTTCAGGACGGCTTCGAAATCAGTGTTGTATGCACTTACGCCCGAGCCTGACTTGACAAGCAGGTTGGAGGCCAGGCATCTGAGGGTTGAATAACTGTGGGTGTCAGCGGCCTTGAATGCGTCTTCCTTGAAGGGGGCGGTGACATTGACGGCGACGTAGTCCTGGAGGAATGCCGCCCAGGCTTCGTCGAAGGTGTCCCGCTCGATGAGGTCGTAGCTCCAGTGTTCCAGAATGTCCGGTCTTGAGGCGTAGTGCTCCAGGAATAGAGCCGGGCTCTTGCTGTGGCTGATGGGGCAGCCGATCAGGCCGAGGCGCATGGGGCGGTCGTTCCGGCTGCCGAGTGCGCCGGGCCATTCCGGTTCTGCCAGGTTCTTGGGATTGTCTGATTCTTTCATGGCATGTCAGGACTAATCGTTGCGGTGGGATCCCCGTTGTGGCTGTCCATGTCTCTGGCGCAGGGCCTCATAGCATAGGACGGCCATGGAGGCGGAGACGTTGAGCGAGTCGATGCGGCCGAGCATGGGTATGCGGATGTGCGCGTCGGCGGCACGTCTCCAGATGTCGGTGAGGCCGTCGGCTTCAGTACCGAATACCAGGGCGGTAGGGCGGGTCATGTCGGTGTCGTAGTAAAGCTCGGAGTCCTGCAGCTGGGCGGTGAGGATGCTGATGCCGCGGGCCTTGAGCCAGGCGATGGCCTCCTCCGAGGAGCAGACGGCGATGTTGCGGGTGAATACCCCGCCGAGGCTGGCCCGGATCAGGTTCGGGTTGTAGAGGTCGGTGTGCGGGTCGCAGACCAGGACGGCGGAAACTCCGGAGGCGTCGGCGGTGCGGAGCATTGCCCCGAGGTTGCCGGGCTTCTCGACGGACTCTACGACGACGATGAGGGGGGCGGAGCTGTCTCCGGACAATACACGGTCGAGGGCCTCCAGCGACCGGTCCCCCGCATTGCCGCAGACCACCGCGAGGATTCCTTCCGTGCCCCCGCGGTAGGCCATTTTCCCGTATACCGCTTCGGAGACCTCGAATACCCTCACTCCTTCCGAAGGAGTAGGGACGTGCCGGCAGACGGAGGGACAATAGAACACCGACCGGAGGCGGAAGCCGCTTTCCAGGCAGCGCTCCACCTCCCGGAGCCCCTCCACGACGAACAGCCCCTTCTCCCGGCGGAGAGAGGAGCTGCTCTGTAGGGCCGTCACCTCCTTGACCCGGGGGTTCTGGAGGGAGGTGATGATTTCCGGGTCGTGCCGGTTATTTTTCATTTGCCGTGGATACTTCGGTATTGTCCTGGGCGGCGGGCTTCTTCTCAGGACGCATCTGCGGGAAGAAGAGCACGTCCTGGATGGAAGGCGCTCCGGTCATGAACATGGTGAGGCGGTCTATGCCCATGCCGAGGCCGGATGTCGGGGGCATGCCGTACTCGAGGGCGCGGACGAAGTCCATGTCGATGTACATCGCCTCGTCGTCGCCCTTGTCCTTGAGCTTGAGCTGCTCCTTGAAGCGGTAGAGCTGGTCGATGGGGTCGTTGAGCTCGCTGTAGGCGTTGGCCAGTTCCTTGCCGTTCACGAAGAGCTCGAAGCGCTCGGTGAGGGAGGGATCGCTGCGGTGACGCTTGGTCAGGGGCGAGGTCTCCCAGGGGTAGTCGGTGATGAAGGTGGGCTGGATCAGATGCTTCTCGCAGTACTCGCCGAAGATGGCGTCGATGAGCTTGCCTACGCCCATGGTGTTGTCCACCTCGATGTGCAGGTCGGCGCAGACCTTGCGCAGGGCCTCCTCGTCCATGCCGCGCACGTCCACTCCGGCGTATTCCCGGATGGCCTCGAGCATGGGCAGGCGGCGGTAGGGCTTGCGGAACTCTATCTCGTTGCCGCCGATGGTGATGTTGGTCCTGCCGTTAACGGCCACGGCCACTTTCTCGAGGAGGTTCTCCACGAACTCCATCATCCAGATGTAGTCCTTGTAGGCCACGTAAATCTCCATGCAGGTGAACTCGGGGTTGTGGGACTTGTCCATGCCCTCGTTGCGGAAGTCCTTGGCGAACTCGTAGACGCCGGCGAAGCCTCCGACGATCAGTCTCTTGAGGTAGAGCTCGTTGGCGATACGCAGGTACAGGGGGATGTCCAGGGCGTTGTGGTGGGTGATGAAGGGCCTGGCGTTGGCGCCTCCGGGTATGGGCTGGAGGATGGGGGTCTCGACCTCCATGTAGCCGAAGGAGTTGAAGTACTCCCTCATGGTCTGTATGATGCGGGTCCTCTTGACGAAGACGTCCTTTACCTGGGGATTGACCACCAGGTCCACGTACCTCATGCGGTAGCGGAGCTCGGGGTCGGAGAATGCGTCGTAGACCTCGCCTTCCTTCTCCTTGACTATCGGGAGCACCCTCAGGGACTTGGAGAGGACGGTCAGGCTCTTGGCGTGTATGGAGAGCTGGCCGGTCTGGGTGATGAAGGCGTAGCCCTTGATGCCCACGAAGTCGCCGATGTCGAGGAGCTTCTTGAAGACGGTGTTGTACATGGTCTTGTCCTCGCCGGGGCAGATCTCGTCGCGCTTGATATAGACCTGAATCCTGCCTTCGGAGTCCTGCAGCTCGATGAACGAGGCGGCGCCCATGATACGGCGGCTCATCATCCTGCCGGCTATGGATATCTCAGGGAAGGGGCACTTCTCCGGATCGTATTTCTCCTTTATCTCGGTTGATGTGGTATTGACTTCGAAAAGCGCTGCGGGATAAGGCTCTATCCCCAGCTCGCGGAGCTTGGTGACGGCGTCACGGCGGTTCTGCTCCTGTTCGTTCAGTTCTATATTTTCCATCTTGTCGTTATTAGTTCAATCGGCAAATTTACGAAAGTATTTCAAACAACTTCCGCACCATTCGATAAATTTTGTAAATTTGCGCTCATGTCAATCGAAAAAAAATGGATAGTTAAAGAACAGGGCAACCCCGCTCTGGTCCGCGCCCTCTCCTCCGAGCTGGGCATCGACCAGGTTCTCGCCAACCTCCTGGTACAGCGCGGCATCACCACAGCCGACCGGGCCCGCGAGTTCTTCAAGCCCGACCTCTCCAAGCTCCACGACCCCTTCCTGATGAAAGATATGGACAGGGCTGTAGACCGGCTCGAGAAGGCTATCGCCGAGGAGGAAAGGGTCATGATATACGGAGACTACGACGTGGACGGAACCACGGCTGTAGCCCTGATGTACACCTTCATACGCAATTTCAACCCCAACGTCGAATACTACATCCCCGACCGCTACGACGAGGGCTACGGCATCTCCTACAAGGGCATAGACTGGGCCTGGGAGAACGGCTACACCCTTATCATCTCCCTCGACTGCGGTATCAAGGCCGTGGAGAAGGTCCGCTATGCCAAGGACAAGGGCATCGACATCATCATCTGCGACCACCATCTGCCGGACGAGACCCTGCCCCCCGCCGCTGCCATCCTCGATCCCAAGCGGCACGACTGCAGCTATCCCTTCGACGACCTATCCGGCTGCGGAGTCGGCTTCAAGCTCGTCCAGGCCTACGCCCTCCGCAAGGGACTGCCCTTCGCATGGGTGGAGTCCTTCCTCGACCTGGTGGCCGTCAGCATTGCCGCAGACCTGGTCTCCATGACCGGCGAGAACCGTATCCTGGCCTACTACGGCCTCGAGCGGCTCAACAGCTCCCCGAGCAAGGGCCTGCTATCCATCATCAAACTCTCCGGCCTGGAGAACCACAAGATTACCATCGACGACATCGTCTTCAAGATAGGCCCCAGGATCAATGCCGCAGGCCGCATGGAGTCGGGCCGCACCGCCGTCCATCTCCTCGTCTGCCGCAATGACGACGAGGCCCAGAGCATCGGCAAGGCCATCGACACCCACAACAAGGAGCGCAAGAGCGTGGACAAGGAGATCACCCGCGAGGCGATAGAGACCGTCAAGCGCTCCAAGGACTATCCCCTGCGCAAGTCCACCGTCGTGTTCAATCCCAAGTGGCACAAGGGAGTGGTCGGCATCGTGGCCTCAAGGCTCGTGGAGGCGTTCTACCGTCCCACGATCGTCCTTACGGAGTCCAACGGCTTCATCACCGGCTCGGCCCGCAGTATTGCCGGCTTCGACCTCTATGAGGCAATAGAGGAATGTTCGGAGTATCTGGAAAATTTCGGAGGCCACATGTATGCGGCGGGCCTCACGCTCAAGAAGGAGAATCTGAAACCCTTCGCGGAGAAATTCGAGCGGGTCGTCGCAACCAAGATTACCGAGGACATCCTCACCCCCGTAGTGACCATCGACACCTATCTGGACTTCAAGCAGATTACCCCGAAGTTCTTCAGGATACTCAAGCAGTTCCAGCCCTTCGGCCCGGGGAACCTCTCGCCTGTGTTCATTACCGAGAATGTCTATGACAACGGCAACGGGCGCCTCGTAGGCTCTGACAACGGCCACATGAAGCTGGAGCTGATACAGGAGGACGAACCATACCGCCACATCTCGGCGATAGCTTTCAACCGTTCCGAGCACTTCGAGCACCTGCACGCCGGCAACCCGGTGGACATCTGCTATTCCATCGCAGAGAACTACTACCGCGGCATCGCCAACATCCAGCTGCGGGTCAAGGATATACGCAAGAAAGAACTATTCTAGGACAATACAGGAGGAGGCAACAACATGCTCAATTTTGAAAACGACTACATGCGGGGAGCCTGCCCGGAAGTGATGCAGGCACTGGTCCGCACCAATATGGAACAGACCCTCGGTTATGGAGACGACCCCTATACTGCCGCCGCCGTGGAGAAAATCCGCGAGGCATGCGGCTGTCCCGAGGCCCAGATTCATCTGCTGATAGGAGGCACCCAGGTCAATGCCCTCGCCGCCTGTGCCGTCCTCCGTCATTGCCAGGGCGTCATCTCGCCCGTCTCCGGCCACATCAACCATCACGAGTCGGGAGCCGTCGAGGCCACCGGGCACAAGGTCCTGGCCCTGCCCGCCCATGACGGAGGCAAGCTGCGGGCTTCTGAGGTCCGGGAATATCTGCGGGCCTACTGGGCCGACGAGAACTACGCCCACATGGTCGAGCCCGGCATGGTCTATGTCACCCATCCTACAGAGCAGGGCGGTCTGTACTCCCTGGCCGAGCTCCGGGAGATGGCCGGTGTCTGCCATGAGTACCGCATCCCGCTGTATCTGGACGGCGCCCGCCTGGCATACGCCCTCGCCTCCGACCGCAACGATGTGTCGTTGAAGGATATCGCCTCTCTCTGCGACATGTTCTACATCGGCGGCACCAAGTGCGGCGCCCTCTTCGGAGAGGCCCTCGTCGTGCCCCGCCCCGGTCTGGTAGGCAACCTCTTCTCGCTCATCAAGCAGCGCGGTGCCCTTCTGGCCAAGGGACGTCTGCTCGGAGTCCAGTTCGCCACCCTCTTCACCGACGGCCTCTACGAGCGCGTGGGCAAGGTGGCCCTCTCCGCCGCCGACCGCCTCGCCGCCGGCCTTTCCTCCAAGGGCTATACCTTCTACGCCCCGCCCAAGACCAACCAGCTCTTCGTCATCGTGGACGATTCTGTGGTGGACCGCCTCCGCGGCCAGGCCACCTTCTCCCTCTGGGAACAGCTCGACGACCGCCGCAGCGCCATCCGCTTCGTCACCGACTGGGCCACTACGGAGGCCGATGTCGATGCGCTGCTGGAGCTGCTTTAAATGTCTACGTTAATAGCATAGCTACTCGTACCGCAGGCACTCGATAGGATCGAGGGCGGCAGCGCGTTTTGCGGGGAGATAGCCGGAGAGGATGCCGACGGCCATGCAGAGGGCGATGGCCAGGAGCATCCAGAGCCAGGGGATGACGAAGGAGGCCTGCATGACTGCGGCGATGATGTTGCCTATGAGGATGCCGGCGGCGATGCCTATCAGGCCGCCGGTCTGGCCGATGATTACCGACTCCATCAGGAACTGTGCCTTGATGCGTTTCGAGGCGGCGCCCAGGGCCTTGCGCGTGCCTATCTCCCGGGTGCGCTCGCGGACGGATACCAGCATGATGTTCATCAGGCCTACTGCCGCTCCGGTCAGGGTGACCAGGCCGATGACGATGGCGGCTATCGTGAGGGTGCGCATCGTGGAGTTGAGCTCTTCGATGACCGCCTCGCTGCGGGTGATGCGGAAGTCAGCGTCGTCGAAGGGGGCGAGCCGCCTCACTGCCCGGAAGGTCATTTCCGCCTCGGTGGCAGCGGCTTCCGAACTTACCGAAGGGTCCGGGAGGATGCCTATCGTGAAATCGGGGGTGGAGGTGGCGAGGTTGGCCAGGGCATTGGTATATGGTACCAGGATGCTTCCGTCCATGCTGCCCCCGGCATTGTTCCCGACGGGTGCCGCCACTCCTATTATAATATAGCTGCGTCCCGAGATATGTACCGTCTGGCCTACGGGGTCCTCCTGCGCTTCGAAGAGGGTGCGGGCCACATTGTCCCCTATGACACAATAGAACCGGCCTCCCTCCACGTCGGCTGCCGATAGACTGCGGCCGGAGGAGAGTTCCAGCATATTGTACTTCATATAGTTGCCGTCGGTGGCGATGACGTCGGTCGTGGGATTGGTGCGCTTCTGTCCTGCCTCGGCCCTGGTGCCGGAGAGGACGGTGGTGAAGATGGTGACTGTCGCGGGGGCGCGGTAGTAGTCGGTGAAGCGCTCGGCCTGGGCCCGGGATATCTCGCGGGAATTGCGGATGCGGCGCATGTCGGCGGGCATCGAGTAGAGCGAGCGGATGTTGATGATGCCGGCGCCCATGCGGCTGTAGGCGTCCTTGAGGGTAGCGTCCATCGAGTCGACGGCGGTGAGGATGCCCACCAGGGAGGTGATCCCCAGGGCAATGATGGCAATGGTCAGGGAAGACCTGAGTCTGTTGGACCTGACGGCCCTCAGCGCCATGTCGATGTTCTCGGCGGCGAGGGTGAGGCGGCGGTTGCGGCGGGGGGTGGCAGAAGTTCTCCTCTTCATGACTTTCACACGTTTTAGAAAATGATGTTGTAAAAATAGGAAATTATCTTCGATTGACATACCTTTGCGGGCAAAATTCAATAAAAACAGCCAGCTATCGACATGAGACCACGCATCAGGCGGTCAGAGACCCGGGAGGGACAGGACCGCGCAGACTACAGGAAAACAGAGCATTCAGATTACAGGGCCTCCGGAGAGAGACCCTCGTTCAGACCCCGCAGGTCCTTCGACAGAAACGGAGAGGGAAGGCCCGAAGGCAGATTCTCAAAGCCCGGGCAGCATGGCGGGAATTTCCACAGGGACAATGACAGACAGGACTTCCGCAGCGACCGGCCCGGTTACGGTGGACGCCGTCAGGACGGAGCCGGCAAGCCCGGATTCCGGGGTGGGGACAGACCTGCCTTACGCGGCGGTGACAAACCCGGATTCCGCGGGGACAAATCGGGATTCCACGGCGGTGACAAGCCCGGATTCCGTGGAGGAAAGTCCGGATTTGGCGGCGGCAAGCCGGGATTCCGCGGAAAGAGCGGTAAGCCTTTCGTTGGCGGAGACCGTCCCGACCGTCAGTTTAAGGAGCGCCGCGGCTTCGAGCACCGTCTCCGCTCCGAGCACCCCGGCATGGAGAAGCCCCGTGTGCCCCAGACACCCGCAGTGGTGAAGGAGGACGACGGCATGGTGCGTCTCAACAAGTTTATCGCCAACTCCGGCATCTGCTCCCGCCGCGAGGCCGACGAGTATATCTCCGCCGGTCTGGTGACCGTCAACGGACAGGTTGTCACCGAGATGGGAGTGAAGGTCAATCCCGCGGAGGACGATGTCCGCTTCAACGGCGAGCGTCTGCGCGGCGAGAAGAAGGTCTACGTCCTGCTCAACAAACCCAAGGACTTCGTGACCACCACCAGCGACCCCCACGCCGACAAGAACGTGATGCAGCTCATCAGCAGGGATATGTGCCCCGAGCGCATTTTCCCCGTAGGACGTCTGGACAAGTCCACGACCGGAGTGCTGCTGCTGACCAACGACGGGGAGCTCGCCGAGAAACTGACCCATCCTTCCTTCCAGAAGAAGAAGATATATCAGGTGACCCTCGACAAGAACCTCAAGCCCGAGGATATGGACCGGCTCGTACAGGGCGTGGACCTTGAGGACGGTCCCGCATACGCCGATGAGGTGGCCTACAACGGAGATGACCGCAGCATCGTGGGCATCGAGATCCATTCGGGCCGCAACCGCATCGTCCGCCGTATGTTCGAGGCCCTCGGTTACAGGGTACGCAAGCTCGACAGAGTGTATTTTGCCGGACTTACCAAGAAAAACCTGCGCCGTGGCCAGTGGAGATTCCTCAGCGAGGAGGAGGTGACCATGCTCAAACTCAATTTCTATGAGTAGCAGCACTTCCGCAGCCATGCAGCCGGAGATGCCCCTTCCTCAGACAGACGCGGTGGACTCAGCCGCAGCTCAGCCTGTAGTGGAGGGGCATCCGCACCGTGCCGGTTTCGTAAACATCATAGGCAATCCCAATGTGGGCAAGTCCACGCTGATGAACGCCCTAGTCGGGGAGCGCCTTTCCATCATTACATCCAAAGCCCAGACCACCCGGCACCGTATCATGGGCATTGTCAACGGAGAGGACTACCAGATAGTCTACTCCGACACTCCGGGAATCCTCAAACCGGCCTACAATCTCCAGCGCTCCATGATGGAGTACGTCAACACCGCCATCGGGGACGCCGACATCATCCTCTACGTCACCGACGTGGTGGAGAAGGGAGACAAGAACCGGGAGTACGTCGAGCGGCTGTGCAGTGTGGACTGCCCCGTGCTCATCGTCATCAACAAGATCGACCTGAGCGACCAGCAGACCGTGGCCGCCCTGGCCGCGCAGTGGTCCGCCGCCGTGCCCCATGCGGAAGTCTTCGCGGTCTCGGCTCTGGAGCGGTTCGGGCTGGAGCCGGTGTTCGGACGTATAGTGTCGCTGCTGCCCGAGAGCGAGCCCTGGTACGACAAGGACTTTTTCACCGACCGCAACCTCCGCTTCTTCGCCTCCGAGATCATCCGCGAGAAGATACTCACCAACTACGACAAGGAGATTCCCTACTGTACCGAGGTGGTCATCGAGGAGTTCAAGGAGAATGCCGACCGTTACGACATCCGGGCCGTCATCAACGTCATGCGCGACTCCCAGAAGGGCATCATCATCGGCGCCCGCGGCTCGTCCCTCAAGCGCGTCGGCACCCAGGCCCGCATCGACATGGAGGACTTCTTCCAGAAGAAGGTCTTCCTGCAGCTCTACGTCAAGGTCGATCCCCACTGGCGGGACGACAAGCGGAAACTCGCGGCGTTCGGGTATTAGCCTACTCCTTCGGAAGGAGTAGGGCTCGGCTGCTTTCCGGCTGTTTCTGCTCACCTTCGGAAGGTGGGAGAGGAGGGCGTGCCTCCATTTCCCGTATCTGAATTTTTTTAATATCTTTGTCGGCTGAAAAACGAAAAATGATGAGCAGAGAAGACGAAGAAAAAGATGGCCTGGAGACCTCTGGGAACGGAATAGAAAATGTGTCCGGCGGGAGTGCGTTGGAACAGGACGGCGGTGACGGCGGTTATGCCGATCTAGGCACCGACGTAGGTACCGGAGCCGACACCGGAGCTGACACCGGAACCGACACCGGAACCGATGCCTATGCCGGCCCTGACGCATACGCCGACGCCGATACTGGCACGGACCCCGACACCTACGCAGGTGAGGACGGCGAGGACGAGGTGCTCTCCGGCAAGTTCGACAAGGTGATCTCCGACGGCACGAAGAAATACAAGCTCTCGGGCATGTACCGGGAGTGGTTCCTGGACTACGCCTCGTACGTAATCCTGGAGAGGGCTGTGCCGCATATCGAGGATGGTCTGAAGCCGGTGCAGCGCAGGATTCTGCATGCGATGAAGGAGGAGGATGACGGACGTTTCAACAAGGTGGCCAGTCTGGTAGGCGCCACCATGCCGTACCACCCTCACGGAGACGCTTCCATCAAGGACGCCCTGGTGCAGCTTGGCCAGAAGGACCTGCTCATCGACTGCCAGGGTAACTGGGGCAACATCCTGACCGGAGACCCTGCGGCTGCCGGCAGGTACATTGAGGCCCGTCTCACGCCGTTTGCCAACGAGGTGCTTTATAATCCGAAGCTCACCGAGTGGGTCAACTCCTACGACGGCCGTAACAAGGAGCCGGTCAATCTGCCCGTGAAGTTCCCGCTCCTGCTGGCCCAGGGCTCGGAGGGTATTGCCGTAGGACTGGCCTGCAAGATACTCCCGCACAACTTCAACGAACTGCTGGACGCCTCGATAGCCGTGCTGAAAGGCGAGGATTTTACCCTCGAACCGGATTTCCCCACCGGGGGCTATGCCGATACGTCGGCCTATAACAGGGGGCTGCGCGGCGGAAAAGTCCGCGTAAGGGCGAACATCCAGAAGGTCAACAAGAATACACTGGTCATCACCGAGATACCCTACGGTACTACTACCGGTGATCTGATAGACTCCATACTCAAGGCCAACGACAAGGGCAAGATCAAGATCCGCAAGATCGACGACAACACCGCCGAGCACGCCGAGATAGTGATCCAGCTTTACGCCGACACGTCCCCCGACCGGACCATCGACGCCCTCTACGCCTGCACCGACTGCGAGGTCAGCATCTCGCCCAACACCTGCGTGATCAAGGACAAGAAGCCGCACTTCATGGGCGTGGACGATGTGCTCCGCTATAACACAGAGCGGACACGGGAGCTGATGCGTCAGGAACTGACCATCCGTCTGGACGAGGTCGAGGGCGAGTGGCACTACACCTCCCTCGAGAAGATTTTCTTCGAGAACAAGGTCTACAAGGTCCTCGAGAACGACGCCCGCACCTGGGAGAAGCAGCTCAAGGACGTGAAGGCCGCCATGCTCGAGTACCAGCACCTGCTCCGCCGCCCGATTACCGACGCGGATATCCTGAAGCTGGTCGAGAAGCCGGTCCGCAAGATATCCAAGTTCGATATCAAGGCAGTCACCGACAAGATACGCGCCATCGAGAAGAAAGAAGCCGAGCTGCGCTACCATCTCGAGCACCTGACGGAGTTCTGCATCGACTATTTCCAGTCCCTCAAGGACAAATACGGCGCCAGGTATCCCCGCCGCACCAAGATAACCTCCTTCGAGAACATCGAGGCCACCAAGGTCGTCGCCTCCAACGCCAAGCTCTACATCAACCGCTCCGAGGGCTTCATCGGCACCTCGGCCAAGAAGATAGAGGAGGCCGAGTACGTGAGCGACTGCTCCGACATCGACGAGGTGATCGTCTTCATCAAGGACGGCCGCTACACCCTCCGCAAGGTGACCGACAAGCAGTTTGTGGAGAAGGGCATCATCCACGCCGCAGTCTTCAAGCGCGGCGATACCCGCACCATATACAATGCCGTGTACCGCGACGGCAAGGGCGGCACCATGTACGCCAAGCGCTTTGCAGTCACCGGCATCATCCGCGACCGCTGGTACGACCTGACCAAGGGCACCCCCGGCTCGCAGGTCTACTGGCTCACTGCCAACCCCAACGGCGAGGCCGAGACCGTCAAGGTCTACCTCCGTCCCCGCCCGGGCCTCAAGCGCCTGATCCTCGATTACGATTTCTCACAGCTGGCCATCAAGGGACGCGCCTCGATGGGCAACATCGTCACCAAATACCCTGTTCAGAAGGTCCTGCTCCGGGCCGCCGGCGTCTCGACCATAGGCGGCAAGCAGATGTGGTTTGACCGCGACATCGACCGGCTCAACGAGGACGGCCGCGGCGAGCTGCTGGGCGAGTTCCGGGGCGACGAGCACATCCTGGCCGTCTGCAAGGACGGTACCTTCTACACCACCGGTCTCGACCTGAGCACCAGGTTCCAGGGCGATCTGCTGATAGTGGAGAAATTCGACCCCTCGAAGGTCTATACCGCCATCTATTGGGACAAGGTCTCCGGCTACTACTACATCAAGCGCTTCTGCTTCGAACTGAGCGACAATACCTCCCAGAACTTCATCCCCGTCGACGAGGGCGCCCGCCTGGTGGCCGTCTCCGAAGACCGCTGGCCGTCCGTCCACGTCGAGTTCGTCCCCTCAGGCAACAAGCCCAAGGAGCCGGCTGATATTGACGCAGAGGAATTTATCGCCGTCAAGGGCTTCCGCGCCAAGGGCAAGAGAGCGGGGGAGAAGATTGCCTCCATCGCCTTCGGAGAGCCCCTGCAGAAGGAGGAGTCCGAGGACAATGCTCCGGACGGGGACAATGCCCGGGATGCGGAGGATCTTCCCGCAGGGGAGGATACCTACGACCTCGAAGGTCTGAACTACCCTTCGGCATCCCCCGCCTCCGCTGATTCTCAGGATAATGAGGACAATGGGGACAATCCGGCAGGGCCCGGCAGCGGCAGCACCGAAGCCTCCGCGGAGGACCGCAATGACGCCGGAGCCGGTGACAATGACGGCAGCGGTGCCAGACCCGGCGACGTGGTGGAATTCTCCTTAGACGATGACCTTACCCTGTTTTAAGTAGACAGCGATGATTATTTCCCTTATAGGTTTTATGGCAGCGGGCAAGACGACCATGGCCCGTGAACTTTCCGCAAAGGTCGGCGCCCCGATGATTGACACCGACGCCTACATCGAGGAGCGCGAGGGCAAGACGGTCTCCGGGATATTCGCCGCCGTCGGAGAACCCGGCTTCCGCAAGATAGAGGAGGAGTGCCTGGAGGACATCCTCGAAGAGCACATCTCGGAGCACCCTGAAACCCTCGAGGACATGCACCGCTGCACCCTCGTCCTCTCCCTCGGAGGCGGCATTGTCACCACCCCCGGCTGCCGCGACCTCATCTCCCG
Source organism: Candidatus Coprenecus avistercoris (assembly GCA_018712275.1). GTDB lineage: Bacteria > Bacteroidota > Bacteroidia > Bacteroidales > UBA932 > Coprenecus > Coprenecus avistercoris. Next base: position 17,289 of record DVHI01000100.1, on the reverse strand, counting down.
CTTCACCTACTGCGTCTACGTCAAGACCGACATCGACACCATCTTCAACCGCCTGTCGAAAGACACCGGCGGCCGCACCCTCCTCGAGAACCGCGGCGACACCCCCCTGCGCGACGTCATCGACCGCCTCTACCGCGAGCGCGAACCGCTCTATGAGGCGCTGGCCCGCACTACCGTCTGAACATCCCGTATCCGGTAAGAAATGTTTCCTGGCTGTGCCATATCTCTTTCGCATGCTATCCTGCCTTCGAAAGAGGTATGAAATGGCTGTGGAGTTACGCACCTTCGGAAGGTGTGCGGAAAATGCGGGAAAGTGCCTCACCTTCGGAAGGTGGGAAAGGTCTGCTGGGAGGTGGAACGCGGCAGTATGGTGCTCTGGAGGCGGTACTGCGTTTACTCATTTTCGGAAGGTGAGCGGAAAATGCGGGAAAGTGTCTCACCTTCGGAAGGTGGGATGCAGTGGGGTAAAACGGAGGCACGGACACAGGCGGGTATCGCAGCGTGCTTACCGCAAGGTGAATACGTATGTGATCGTGCCTTCCTGGACGGCGGGTGCGGAGGCGGAGACGTTGAACTTGGCTTTGAGGGCGGCTTTTTTGGCGGCTTCCCAGAGGGTGGCGTCCTGGACGGTGGTGCCGCGGGCTCCGGGGACGGCGCTGGTGACGGTGCCGTACTGGTCGACCATGATGCGGACGACTACTGTGCCGGCGTTCTGGACGGAGTACTCGGGGAGGGGCAGGTTGCCCATGACGGTACGGCCTTCGAGGCGGGCGGTCGGGCGGCCGTCGGGAGAACCCTCTTCGGTGTTGCCCTGGGGATGGCCGGCGGTGAGGCGGTCAGAGATTTCGGAGGCAACCTGGACTGCTGCGGTATCGGTGCGGTTGGACCGGCGGCTGGAGAAGAGGGCGCGGCGGTCGATGGGTTTCTCGGCGGGCGGCTCGGGCACCTCAACGTCGCCTTCGTTCCCGACGGTGGTCTCAACACCGGTATTCTCGGCCACATCGGCGGCTACAGGCGCCTCGGCTTTCTGTACGAGACGAACTTCCTCGACAGGGTCGGCCTCTTCGGCACGCGGCTCCACTCCCACGGCTGTCCGGATGGGTACGGACTCTTCCTCGGGCGGGAATTCTATGAGCATACCCTGGACAGACGGCGGCACATCCATCTTCTGCAGTTGGGATCGGAATCCGAACATCAGCAGTATGGCGTGGACTGCTACTGTGAGCAGGATACCTGCGTATGTGGCTTTACGGTTGTTCATTGTGTCGGTTCTGTATCGGCTGATATGTGTCGGGCGTGGTGGAGTGTCAGGCTTTCAGTGGACGGCCGGGCGCGGCAAATGCTCACCTCGCTATTCCGGTGCCGTGGCCAGTATGACCTTGTACTGATTGCGCTTGGCAATGTTCATGAGGTTTACTACTTCTTCTATCGGCACTGTACGGTCGGCGTAGATAGAGAAGGTGGGGTCGTCGGAGTCCCGCAGCAGGAGCTGGAGGGCCGGTTCTATGTCTGCGAAGGGTACTGCCTGGGGATCTCCGTTGATGTGGTAGGTGTAGGTCCCGAGCTCGGGGTAGTGCTTGATGGATACGCTGACGGTGGCCTTGGCGGAGATCTGGTTGGTGCTCTTGGGCAGCAGGAGCCTGAGGGCGTTGGGGTTGATCAGGGTCGAGGTCACCAGGAAGAATATCAGCAGCAGGAACACGATGTCCGTCATGGAGGACATCGAGAATGCCGGCTCGACCTTGGTTCTGCGTTTGATGGCCATCGTTAAATGTCTTTGTCTATGGTAAATGTTTCGGAGCTGCCGTCCGCGTCGGAAGCGGCAGAAGCATCAGAAGCGGCAGGAGTGGCAGCAGAAGAGGCTGTATCCCGGGTACCTGTGCCTGAAGTGCGGCTGCTGCGTCCGGCCGGCTTGGGGGCTGCTGTCCTGGCGGTGCCGGTCGCTGCTGTCCTGGCAGTGCCCGCAGTGCTGCGCCTGGCCGGTCTGTGGGATGCGGTTTCGCCGGAGTGCTCCGGCTGAGAGTCAGCCTGGGCAAGCATGTCCATCAGCGAGATGGTCTCGCTCTCCATCTTGAATACGATATCGTTGACGCGGGATGTGAGCCAGTTGTAGCCGAAGTAGGCGATGATGCCGACGAACAGACCGCCCACGGTGGTCACCATGGCGGTGTAGATGCCTCCGGAGAGGAGTGTGATGTCGATGTTGCTGCCGGCCGAGGCCATGTTGTAGAAGGCCTGGATCATACCGATTACGGTACCGAGGAATCCTATCATCGGGGCGCCTCCGGCCACTGTGGCGAGCATCGGAAGCCCTTTCTCGAGCTTGGCTACCTCGATGTTGGCTACGTTCTCGACTGCGGCCTGGATGTCGGGCAGGGGATTGCCCTGACGCTCGAGCCCTTTCTCGATGAGGCGGGCGATGGGCGAGGAGTTCTCACGGCAGAGGCTGATGGCCGAGGAGGTCTTTCCGGCCCTGACAAGCTCGCGGATGTTGGCCATGAAGTGAGGGTCGAGCTTTCCTGCCTGGCGGATGGCCCAGAGACGGTTGCCGAGGATGTAGATGGCTATGATGGACAGGATCAGGAGTACGATCATCAGCCATCCTCCGGCGACGGCCATCTTGATGAGGGACATCTTTTCGGGGGCGGCTGCCTCCTGGATGAGGAGGTCTGCGGTGTTGGCTTGGAGTAGTGTCAGCATGGTGTTGAATGTGTAAATGTCTTAGTGTTAGTAAAATCAATATCGGAAAACGTCGTCCGGGTAGTGCACCCGGGTCAGGAAGAGGGCATGCCCCGGTACGGACTGTCCGGCCCGGCATCTGTCGCGGGAGGCCAGCACGTCGAGGACCCATTCCGGCTCGTGCCGTCCGCGTCCCACCTCGACCAGGGTCCCGACTATGGCCCGGACCATGTTGCGCAGGAAGCGGTTGGCCGTAACGGTAAATACCAGGTACAATGGAGCGGTATCCGGAGCTCCGGCCGTGGCTTCTGCGGGCACCGTCCCGGATACAGGAGCATCACCGGCTGCAGGTGCGGCAAACGGCAGCGGCTGCACCACGGGCATCGGCGCTATGACCGGAGTCCAGCAGCTCCACCCGGCGGCCGTTACCTCGCAAAGGGGCGAAGTGGCCGCGCTCCCGGTCTTCTCGAAGCAGCTGAAATCGTGCTGTCCCAGCAGCAGCTCAGCCCCCCGGTTCATGGCCTCCACGTCCAGAGGATACTTGCAGTACCAGGAAAAATCCTGTACGAAAGGGTCCTTCCGCCCGTGGATGTAGTACCGGTAGGTGCGGCTGTCGGCATCGAAGCGGGCGTGGGCGTCATCCCTGACCCGGACGATGTCGCGGAGCACGATGTTTTTCGGCAGAATGGCATTTATTTTGTAGATTACGTGCGCGGGGCCTTCCGTCAGACAGCGGCTGTCAGAGTCGAAATGGGCTGTGAAGTCCGAGGCATGGACACCCGCATCCGTCCTTCCGGCCCCCACCACAGTGATTTTCTCCCCCAGAGCGGCCGACATTGCCTTCTGGATCTCATCCTGGACGCTGGGAGCATTGTCCTGAATCTGCCATCCGGAGAGCCCCGAGCCGTTGTAAGATATTGAAGCGAAAAACCTCATTATTGGAGAAAATCGACTATTTTTGTAAAATTTCGATGACAAAAATACAAATATTTTGATATGGACACCGTAAACATTAAAGAATTAAACGAGCGAATTCAGAAAGAGAGCGCCTTCGTGGACATCCTCTCGATGGAGATGACGAAGGTGATCGTAGGACAGAAACATCTGGTGGAGAATCTGCTTATCGGCCTTCTGGCCAACGGCCACATCCTCCTCGAAGGTGTTCCCGGTCTGGCCAAGACCCTTGCCATCAATACTCTGGCCTCGTGTGTGAATGCTAAGTTCAGCCGTATCCAGTTCACCCCCGACCTGCTCCCCGCCGACCTTATCGGTACGATGATATACAGTCAGAAGAGCGAGCAGTTCCAGATCAAGAAGGGCCCTGTATTCGCCAACTTCATACTGGCCGACGAGATCAACCGTTCTCCGGCCAAGGTGCAGTCCGCCCTCCTCGAGGCCATGCAGGAGCGCCAGGTGACCATCGGTGACCAGACCTTCAAGCTCCCCGAGCCCTTCCTCGTGATGGCCACCCAGAACCCCATCGAGCAGGAGGGTACCTACCCGCTGCCCGAGGCCCAGGTCGACCGTTTCATGCTGAAGGTAGTGGTGACCTACCCCAAGAAGGAGGAGGAGAAACTGATCATCCGCATGAACAACAGCGGCACCTTCCCCAAGGCCAGCGCCGTCCTCCAGCCCGAGGACATCATCAAGGCCCGCGAGGTGGTGCGCGAGGTGTACATGGACGAGAAGATCGAGCGTTACATCGTGGATATCGTATATGCCACCCGCACCCCGTCGGACTACGGTCTCAAGTCCCTGACGGACATGATTTCCTACGGAGCGTCCCCCCGTGCCTCCATCTCCCTGGCCATGGCCTCCAAGGCCTACGCCTTCATCAAGAGACGCGGCTACGTGATTCCGGAGGACGTGAGGGCCGTCTGCTACGAGGTGCTCCGTCACCGTATCGGCCTGACCTACGAGGCCGAGGCTGAGAATGTCACATCAGAAAACATCATATCCGATATCATCAACGCAGTGGAGGTGCCGTAGTCTATGGACAGCAACGACCTGTTGAAGAAAGTACGCAAGATCGAGATCAAGACCCGGGCTCTCTCGAGCCAGATCTTCGCCGGGGAATACCATTCGGCCTTCAAGGGCCGCGGTATGGCCTTCAGCGAGGTGCGCGAGTACCAGATAGGGGACGATGTGCGCAATATGGACTGGAACGTGACCGCCCGTACGGGGACTCCTTATATAAAGGTGTTCGAGGAGGAGAGGGAGCTGACCGTCATGCTGCTCATCGACGCCAGCGGCTCCGGCTGGTTCGGAACCTCTTCCAAGACAAAGAAGGATCTCACGGCCGAGATAGCGGCGGTGCTGTCATTCTCCGCATCCATCAACAACGACAAGGTCGGGGCCCTGTTCTTCAGCACCCGCGTGGAGAAATTCATCCCTCCCAAGAAGGGCCGCAGCCACCTGCTGAGGATCATCCGCGAGGTACTGGAGTTCCGCCCGGAGGAGAAGGGTACGGACATCGGGGAGGCCCTCCGCTTCCTGACCAACGCCCTGAAGAAGAAGTGCACGGCATTCCTGCTCTCCGACATGCTGGACATCGACCCGCAGACCTTCCGCCCCCGCTACGAGGACGCTCTGAAGGTGGCGGTGAACCGGCACGACCTGTCGGTGATCAATATCTACGACGAGAGGGACCGCACCCTGCCAGACGTGGGCCTTCTCCCGGTAAGGGACAATGAGACGGGCCGCATCGTCTACGTGGATACCTCCCGCCGCTCCGTCCGCGAGAGTTACGGGGAGTGGGCGAGGAAGGCCTACGCGGAGACTCTGCTGACCCTGCGCAAGTACAAGGTGGACACCGTCAGCATCCGGACCGACCAGGACTATGTCAAGAGCCTGGTGGCTCTGTTCCAGACGCGGGCATAGGGGAATGAATGTTATAGGACAATGTAAAATATGAGAAACAGAATAATCAGTATAATGACGGCGGCTGCGGCCCTTCTGCTGCTTTCCGCCCTGAGGGCAGGGGCGCAGGAGATAGTCTCGGCCGGGGTCTCCCGGGATACGATTCTGATCGGTGACCAGATCGAATGGACGTCCGAGATGCAGGTGCCGCGCGGAATGTCGGTCAGGATAGACTCGATGTCCGGCTATGTGGTGCCCGGAGTCGAGCTGATAGGGGATTTCGTGATAGATACGGTGGACCGGGGCCGGGACTTCTCCCGGGTACAGACCCGCGCCACCATCACCTCATTTGACAGCGGCAGCTATGTCCTGCCCCCGCTGGTGGTGTATGTATATCGGGGTGAGGATGCCGTGGACACTCTCCGTCTGCCGGAGGTGCCTCTGGAAGTTACGACCATTCCCATTGACACCACGACTTACGAGATGTACGACATCCGGCCGCAGTTCCGCTACCCGGTGACCTTCGCGGAGGTGCTGCCGTGGGTGGTCGGAGGCATTGTCCTGGTGGCCGCCATCATAGCCGTCTGGCGGCTGATAGTCCGCAGGCGGAAGAACCGTCCTCTCTTCGGCAAGCCCACTCCGCAGGACCCTCCCCACATCGTGGCTCTGCGCGACCTGGACCGTATCCGGGGCGAGAAGCTCTGGCAGACCGGCAACCAGAAGCAGTACTATACCGAGATTACCGACACCCTCCGCGTCTACATCGAGAAACGCTTCGGTGTCAAGACTATCGAGCGTACTTCTGCCGAAATACTTACAGACTTGTCCGTCAAGGATATACAGCCCTCTGACTATGAGTCGCTCAAGGACCTCTTCGGGACGGCCGACCTGGTAAAGTTCGCCAAGTACACGGCCTCCGAGTCCGAGAATGAGAATGCCGTGCCTGCAGCCGTGCGCTTCGTCAACGACACTTTCATGCAGGAACTGGAGTCGGATGCGGAAAAAGCCGGGAAGAACGGAAATAATGCCGGAGCAGACGGAAAGGGCAGCTCACGGACAGGAAATGACGGAAACGGGGACAAAACCGGAATGACAGGAGGGCAGGGCGATGAATAACCTTTTCTTTGAGTATCCGTGGGTGCTGTGGCTGGAACTGCTGCTCGTCCCGATGGCTGCCTGGTACGTATGGAAGCAGGTGCGCCGCCGCCGTCCTTACGTGGCTATGTCCACTGCCGTCCCTTTCTCTGCGGCAAGTGCAGGAGCGGCCCGGGTGCTCCGCCACCTGCCGGCAGTGCTGAGGCTGATAGCAGTGGCGCTGCTGATAGTGGCCATCGCCCGGCCCCGCAGTTCGTCCAATGTCAGCCGGACCGACACCGAGGGCATCGACATCGTCCTGGCCCTGGACGTGTCCACCAGTATGCTGGCCCGCGACTTCAACCCGGACCGTATAGAGGCGGCCAAGAACATAGCCATAGAGTTCATCTCCCAGCGGCCTTCGGACCGTATCGGAGTGGTGGTCTTCGCCGGCGAGAGCTACACCCAGTCGCCCCTGACCACCGACCGCGCCACCCTGATCAACCTCATCAAGGAGATAGAGTGCGGCCTGATAGATGACGGTACCGCGATAGGCAACGGCCTGGCCAATGCCGTGGCCCGCCTCAAGGACTCCCAGGCCAAGAGCCGCGTGGTGATCCTGCTTACCGACGGAGTGAACAACCGCGGCGAGATAGCGCCTCTTACTGCTGCGGAAATAGCCAAGACCTACGGCATCCGCGTCTATACGATAGGAGTGGGAGCGATGGGTACGGCTCCCTATCCCGTGATGACTCCTTTCGGAGTGCAGGTGCAGAACATCCCCGTGGAGATAGACGAGAAACTGCTGGAGCAGATAGCCGAGCAGACCGGAGGGTCCTACTTCCGGGCTACCGACAACACCAAGCTCCTGCAGATCTACGGTGAGATCAACGAGATGGAGAAGGTCAAGATTACCGTCGACTCCTTCCCCGTCTATACCGAGGAATTCGGCCGCTTCGCCATCTGGGCCCTGGCCGCATTCCTGCTTGAGATAATTTTGAGACTTTTTGCAGCAAGGAGGATAGCATGATATATTTGGCACAAGGCGGGTATCTGCTGCTGATACTGCTGATACCCCTGATATTCATAGCATACTGGCTTATGCGCCGGCTCAGAAGGAAGAGAATCGCCCGTTTCGGCGATCCGGAACTGGTGGCGCGGCTTACACCCGAGGTGCCCCGCCGCAAGGGATGGGCCAAACTGACCCTTCTTTCCATTGCCCTGCTGTTCTTCTGCATCGGCATGTCCAGACCCCAGATAGGAGCCACCCTCAAGGAAAGGCAGATCAAGGGAGCGGAGATCATGGTCGTGCTCGACGTCTCCAACTCCATGCTGGCCGAGGACTACTCTCCCAACCGTCTGGAGCGGGCCAAGCTGGCCATCTCCAAGCTGGTGGACGAGTTGCAGGGCGACCGTATCGGCCTGATTATCTTCGCAGGCGAGTCATTCGTCCAGCTGCCCATCACTTCCGACTACGTCTCGGCCAAGATTTTCCTCAACTCCATAACCACCGAGTCCGTGCCCGTGCAGGGAACCGCTCTGGGCGAGGCCATCAGGACTGCCATCCGCGGATTCACCTCGGAGAGCGAGCACAGCCGGGCCATCATCCTGATAACCGACGGCGAGAACCACGAGGACGACCCCGTGGCAGCTGCCCGTGATGCCGTGGATATGGGAGCGAGGGTATTCTGTATCGGAGTAGGCTCTCCCGAGGGCAAGCCGATTCCGATGGACGGCGGCCTCCTCAAGGACAAGGACGGCAATATCGTCGTCACCCGTCTCGACGAGCAGACCCTCAGGGACATCGCCTCCGCAGGACAGGGCCTCTACGTAAGGGCGGGCAACACGGAGTTCGGCCTCAATCCCGTCATCGACGAGATCCGCACCCTCCAGGACAAGGAGTTCCAGTCCGTAGTATTCGAAGAATTTGACGAACAGTATATGTACTTTTTTGCAATAGCACTCGTATTCCTCCTCCTGGAGTTCTTCATGTCCGATACCCGCAACCGCAGGAGCCTTTTCGGCCGCAGCGGCAGGACTCTCGCGGTCCTGGCTGCCTTGCTGGTGCTCTCACCGGCCGTGCTCTCGGCCCAGAGCGACCGCTCGGAGGTCCGCGCCGGCAACCGGGACTTCAAGAAGGGGCTGTACCGCGAGGCGGAGATAGACTACAAGCGGGCCCTGATCGCCGATTCGGCCTCGGTCACCGCCAAGTACAATCTGGGCAATGCCCTCTACAAGGCTGAGAGCTACAACGAGGCGGAGCTGTATTTCAAGGACCTGGGCGATACTCTGAAGAATCTGTCGCCCTCCAGGGCTTCGGACTACTTCCACAACAGCGGCAACTTGGCTCTCAAGCAGAAGAAATACCAGGAGGCGGTGGAGGCCTTCAAGGAGTCCCTCCGCCTGGAACCGGACAATTTCGAGACCAAATCCAACCTGGCCTACGCCCAGAAGATGCTGAAGGACCAGCAGCAGAACCAGCAGAGTCAGAATCAGCAGCAACAGCAGCAGGACCAGAACCAGGATCAGAACCAGCAGAATCAGGACCAGAACCAGAATAACGATCAGCAGAACGATCAGAATCAGGACCAGAACCAGAATCAGCAGAACCAGGATCAGCAGCAACAGCAGCAGAATCAGCCGCAGATATCCCCTCAGGCCGCCCAGCAGATGCTCCAGGCCATAGAGGACAAGGAAAAGCAGACCCAGGATAAGGTCAAGAAGGCCAAGGCCCTGAAGGAGAAATCTAAAGAGAAGGAGAAAAATTGGTAAAATGATAAAGGGATTGTACAGAGTATTCGGCAGGACGGCGGCGGCAGCAGTGCTGACGCTGCTGTGCGTGCTTACGGCGTCTGCCCAGAACAGTTTCACGGCGGACGCTCCGGCGGTGGTCTCCACCGACGAGATATTCAGGGTGGTCTTTACGGCCACATACGAGGGAGGCAAGGTATCGGACTTCGTCCCGCCCTCCTTCGAGGGGCTGGAGGTGCTGGCCGGACCGGTGTCCTCGACCTCGACCAGTTTCCAGAGCATCAACGGACAGAGCTCCACTACCCACACTCACAGCTACACCTATACCGTGAGGGCCGCGCAGGAGGGCAAGGTGACGCTGGGTGCGGCTTCGGTGAAGATAGGCAAGGAGACCTACAGCACTGAGCCGAGGACGATAGAGGCCGTCAAGGGAGAGGTGCCGGACCAGGGCTCAGCCGCTTCCGGAGGGCAGCGCCAGAGCGCGGGTGAGGACCTGATGCTGCGCATGAGCGTCAGCAAGACCCGGGCGGTGGTGGGCGAGCCGGTCATAGTGACCCTCAAGCTCTACGTGCAGTCGTCGGCTATCAGCGGCTTCGAGGACGTGCGCTTCCCGACCTTCGACGGGTTCTGGAGCCAGGAGATAGACGCTCCGCAGAACATCCAGTTCGTCCGCGAGAATTACAACGGTCAGGTTTACAATGCGGCCCTCCTGCGCCGCTACATGCTCCTGCCCCAGCAGACCGGAGCCCTGACCATCGACCCCTCGGAGCTGGTGTGCCTCCTCCAGATACGGGCCGAGTCCACCGGACCCCGCTCCATCTTCGACGATTTTTTCAGCTCCTACCAGACGATACGCAAGCGGGTGACCAGTGAGCCGGTGACCGTCAATGTCTCGGCCCTGCCCGCCGGGGCCCCCGCCTCCTTCACCGGAGGTGTCGGCTCGTTCAGGCTCAGCGCCGGTTTCGACTCGGACAGCGTGGCGGCCCACGAGGCCACATCCCTGAGGATGACCATTACCGGCACCGGCAACATCAACCTGGTGGAGGCCCCCAAGGTCAAGCTGCCCGCCGATTTCGAGGCATACGACGTGCGCAAGACCGAGAACATCACCACCGGAGCCTCCGGCTCCACCGGTACCCTGACCTTCGAGTATCCCTTCATTCCCAGGGCGCCGGGCGTATTTGACATTGATCCTGTGGAATTTACCTACTACGACATAGAGGCGGGACGCTACCGTACCCTCTCCTCCGGGCCGCTGCGCCTGAAGGTGGGCGAGGGTACCCGTACCGACGCCGCCGTCATTCCCTCCGGAGTGAGCAAGCGTAGCGTTGAGAGCCTGGGCGAGGATATCCGCTTCATTTCCACTACTCCCCGCCTGAAGAAGGCCGGACGGATGATGGTCTCGTCCCCCGCGATGCTCATCATTCCGACGGTGATTGTACTGGCGACGGTTGCCGTATGGATTCTCCTGAGCCGCAGCATTGCCCGCCGCAGCGACGTGGCCGGTACCCGCAACCGCAAGGCCCTGAAGGTGGCCCGTGCCCGTCTGAAGAACGCCTCCGCCTTCCTGAAACAGGGACTTTACAGTGCGTTCTACGAGGAGCTGCACAAGGCCCTGCACGGCTACATCTCCGACAAGCTGATGCTGCCGGTGGCCGACCTGACCCGCGAGAGGATAGGGGAGGAGCTCCGCTCCCGCGGCAAGGACGAGGCTGTGATACAGGAGCTGTCCGATATCCTGGATGCCTGTGAGTATGCCCGCTATGCCCCCGCTTCCGGCTCCGAGGCCATGGAGAAGCACTATGAGCAGGCGGTAAAAGTTATATCCCAAATCGAAAGCTGAGTATGAAGACGATGATAAGAATGATGACAGTCGCGCTGATGCTGGCGGCCCTGGCGCTGCCGGCGGCTCAGGCCCAGAATGTGGACTCGCTCTGGGCTCAGGCAGTCAGCGACTATACGGAAGAGAATTACCGGGCGGCCCTGGACGGATTCGCCGCCATCGAGGAAGCCGGCTATGTATCGCCGGACCTGTACTACAATATGGGCAACTGCTGCTATAAGCTGGGACATCAGCTGGGCCGCTCGATACTCTACTACGAGAAGGCCCTGAAACTGGACCCTGCCTACGAGGATGCTGCCGTCAACCTGGAGATAGCCCGCGAGGGGACACTGGACCGGATAGAGGCCGTGCCGGAGTTCATTCTCCTGACCTGGTTCAAGGCCTTCCGCGACACCCTGTCCTCCGATGCCTGGGCCTGGATTGCCCTCGCCCTGCTGCTGACGGTGGCCGTAATGGTGCTGCTGTTCCGCTTCGGACGCTCCCTGGCCCTGCGCAAGACGGCCTTCGCCCTGGCGGTGGTGGGCCTCGTCTTCATGGTGGTTTCCACTGTATTTGCCTTCAACCTGCGCTCGGCCGTAGAGGACTCGGGCGAGGCGGTGGTGACAGTCCCGGTGAGCAGCGTCAAGAGCTCTCCCGGCTCTACCGACCAGTCCCTCTTCATCCTGCACGAGGGGACGAAGGTCTCCGTGGTGGACAGCCTCGGGGAGTGGTACCGCATCGAGCTGTCGGACGGACGGCAGGGATGGCTGCAGGGCAATGATATTGAAATAATTTAAAACTTCACAGCTATGACACTTATCAAATCTATCTCCGGTATCAGGGGCACGATAGGAGGCTCCTGCGGAGAGGCTCTGACACCTCTGGACATTGTAAAATTCGTATCAGCATACAGCTCCATGCTGCACCGCAGCAAGGGAGAGCGCCGGCTCAAGGTAGTGGTAGGCCGCGACGCCCGCATCTCGGGTCCCATGGTGGACGAGATCGTCTGCGGCACCCTGAGGGCCTGCGGCATTGACGTGGTCAATGCCGGCCTGGCCTCCACCCCCACTGTGGAGATGGCCGTGGTCTTCGAGAAGGCTGACGGAGGCATCATCCTGACCGCCTCGCACAACCCCAAGCAGTGGAACGCCCTCAAGCTGCTCAACGAGCACGGGGAGTTCCTCAATGCCGCCGAGGGTGCGGAACTGGTGGAACTGGCCGACCGCGAGGGCTTCGAGTACTGCGATGTGGACTCGCTGGGCTCGTACGTCGGGAAGGACTTTACCGATGCGCACGTGCAGGCTGTCCTGGCTCATCCGCTGGTGGATGCGGAGGGTATCCGCGCCCGCGGTTTCAAGGTGGTGCTGGATGCGGTCAACTCTGTGGGCGGCATCGTTATGCCCCGTCTGCTGGAGGCTCTCGGAGTAGAGTGCATCAGGCTCAACTGCGAGCCTACCGGACAGTTCGCGCACAATCCCGAGCCGCTGCCCTCTCACCTTGTGGACCTGTGCTCCCGCGTGGCTTCCGAGAAGGCTGACCTGGGTATCGCGGTGGATCCGGACGTGGACCGTCTGGCCCTGGTCTGCGAGGACGGCTCGTTCTTCGGGGAGGAGTACACCCTGGTGTCCGTGGCCGATTACGTGCTCTCGCTCAAGCCCGGTCCGACAGTATCTAATCTCTCCTCGTCCCGTGCCCTGCGCGACGTGACCGAGGCTCACGGCTGCACCTACACCGCTTCTGCTGTGGGTGAGGTCAATGTGACTACCGAGATGAAGCGCACCGGTGCCGTCATCGGAGGCGAGGGCAACGGAGGAGTCATCGTGCCCGACCTGCATTACGGCCGCGACGCTCTTATAGGCACCGCTCTTTTCCTGAGCTCGCTCGTACGCTCCGGCAAGAAGGTGACCGAGGTACGCGCCGGCCTGCCTCAGTACGTGATATCCAAGAACCGCATCGAGCTCTCCGACCGCTCGCTGATAGAGAAGATACTGGAGGAGATAAAACGCCGCTATGCTTCGGAGCGCATCACCGACATCGACGGGGTCAAGATCGACTTCGACCGCGAGAGGATGTGGGTGCATCTGCGCAAGTCCAACACCGAGCCCATCATCCGCGTCTATTCCGAGGCGGCGGATGAGGCTGCAGCCGAGAAGGTGGCTGCCGAGGTGATAGATATCGCTAAGAAAATAATAGGCTAGGGCGGTATGTTCTCATTCAGGACCACACCGCTCGACCGTCAGGAGGATCTGGTGCTGCGCCGGGGTTCCCTGGCAGTGCTGTGCAACCAGTCGGCCTGGGATCCGGAGCGGCAGGAGTATCTCTTCGAGAGCCTGTACCGCAACGGCAGGCTGCGCAAGGTGCTTTTCCCCGCGGACGGCATCTTCGGGGAGAAACCAGACAGGTCGCTGGGCGAGGCCCCGGTGTACGCCTCCCTGGGACTGGACGACTGTATGTTCGTGCCTCTGCACACCGGTCCTTCAGGGGAACTGTCCATGGATGCCGGGGTGCTGGAGGATGTGGATGCCCTTATCGTCGAGTACCAGGATACCGGCTCCAGGTACGATTCCCTGACGGCCCTGCTCTACGAGATATTCCAGATCATACATCACGGCGGGCTGTCCCTTTCGGTCTACATCCTGGACCGGGAGAACATCTGCGGCCGCTCGGTGGAGGGCACGACCCTCTGTCCCGGCAGTTCGGAGGCCGCGGGCATAGAGGGCATACCTCACCGGCACGGCCTTACGCTGGGAGAGCTGGCCAATCTCTTCTATTCGGAGATAGGCGCCAGGTTCCCCCTGCACATCATCTCCTATATGGTGCGTCCCGCCACCCAGTACCTGATGCCGTGGAGTATCCCGCCGCGTCAGGATGTGCCGGGGCTGTTCACTTCCAATTTCTACTGCGGCATGGTCCTCCTCTCGGGCACCGACCTGAGCTTCGGAGAGGGTACGGCGCGTCCCTACGAGCTGTTCGGCGCTCCCTACATGGACCGGTATCTGAGGGAGGGAAATGACCTCGGAGGTCTGTCCGACACCGGAGTGTTCCTCCGCCGGACTGTGTTCTCGCCCCGCTTCGGCCGCTGGAAGGACCGGAGCTGCTACGGTTTCCAGATGCTCCCCCGTCCCGGCGTTCCCTATCATTCGGTGGCCCATGCCCTGCGTATCATGCGCCGGCTTGTGGAGGACGGGACAGGAGTGGATATCTCGGGGCTTCCGGCAGTGCTCGGAGACGAGGTCATGGCCGCCTATGTCACCGGCAGCATTTCCTGGAGCGGACTTTTCGAGCACATCAAGCTCGAGGAACAGAAGTGGATCCGCAAGGCCCGCCGCTACATGCTCTACGATGACCAGCTGACGCGGGTGAAAAATCCCGGAGCCTGAATATGACGCGGAAAAATTTGGGAGTCAGAGAAATTATACATACTTTTGCGGTCCGAATTTGATTAGACAATTTATAAACACTCACACACAATGAAAAAAGGTATACATCCCGAATCCTACCGTCTTGTAGCTTTCAAGGATATGTCCAATGAGCATGTGTTCATCACCCGCTCCTGTGTCAACACCAAGGAGACCATCGACATCGAGGGCGTGACCTATCCCCTCGTGAAGGTCGAGATCTCCAACACCTCCCATCCTTTCTATACCGGAAAGATGAAGCTCGTCGACACCGCCGGCCGCGTGGACAAATTCTACCAGCGCTACAAGAACCGTCAGAAGTAATCCTGCCAGGAAGGAACTTCTCCAACAATATCGATTCCGACAGACATTCACTTGTCTGCCGGAATTTTTATTTTCCGACCATCTCCTTGTCGATGCGCAGCTCGGCGCAGACGGTGAGGTTGCCGATGGACTCGAGGGTGAGGTAGATGAAGCGGTTGTCGATCTTGGTGACGCGGCCGGTGCGCTTCTCGAAGGGGCCTCCGAGGATGCGGACCATGTCGCCCTCGGAGATGATGCGGCTCTGGTCGACCACTATGAGGAACTTGTGTATCTCCTCTATCTCGGAGTCCCGGATGACGGCCGGCTCGCCGCAGTAATAGACAGGGCAGGCCACGCCTTCCACCGAGGCGTACTTGGACAGCTGTGCCCTGGTGCAGTGGACGAAGATGTAGGAGCGGTACAGGGGAACCTCCACGGTCTTGACGCGGTCGGACCACTTGCGCTTCTCCCGGTACAGGGGCAGGAATACCTCGGCACCCATGAGCGTCAGCCGCCGCTCCACGGCTTTCTCGGCCCTGGAGGCGGTGTACAGCACGTACCATCTGACGGGCTGGGACTTGAGAACTCTGAGTGCGGGGGTGTCCGGACTCATTTGAGTGAGGGTACTAAGTCCAGGAACCTGCGCATGCCGGCGGTGGCCACGTCCTGAATCTGGGTGTAATACTTGTAGCCTACGTGGATGGGCTTGGGGTCCACCAGGTAGAGGGGCACGCCGTTGCGCACGTAGTTGACCAGGCCGGCGGCAGGATAGACCACCAGCGAGGTGCCGATAACCAGCAGTATGTCGCACTCCGATACTGTCTCCGCGGCCGGCTCGATCATGGGTACGGCCTCCCCGAACCAGACGATGTCCGGCCGGAGCTGCTCGCCCCGGTCGTCGAGGTCCCCGAGGCGGATGTCGCTGTAGCCTATGTCGTAGACCGGCTTGGGCGACCTCTCGCCGCGGGCCTTGGTTATCTCCCCGTGAAGGTGAAGCACCCGGGAAGAACCGGCCCGCTCGTGGAGGTTGTCTATGTTCTGGGTGATGACAGTGACATCGAAGTCTTTCTCCAGAGCTGCGATGATGCGGTGGGCCTCATTGGGCTGCCGGGTCTGTATGTCCCGGCGGCGGGCATTGTAGAAGTCCAGGACCAGGCCGGGATTGCGGTACCAGCCCTCGATGGAGGCCACTTCCTCCACGCGGTACTGTTCCCACATTCCGTCCGAGTCGCGGAAGGTATTGATTCCGCTTTCCTTGCTCACTCCGGCTCCGGAGAGTACTGCCAGTTTTTTCATATATTCTGTCTCTTATAAGTTTTGCCTGTCTTGAAGTAGAACCGGTCCAGCCATACCCGGAACATCGGATCTATGATGTGCGGAATGTCCTGGGCGTCGAAGACCACCACCTCTTTCTTGGTGAGGGCCTCCTTGAGACGGTGGACGTTGGCCGAGGAGTTGAGGCGGTAGTTGTTGATGGCCGCCGTGGAGCTGACCTTGGTCACCCCGTCGAAGATGGCCCGCAGCAGGTATACCTGATACCGGCTCAGTCCGTCGGTTATATCCTGGAACCTGGGAGTGTGGGTGTACAGCAGAGAGTCTATGGCCTCTTCCAGGAGACTGTCGGTCAGGTAGCCCTTGGTGAGGTTGAAGCAGCTGTTGGCTATCTGCCAGATATACCAGGGATGTCCGTCGGTGAGGCTGTAGATATACTCTGTCTGGGACGGTTCCACGACCCTTCCTACTCTCAGGAAGGTCTTGATTATGTGCTCGGAGATCAGATTCTCGTCGATAGGGGACAGGGACACTCTCTCGTAGAGGCGGTAGAAGTGTTTCTTCTCCTCGAATATGTATTTCATGGCATTGATCTTGGAACCTGAGACTATGAATACAGGTCCGTCCTGTCTCTGCCATTCCTTTTCCAAAGTGCGGATCAGTCTGTCCCGTTCTTCGAGTCTGAGGATGTTCTGGAACTCCTCCATGTATATGACGGGCCTGGGTGAGGCCGGCATGGAGCAGATGTCTTCCAGTATGCTGGAAAAATCCTCTGTGTCGATGGTGCTGAGGAGACTTATGTGTGTGATACGGTACCCGGGATTCTGCTCATACCGGCTCAGGGCCGCGTTGATGAGTGAACGTTTCCCGGTACGGGGAGGCTCGTAGATGACGGCATGTCTGCCATCTGCGATAATGGATACGAGCTGGCTGACGTCTTTTTTCCTTGAAAGAAAGTCGCTGCCAGTGGCGATGGAGTTGTGAGTAAAAGGGGATTCCATGTTGTCATCTTAGTTTTTCGCGGGAGCAAATTTATGAAAAAAAGTAAGTTTTTTGATTTTAATTTGTGAAAAATAGTGAAATGTATTACTTTTGCTCTCCCAAAAACAATGATGTAGGTTGTTAAGCTAT
>DVHI01000001.1 GCA_018712275.1 Candidatus Coprenecus avistercoris | reverse complement strand
TATGTCTCATGCCGAAGAGAAAATCGACTTCTTTGTCCGCACCTCATTGCCTCCGGTGGAAGGCATATTCTATGAAGGTCAGATTTTCGAAGCATATAAGTTTGCCACGGACTTAATTCGTTCAGCCAGGACTTCCATTCTGCTGATAGACAACTATGTCGATGAGTCCGTACTGCTTATGCTCAGCAAGCGTAACGAGGGTGTCAGGGCCGACATCTACACGCAGAGGATAAGCGGGCAGTTCCGCCTGGACCTGGAGCGCCACAACAGCCAGTACCCTCCGGTAGAAGTACATGTCTACAAGAAAAGCCACGACAGATTCCTGATTATCGACGGCACAGAAGTCTACCACATCGGAGCCTCGCTGAAAGACCTCGGCAGGAAAATGTTCGCATTCTCCAAACTTGACATCCCGGCTTCAACTATTACCGGACTAGCACATACCCGCCTAAAGTAGCCAGTATTCCGCAAATTACGCTGCCGATAACGTACAGCAGGAACATCTGGATATTCCCGCCCTGGAGCATTGTCACAGCCTCGTTGGAGAAGGTCGAAAATGTCGTGAAGCCACCGCACAGACCTGTCGTGAGCAGCAGACACAGGGCGGAAGGAGTTTCGGAGTATTTGGAGAACAGGCCGTAGAGCAGACCGATCAGCAGACAGCCGGCGATATTGACTATGAAGGTGGCTGTCGGGAAGCCGCTTCCACGGGGCGGAAGAGCCAGCGATACGAGATACCGCAGTATGCCGCCTGCACAGCTGCCTAATCCGACGATAAGAATAGACTTGATCATAGCAGTACGGCTTTCTGGAGACGGTCGAGGAACATTGCGGCATGCGCTCCGTCCATCTGGGTGTGGTGGAACTGAAATGAGACGGTCAGGGTCTTGCGGAAGAAATGCCGCCTGTACCGGCCCCATATCAGGAAAGGGTTGTTGAAGATACCGCTGTACATGCCGACGGCTCCGTCTATATCGTACCGGGCGAGGGCGGAGGTACCTATGACCATGCTGTCGGTGATGTCGTGGTTCCTGCATTTCTCCGCCACCTCCGCCGTCAGCCGCAGATAGTCCCGGTTGAACGCCGCCAGGTCCTTCGACCAGGGGATGTCGCAGGAGCTGACCTCACCCCGGCTGTCCGCGACAATAGTGTTCACGGCGATGGAGTCATACTGCATCAGCTTCCGTCCGACCGGCAGCATGTAGAACTCCTTGATGCCGCTGGCCGCCCGTCCGACACACCAGCACATCAGCATATTCAGTTTCAGCCCTTTCCTCCGGCTGAACCGGACGAGCCTCGTCACATCCACTGTCTTTATCAACGTCACCATCGGCATAGGCGCGTCCATCCACAGCCGGAACGCCTCGGCCCTTGTCGTTTCTTCGGGGTTAATTTCTCTCATTGTAATAATGATTTTTAAAGGGCGGCAAAATTACAATAATTTGGATTGCTGCAAACTGTCTGATTTTATAAATTTGCATTGTTTTAAAATTCAGGATACAATGAAGGTACTTTTAATCAACGGAAGCCCGAGAAGCAACGGGAATACATTCACGGCCCTGAAGGAAGTGGCCGGGGCCCTTGAGGCAGAGGGAGTGGAAACTGAGATAGTGTCAATAGGGGCGAAGGCCGTCCAGGGCTGCATCGCCTGCCGCAAATGCGCGGAGCTGGGCCGCTGCGTGTTCAATGACGGACTCTACAGCAGTATATGGGAAAAACTCCGGACGGCGGACGGCATCGTCATCGGCTCTCCGGTATATTACGCCGGGCCCAACGGTTCGCTCTGTGCACTGCTGGACCGGCTCTTCTATTCCGCCTCGCAGCTGCTGGAGTACAAGCCGGCCGCAGCGGTGGCAGTCTGCCGCAGGGGAGGAGCCAGCGCGGCATTGGACCGTCTGAACAAATATTTTTCCATCAGCAATATGCCGGTGGTCAGCTCCCAGTACTGGAATATCGCATACGGCTCTCAGCCAGGCGAGTCAGCCCGGGATGCCGAGGGCATGCAGACCATGCGTACTCTCGGCCGCAACATGGCCTGGGTGCTGAAAGGCCTGAAGACGCAGCCCCTGCCCGTGAAAGAGCCCGCCGTCAAGACCAACTTCGTCCGATAGTCAGTTGGCAGCGGAATCCGTAAAATGCGTACAGACCTCAGTAAATCAGATACTGAGGTCTGTTGTTTTTGGGAATATCTTTGCGCTGTAAAAAAACCAAGTGTATGAATATGACGAAATCATTTATCCGAAGACTCCTTCTCGCAGGAGTGATTATCACGGCTGTCAATACAAACTCAGTTAATGCACAAGAAAATACAGGATTTATGGAAGAACAACTCAACCTCACCCAGGAGTGGGACAAGGTATTCCCTCAGAGTGACAAGGTGACCCACAGCAAGATCACCTTCCACAACCGCTACGGCGTAACACTCGCCGCAGACCTCTACATTCTCAAGAATACGGATGGCAGCAAGTTGCCCGCAATAGCCGTCAGCGGTCCTTTCGGAGCCGTGAAGGAGCAGGCATCCGGGCTGTATGCGCAGACATTGGCCGAACGCGGCTTTCTGACCATTGCCTTCGACCCTTCATTTACCGGAGAGAGCGGCGGACAGCCCCGTTATGTCGCCTCGCCTGACATCAATACGGAGGATTTCTGCGCAGCGGTAGACTACCTGTCCACACGTGAGGATGTGGATCCGGAGCGCATCGGCATCCTGGGAATCTGCGGCTGGGGCGGCCTGGCGGTCAATGCAGCTGCCATAGACACCCGCATCAAGGCCACGGTGGCTTCTACGATGTACGACATGAGCCGGGTTACAGCCAACGGCTATTTCGATGCAGCGGACAATGCCGATGCCCGCCACGAGACCCGCCGTCAACTCAACGCCCAGCGTACCGAGGACTATCGGAACGGCACATACGCGCTTGCCGGAGGAGTCGTCGACCCTCTGCCTGAGGATGCTCCGCAGTTCGTGAAAGACTACTACGCCTACTACAAGACTCCGCGCGGCTATCACGGGCGTTCGCTCAACTCCAACAACGGATGGAACAGGACCTCCTCATTGTCCTTCCTCAATATGCCGCTCCTGACGTATGCCGGTGAAATCCAGAGCGCTGTCCTTCTCGTTCACGGCGAGAACGCTCATTCCCGCTATTTCAGCGAGGACACCTACACGAAGCTCCAGGGCGACAACAAGCAGCTGCTTATCGTCCCCGGCGCAGTCCATACCGACCTCTACGACAACCTTGAGAAGATTCCTTTCGACCGGATTGAGGCCTTCTACCGCGAGTACCTGAAGTAAAAGCCGCTTGACATAATACCATCTAATACCATCTACGCGGAATTCAGCCAATGCGGAGAGTCTGTAATGTAGGCAATCTGGCATTCTGCTGAATGATAATGAATTAGGCGGTTTTGACAGAAACAGACTGAAGGGTATGACTCGAGCATAGGAATCTCAATACCACTCATAGAGGTACTGTAACCGGGGTTGAGATTTTTTGACTCCTTTTCTATCAGGTAAGTCTGTAATTTTTGTACTGGGTATAAGTGTTTGTAAATTAGTTTTCTATGTAAAATGTGAGGATAACAGACTGTCCGTTTCCACCCTCAGTCTGTTATCTCTTATTTAGACGCATTTCGTTTAAATTCAATACTTTAACACAAAAAGAGCAAAACAGACTCATCGGACCCGAAGCCATGCATGGAGGAGGGGGCTGAGCACGGCTCATTGGCCGATGCCGCCAAATCCATCCTCGAATATGTCAACAAACGGGTCAACAAGCAGAGTGCCCTCGCCCGTATCGAGATGCTCACCGAACCCTTCAAGAAGACCGCGACCCAGAAGATCCGCCGCTTCCTCTACATGACCCCCTCACACGCATAAATCTACTCTTTTTTTGGTGAAAACGGAAGTTTGTCTATATTTGCCCCGCTGAAAGTTTCCTGTCCGCCGCTCTGCGGTGGAGGAATTAAAAGGGAACCGGGTGAGAATCCCGGACAGTTCCCGCTGCTGTAATTTCCACGTCCTGTATGGACGGAAGTCACGCGGTAATCTATTGAGCCACTGCCTTGTAAGGTGGGAAGGCTGCCGCTGTGAGGAATAAGTCAGAAGACCTGCTTTCAAGTTTGACTGTCTGCCCTGCGGGAGTACAGGTGCGGCAATGCTGAATGATTTTTCTTCTTCAGGAACAGACAGTCTGCCTTTGTGCCGATGGTATAAGGGAATCCCGGGAGTTGGAAAATTATTTGGCAATGAACTATAAGAAAGCAGGTACTGTTTTACCTATTATCGCACTCATGCTGTCGCTGACAGCCTCACTCCGGGCCCAGGACGGAATCCCGGAGCTGCCCGCAGACACCCTCGGAGAGGTGGTGGTCACGGCCGACCGTATAAGGGAGATTGTACCGGCGCAGAGATTGTCCGGAAAGCAGCTTCATAGGCTGAGTTCCAATTCGATAGCCGATGCGCTCCGGTATTTTTCCGGCGTGCAGGTCAAGGACTACGGCGGCATAGGAGGCCTCAAGACGGTCAATGTCCGCAGTCTTGGCAGCCAGCATGTCGGGGTCTTCTACGACGGTATCCAGATTTCCAATGCCCAGAACGGGATGGTGGACCTGGGCAAGTTCTCCATGGACAATATGGAAGTCCTGTCGGTGTACAACGGGCAGAAGAGCGATATCTTCCAGTCGGCCAGGGACTATGCCTCGGCGGCTGCACTGTACATGGTGTCCAGGAGGCCGAAGTTCAGCGGAGACAGAGGGAATAATCTGAATTTCAAACTGCGCAGCGGCTCATTCGACCTTATCGACCTCTCGGGGCTGTGGGAACACCGCATGGGGAAATATTTCAGCACTTCGGTCAATGCGGAGTTCCTCAACACTTCCGGACGCTACAAGTTCCGGTATCAGAGGGACGGAGGCTACGACACGACCGAGGTGCGCCGCAACGGGGACGTGATGTTCGTCAGGGCGGAGGTAGGCCTGTTCGGTCAGATGCCGCGGACGGACTTCATGCTCAAAGGCTATTTCTACTGGTCGGAGAGGGGATATCCCGGTGCGGCGGTCAAGAAGGACTACGGCATCTCGCTGCTCAACGAGGACCGGCAGAAGGACCGTAATATCTTCGTGCAGTCGGCGGTTACGCACCGGGCGGCGGATTTCTACAGTTTCAAGCTACAGGCCAAATATGCCAATGATTACATGAACTACACAATGCCTCCGCACAGTACCCTCCAGCCGATGGACAATCATTACTGGCAGCAGGAACTTTACCTGACCACCTCGCACCTTTTCTCGGCCGGTAGGATCTGGAGCGCCAATCTCTCCTGCGACCTTCAGTGGAACAGTCTGGAAGCAGACGGTACGGAGATGTTCAATGCCAATTTCATCCGGCCGCGCAGGCTGACCGTCCTCTCGGCAGCGGCCACATCGGTCAATTTCAGCTTCGGTCTCAGCGCCCAGGCCAGCCTGCTCTACACCTGCGTCCATGATGTCAGCAAGCGTGGCATGGAGACGGCTGGGGACAAGAACGAGTGGACTCCCACGGTGATAGTCTCCTACACTCCGTGGAAGAGGGCGGGCCTGAGCCTGAGGGCTTTCTACAAGAGAATCTTCCGCATGCCTACTTTCAACGACCTGTACTACGTCCAGTTGGGCAACCGCAACCTCAAGCCAGAATATACCGCCCAGTACAACTTGGGCGCGGCTTATAAAAAGACCTGGCGCCACGATTGGTTCACCGGACTGCAGGCCAGTGTGGATGTGTACTACAACACCGTAAAAGACAAGATTATAGCCACCCCGACCTCGAATCAGCTTGTGTGGACTATGGTCAACCTGGGATATGTGGAGATCCGCGGTGTGGATGTCTCCGTGACTCCTTCGTTGCGCTTCGGGCCGGTCGATGTATCGGCCAGGCTGAACTACACCTGTCAGAAGGCCCAGGACTTCACTGACAGTAGAAAAGAGGAAGGATATGAGGGGGTCATCAGCACATACGGCGACCAGATACCATACGTGCCGCTGCACAGCGGATCGGCTGTACTGAGCGTCAGTTACCGGACCTGGGACTTCCACTACAGCTTCGTCTACACCGGTGAGAGATACATGCTGGGCGGCAATGTGCCGGTCAACTACATCCAGCCCTGGTACACGAGCGACCTCTCAGTCTCAAAAATATTCCACATAAAGAAGATGGACATAGGGGTGACTGCGGAGGTGAACAACATCTTCAACCAGCAGTACGAGGTGGTGAAGTGGTATCCCATGCCGGGCACTAATTTCCGAATAACATTAAGTCTTGCAATATGAAAAAATGGTTTGTAATAATTACGGCAGCCGCGGTACTCTGCAGTTGCCGCGGCGACTGGCCAGTACTGTCCTCCGAGCCGGTGGAAGTCAATCCCGGGGATTCCGTCTCCGGCGATATCCGCGGTTTCTTCCTGCTCAATGAGGGCAATATGGGCAGCAACAAGGCTTCGTTGGACTACTACGACTACTCCTCGGGAGTGTACACGCGCAACATCTACGGAGAGCGCAATCCCGACGAGGTGAAGGATCTGGGAGATGTCGGCAACGACATCGGGATATACGGTGGAAAGTTGTGGGCGGTGATCAACTGCTCCAATTACGTGGAGGTTATGGATGTGCAGAGCATCAGGCATATCACCAAGATAGCCGTGCCCAACTGCCGCTATCTGGCCTTCAAGGGCAGGTATGCGTATGTAAGTGCCTACGCCGGTCCTGTGAAGATTGACCCGGATGCCCGTATAGGCATGGTGGTGAAGATTGACACTTCCAGCCTTCAGATAGTGGACTCATGCATCGTGGGCTACCAGCCGGAGGAGATGGCTGTAGTCGGCGACAAGCTGTATGTGGCCAACTCCGGCGGCTACAGGGTGCCGGACTATGACAGCACTGTGTCTGTCATCGACCTGGCAAGTTTTAAGGAACTGTACAGGATACCCGTGGGCATCAACCTGCACCGTCTGGAGCCTGACCTCCACGGCAACCTGTATGTCTCCTCCAGAGGTGACTACTACAGCGTACCTTCCAGGACCTTTATCATTGATACCAGGACGGACATCTGCACAGATACCCTGGACCTGCCCAACAGCAGCATGACCCTCCGCGGAGACTCCCTCTACGTATGCAGCAGCGGATTCAACTACGGGACTCAGGACTGGAGTGTCTCATACGCAATATTCAACACAGTGACGCGGCAGACAGTCACCCGCAGCTTTATCACAGACGAGGTGAGGATCAGTACCCCTTACAGCATAGCTGTCCATCCCGTGACCGGCGAGATCCTGATAACGGATGCCGGAGACTATGTCAGTCCTGGTACCCTGCACTGCTTCTCTTCTGACGGCAGGCGCAAGTGGTCAGTAACCACCGGGGATATCCCGGCACACATTGTATTCACACGTAAACCATTGCTTTATACGACACCATGAGACATTCTGTAATTTATGCGGCGGGGCTTGCGGCCATAGTCCTGACAGCCTGCAGCAAGGAAAAGGCCGAAAAGGACGCAACTCCCTTCATCACCGAAGTATTCGAATATATGCCGGCTCCCGGTCAGTTTGTCAATACTATGCCCCTCTATGAGGAAGGCGACACACAGGAGACAATGAACCGGAAAGTCCTGGAGGCCATCGGGAACAACAACCGCGGACTGATCTCCCTCGGCGGCTGGGGCGGATATGTGGTGGTGGGATTCGACCATACGATCGAGAACCGGGAGGGGCTGTGCGACTTCCGGGTGCTGGGCAATGCATTCGGGGACGAGGGGGGAAGCAGCGAGCCGGGTATCATCATGGTCTCCGTCGATGCCAACGGCAACGGGATGCCCGACGACCCATGGTATGAGATAGCCGGAAGTGCTCATATCGACCCTGCGCAGGAAGCCTGGTATCAGGCTGCAAGGGACAACGGCAATGACGTGGTCCTTCACTCGGACTACAGTATTACATACCTGCGTCCGGAGCAGGAACCGACAGCCTCCGAAGAAGAGGAATACATCCTTTGGGAGGATATCCTGGGCCGTCGGGGCAGTATCCCGAAAAACAAGTATCACACCCAGCCCTATTTCCCGCAGTGGTACGGGGAGGACAGGCTCTCTTTCAGTGGTACCTGCCTGCCTCAGAACGGTATCGATGAGAGCGGGGAGGGAACATACTACGTCCTCTACAAGTTCCGCTACGGCTATGCGGACAATGATACCAATTCCGGAGACAGATCAGCCGTCGACATATCCTGGGCCGTGGACAGCAGGGGCCAAAGCGTGGACCTGCCGGGGGTGGATTTCATCCGGATCTATACCGGGGTCAATCAGGTAAACGGCTGGATAGGCGAGTGCTCCACTGAGATCATGGGAGTGGAGGACCTCCATCTGCTTGGAGAAGAGATTGCAACTTATTAAACACACATATCGTTACATTTTAACATTAAAGAACATGAACAAAGGAATTTATTCGATGGGCCTGGCTCTGGCTCTCGCCGCAGCAGGCTGTATTGCCGGCCTGACTTCATGCACTGGTAAAAACGGTCCAGTCTATGAAGATCCTGTATTTGAACTGGAAACCTCTGCCGACAATCCGGTGCTGCTTGTATCTGAAGAAACGTATGTCCTGACCTATCATGCGGAGGGGATAAGCGCCGTAACATTGGAAGATGTGCCGGAGGGTTGGCAGGCATCAGTGGACGGGGAGGCCGGCCGCATCTATGTCACAGCCCCTTCCGCCACTGCCGGTACTGCCGATTATAACCTGAAACTGACTGTTGCCGGGCACGACGGAGAGAGCACCACGGTCGGTGGCGTCAGTTTCCACCGGGTCACATTCGACGGGGCAGGGGGGACATTTGTCCTGAATGAGGGAAACATGACCACAGAAAACGGCTCGCTCATCTACATCACTCCCGAGGGTTACGTCGTGGATACTGCCTACCGCCGCGTCAATGGCACTGACCTGGGCAATGTGGCGCAGGACATGTGTTTCCACGACGGGAAAATATACATAATCTCACAGAACGGGGATACCAACCCCGAGGGAACTTCATTCGAGAATGACGGAATGCTGGTAGTGGCTGACGCCGTGACTCTGAAGAAAGTGAGGAGTCTTACCAAAGAGCAGCTTCCGGGTCTGGACTGGCCGACGCACATAGCCGTGATAGACGAGCAGCATGTCTACATCAGGGACAACAAAGGGGTGTGGCGCCTGAATATGGACGATGTCTCGCTGACTTTCATATCGGGTACGGAAGGGGCACCGAAGTCCAGGTTTGCAGTAACCGGCGGCGAGGTATATTTTCCTCAGAACGGCCTGTTGTGCGCACTTAAGAAGATAGATCCGGCCACAGACCAGGTATCCTCAGTAGCGGAGTACGCCTTCTGGGCCACCCCGTACATGGTTAATTATTTCCTCGGCATAGCTCCGGCGGATGACGGATGTCTCTGGGCAATATGCACTTCCGCAATGGATGGAGAAGGAGGGCAGATTACCCTGAACAAGGTTGATCCGGCGGCCTCCACCGTTACCCAGAACCTGCTCAGTGCCCGGCCTGACGCTGCCTACAGCTGCTGCATGGCTGCCAGCGGCAACACCGTCTACTATGCTTCCGGGACCATGGTGTACCGTGCTGTATTTGATCCGGAAGCCGGAGAAGGAGATGTGACTGACGAAGTCCTGACAGACCTCTTCAACCTTGACGGCAATGCGGTACAGCTGTACAACGGCCTTGGTGTCAATCCCATTACCGGCCACGTTTTCATCAACACGATAAAGGGTTTCGGCAATTTCTTCACCACCAACTCCATCTGGGAGTTCGACTTCAGCAGCAGCCTGGACATACCGGTGCGCAGGATAGACAACCTTACTCATTTTCCCGCAGGATTTTATTTTAATGAATAATCATGAACAGCAGAAATTTACCTTATATCCTCATGACCGCCGCCATGCTGATTGCGGCCTGTACTGACAATCCCTCTCCGGACACCCAGGAGGGGGAAGATCCCGATGTTCCCCCCGTCTCCGGACTTACCGGCTATGCCGATCCCGAAGGAGTCCTCCTGCTGAACGGCGGTGAATACACTATGGAGAATGCCTTCCTCACCTTCATTGCAGCCGACGGAACATTGGAAAACCGGGTGTATGCGTCTGCAAACGCTTCGGAACTGGGCAACGACGGGGTAGGAATGTCCATGAGCGAAGGGAAGCAGTATATCCTGTGCAATGACTGGCGCAGGGCGGAAGGAAAGGAGAACAACGGACTTCTCATCGTGGCGGATGCGCAGACCCTCCGGAAGGAACAGTCCTTCTCCAGGGCACAAATGACATTCCGGCATCCCGTCAACGGCACTATGGAGGAAGTGGACGAGAGTCTGGGCGGTATCGCTGTGCTGGACAGTCGCAATGTCTTCATATTTGCGCAGGGTGTGCTGCGCTTCGACTGTTCCACCGGCGGGCTGAGTCTCGTCGAAGGCTCCTATGAGATAGGCAATATGGGGACAGCCAATACGGTGGAATCTACAGTCTCGCCCAGAGGTGCGACTGTAGTCGACGGACGTATGTATGCCCTGGCAGGAGGGTTCTGGTCTTCTACGGCCCTGCTGGAGTTTTCAAAGGGTGAGGATGCTGTCAGCCGCCGTCTGGAGCTGGGAAAGGGCGACCTGGTCAGCGGCATGTGCCGGACAGAGGACGGCACTCTCGTCGCTGCCACCTACTACCGTAGCCGTCCAAATTCAGGCTTCCTGTATTTTATCGATGTGGAGAGTTGGAGCATAGTCGACCAGAAGACTGTCACTGCCAATATATCCCCCGGCACCCATTCCAACTCCGGTATTACCCGTATCGGTGATTATATCTATTTTACTGGGGCAGAGGAATCGGAGTTCTCCTCCAGTCTGAAGACCACCCTCAGCCGTTTTTCCCTCGGAACCGGGAGGACGGAGAAGGACATAGTGGATTTCAGGGCCGACGAGCCGGATGCCAATATCCTGGACTGCAATGTGACAGGCGACTCGGACTCAGGGCTTCTCTATGTAGCTGTATCCCAGGAGAACATGGAGGGACTCGTTCCCCAATCCCATATTCTGGTCTACGACTGCAATGTAGAACCGCCGCAGCTTGTCAGGAAGATCAGCGGTGTCACCCATTACGTCAGAGGCATTTATCCTATGTGAGCGATGTCGGTGCCGGTCGGCTTCTGGAAGAGCCTCAGGCCGAACCGGGGCAGGGTGGCGATAATGTGCTCGATGACGTCGGCTGCGATGTGCTCATGGGCGACCCAGTCTTTTTCGCGGGTAAAGAAGTAGAGCTGTATCGGCAGACCTTCCGATGTGGGCTCGAGCTGGCGCACGAGGATGCGGAGATCGGTATTGACCTGGGAGAGGGTACTGAGATAATGCTCGGTGGCAGCGCGGA
Source organism: Candidatus Coprenecus avistercoris (assembly GCA_018712275.1). Classification (GTDB taxonomy): domain Bacteria; phylum Bacteroidota; class Bacteroidia; order Bacteroidales; family UBA932; genus Coprenecus; species Coprenecus avistercoris. The sequence continues at coordinate 1,462 of DVHI01000001.1, read as the reverse complement.
AGAGACCGAGGTTCACAGTGTTGCTGTCCAGTGCCCTGTCTTCGGTCCATGCTTCCGTGGAGAAGCGTTCCAGCTCTTCCGGGGTGCAGAACCGGATGGAATTTACGTCTATATTGAGGGAACGGGCTACGCGGCGGCCCTCACTCTCGCGCATTCCGCGCCAGTTCTGGAACGAATCGCTGACCAGGGCGTATGGCGGGACGGTCACTATCGTATTGTCCCAGTTGCGGACCTTGACCGTGTTCAGGGTCACTTCCTCCACCGTACCGTTGACACCGTATTTTTCCATGACTATCCAGTCTCCCGGACGCAGCATGTCGTGGGCCGAGAGCTGGATGCCCGCCACCAGGCCGAGGATTGTATCCTTGAAAATCAGCATCAGCACCGCAGCCGACGCGCCGAGTCCTGCCAGCAGGGTAGTGAAGTCCCTTTCCAGCAGCACGCCCAACGTCAGGATTATAGCCACGCAGACTACGAGGACCTTCAGCATCTGGTAGACCCCTTTCATGGGCTTGTCCCTGAGGAGGTCGGAATCGCTGGAGATGGCGTACAGGGAGGAAATGAACTCGTTGATCAGGCGGGTCCCGATGACGATAAGATAGATATAGAGTGCCTTGGTAACGAAGGAAGTCCAGTTCTGGCCTGGATAGAGCAGCGGCAGGGCGACGAGAAAAGTCACCGGCGGTATCAGATGGAAAATGTTGTGCAGGACCTTTCCTCCGGTCAGATAGTTGTCCCACTTGAACGCAGTCCTGGCCGCAATCTTCCTTATCACCGGGATCAACAGCTTGCAGCACAGAAAGTCCACGAGATACGCCGCGACCACCAGAGCGCAGGAGATGATCACCCGCATCTGCTCACTGAGATTCAATAATGCTTCTTGTTCCATACTCAGTGGGATACTATCTTGAGTCCTATAATTGAAAGGATGAGGGTAGTGATGAAGAACAGACGCAGAAATGTCGCAGGCTCGTGCAAGAATATGATGCCGAGAATCACCGTACACACTGCGCCTATGCCGGTCCATATCGGATATGCCGTACCGATGGGAATGGTCTGCACCGCCTTGGCCAGGAGGGTCATGCTGGCAATAAGACACAGCAGGAATCCGGCTCCCCACAACCACCACGCGGTGCCCGAAACCTCTTTCATCTTTCCTAAGCAGAAAGCGAATCCGGACTCGAAAAGTCCTGCAACGAAAAGAATAATCCAGTTCATATATCCGTGAATTTTATTTTGCGGTGCAAAAGTACACTTTATGCCGGAAACTTCTCTTACCATTTGGTAAAATCCTTAACGGTAAGTACGCGAGCGGTGTGTTTTTACAATCTTGTGATAATCAGATAGTTGCAGACAGGCGGTGATCTTTTCGCGCTGTCACAACCAGCTGAAAAGCACGCACCATAATTATAATACATTGTAAATCAGTCCACTACGATTTTGAGGTGCTGCAGTACTTACC
>DVHI01000099.1 GCA_018712275.1 Candidatus Coprenecus avistercoris | reverse complement strand
CTATGCTGTTGATGCCTCGAAATACGAGGAAGAAAATGGTAGAAAGCTGAAAGTCCGCAGGATATTCGAAATGATACCTTCGAATCTGGAAAATAAGAAAAAGCGGGTGATAATTAAAGATATTGAGAATAAAAGCTGGAAGAGGTCAGAGAACTATCAGGACGAGTTCGAGTATCTGATATCTGCTGGAGTTGCGCTGGAGGTGAAAGCCGTCAGCACTCCATCCTATCCACTTGCGGCCAACAGCGGAAAGAACCTTCTCAAACTGTACCTCAATGATGTGGGCCTGCTGTCCGGAATGTACTTTAAAAACAACATCCGGGCTATCATGTCCGACGAAGGGAGCATCAACCTCGGTTCGGTATACGAGACAGTTGTCGCCCAGGAACTGAGAGCGCACGGTCATGAGCTGTTCTACTATGACAACAAAAAGAACGGTGAAGTGGATTTCCTGATAGACGATGCGGACAATCTGTCAAATATACCGATAGAAGTCAAGTCAGGAAAGGACTACACTGTCCACAGCGCCCTGAATAAATTCTTGTCAGTAAAGGACTACAACATCAAGCGTGCGTACGTGCTTTCCAATAGCCGCGATGTCGTGACAAAGGACGGGGTTACGTATCTTCCGGTTTACTACGTGATGTTTTTTTCTATATTTGCAGCGGAAAATTTAATGTGATATGAAAAAGAATGAAGTACTTGAGTGCCTGAAAACCAGGCGGAGCATCAGGGCTTTCGATCCTGAGAAGGTGCCCTCAAAGGAGATAGTGGCGAGGGTGGCCGAGGCTGGGACGTACGCTCCGACCGGTATGGGCAAGCAGTCGCCGGTGATAGTGGCGGTGATGGACCGCGCTGTAAGGGACCGGCTCTCGAAGATGAATGCAGATGTGCTGGGATCCGCTTCTGACCCGTTCTACGGTGCGCCGGTGGTGTTAGTGGTCCTGGCTGACCGCAGCCGTCCGACCTATATGTACGACGGCGCTCTGGTGATGGGCAATCTGCTCAACGCCGCCCACGCCCTCGGTCTGGGCAGCTGCTGGATACACCGCGCCAAGGAGGTGTTCGCCTCTCCCGAAGGACAGGAGCTCCTGAAACAATGGGGCATCGAGGGAGACTACGAGGGTATAGGACACTGCGTCCTCGGCTATCCTCAGGACAGCAAGGAGCCTGTGGCCGCTCCCCGCAAGGCCGACTACGTCCGTTTTATCTAAATCTCTGAAATCATGGCCCGGGACAGAAGACAGTATTTCGACCAGCTGGCCGCTACGAGCCGGAAGTACTACATCCCCTATCTGTCACAGTATATGAAGATAGGTGAGGGGGTCAATGTCCTGGAGATCGGCTGCGGAGAGGGAGGCAATCTGCTGCCTTTTGCCGAGGCCGGCTGCTCCGTGCTCGGAGTAGATCTGTCCGAGGATAAAATAAGGGCCGCAGAGCAGTTTTTCGCCGGGGCAGGGGTGCAGGGGCGCTTCCTGGCCTCGGATATTTTTGCGGTTAAGGAACTGGAGGGACAGTTTGATCTGATTGTCTGTCATGACGTCATCGAGCATATCGGGGACAAGGAGGAGTTCATGCGCCGCGTGAGGGCGTATCTGAAACTCGGCACCGGCCTCGCTTTCATCGCCTTTCCCGCATGGCAGATGCCCTTCGGCGGCCACCAGCAGATGTGTACCAACCGCCGGCTGGCCCGCCTTCCGTATTTTCACCTGCTGCCCGCCGGGCTGTACCGCAGGATCCTGGAACGGGGCGGTGAGAGTCCCGCGGCTGTCGCCGGGTTCCTGGAAATCAAGCGGACGGCTACTCCGATAGAGCTCTTCGAGCGCCTTGTGCGCCGCTCCGGTCTGCAGAAGATCGACCGCCGCCTGTGGCTGATCAACCCGCACTACGAGGCCAAGTTCGGCCTCAGGCCCCGCCGCCTCCCCCGTCTGATGGGCGGCATCCCTTGGCTGCGCAATTTCTACACTACTTCCTGTTTCTATCTGTTGAAGTAGGCTATATTTGTGAAAATTTTGCATTGATGCTATGAAAAGAATATTTTTTCCTTTGGGGGCGGCTCTTTGCGCCCTGTTTGTAGTTGCTGTTAGCAGATGTACTTCTGAGGTTGAACCGGATTCTTACGCGGTGCTGGCGCCGGCGGCTTTTGCTGAGGAGGCGGAGGCATGGGAGGGCGTGGTGTCTTCCCTGCAGCAGCGTCATCATGCTGTGGTGCTGCGCTTCGAGGAGAGTCCGATGGAGCTGGAGGCCCGGCTGAGGGAGGTGGCTCCCAGGTATGTGGCGGTGGTGGACGTGCCGGAGAATATCGGCCGTGACTATGTCATTGCCCTTAATCAGATGAGCCGCAGGATGGATGAGGACCCGTATGCGGATTTCCTCTGGGGAATAATCACCGGTTATGATGCTGCGGGTGCGCAGAGGATGGTGGACGATGCGCAGGAGCCGATGGTAATCCGTACCGGAGTGGCCAGCATAAAGGAACTGGAGGCCGCCAAGTGGTTTGACGCCTACGCTTTCGTGGATGACCATCAGGTAGGGATGCGCGGAGAGAAGAAGGCTGGGGAGAGCTCGCTGACATACAGTGAGATAGAGTACAGGACCGATATGACCGGGGCCAATGAGCGGATACGCAGGTTCGTGGAGAAGCGCTTCGGGAAGGATGTGCCGGATGTGCTGCGGCAGTTCTTAGAGTACTACGAGGGCTATGAGCCGGACTTAGTGGTGACGGCCTCGCACGCCACAGAGAACAATCTGGAGATGCCCGGCTCCGTGGGCAACCTCCGCTGCCGCGACGGCCGTCTGTATGTGGACTATCCGGGAGAGCAGCGCTTCGTGGAGGACCGCGACAGCCGGATGGTGTATCTTCCCATAGGCAACTGTCTTATAGGCAATATGAACAATACCCGCAACAGTATGGCTGCGGCCTGGATGAACAGCCAGAAAGCCGCTACCTTCGTGGGCTACGTGGTGACCACCTGGTACGGCCGCAACGGCTGGGGCGGTCTGAAATATCTGATTACCAATCCCGGACGCTATTCCGTCCCCGAGGCGTTCTACATGAACCAGCAGGATATGATGGCTCAGATGCAGGAGTGGAGTGACTCGCTTACGGTGCTGCCCTTCGACTACGACACCAATTATTTCAAGACTCTGACTCCCGTGCTGGAGCGTCTGGCAGGGGACCGCGGACTCACTGAGGACGAGGCGTTTTTCTGGCTCGGCTTCTGGCATGACCGCGATGTGCTGGCCTACTACGGCGACCCGAAGTGGAATGTGCGGATGCAGGAGGTGCAGGGCGAGAGCGATTTTACCGTGACCTCGGAGTTTGAGCGTCTGAGCCGGGACGAGGCTGCTGCCACCGGAGCCTCCCGCCGCTGTGTGATTACCGTGGAGACCTCCCCTGATTTCAGCCTCCGCCGGATGCAGGGCGACGGCTTCAAGGAGGAGCATGTCCTCGACCTGCCGTTCAGCTATTTCTTCCCTCAGCGTCTGAGCAACCCCGTCCTGCCCGAAGGCGAGACCCGCCATATTGTCGTAGATGAGAACTTCCTGTTGCTCTACGACCCTGCCTTCGAGCCCGGACAGACCTATACTTTCGAGGTGCTCTGCGACTGAGACTCTGCCTTTCCGGTGGATGCGGCCTTGCGCCGTATGCGTTTCCACCACAGCCAGTAGCCGCTCAGCGGGAGAAGACCTCCGAGGAGGGCAGCGATGAAGTAGAGGATTTTAGTGACTATGCCTCCCCAGCTGCCGGTGTGCAGGGAGTAGAACAGCCGTCTGGCGGCCTGCGGCTCCATGTCTCCGGTCAGGGAGTAGGCGGCTTCGCGGTACCAGCCGAATGACCATGTGAGCCCGGTGAGGGCCATGAGCAGCAGGAGGAGGGTGCAGTAGAAGCCGATGCTCACGTGACTGTCGTACAGGAAGCGCTTCCAGCCCATGGTGCAGGATACGCTGAGGCGGTTTTTCAGGGCCTTCCGGTTTTTCGGTATCCAGATGATCATGCCGCTTATCAGGATGACGGTCATCGTCAGGGTGGTTACGCCTACGATGACTTTCCCGACCGATTTCTCACCTTTGGATGCAGGCGGGTCCAGCAGCCAGCGGTGCAGCAGCCTCATGGTCCTGAAGAATTCGTATGATTTTGCCCAGCCTTTTACCTCTCCCGTATACGGATCTACGCAAAGCTGTCTCTTGCCGGTCTCGCGGAATGTGGCGAGGGCGGCTTTCCGGGGATTGTCCTGGAGGCGGACGGTGTTGAGCGTGAGCGAGTCGGCTGCCCAGGTCAGGACGGCTGCCTCCAGCTCGGAGGGAGCGAGCTGTTCTGCTCCCTCCGAAGGTGGAGTTACGTTGTACAGCTCCCTCTGGAGTGCATGGGTGATGTCCCGCTCGAACACGAGCGAAGCGCCGGACAGGCAGATGACGGAGATGATGAGTCCGAGCGGGAGCGACAGCCAGAGGTGTATGTTTCGGAACAGTTTTCTCATCATTCTGCCGATGTGGAGAGTTTGCCCAAAGCGGATACGGAGTTGGCCCCGCTGACTGTCAGACCGGGCTCGGCAGCAGCGGTGGCTGCGTCTATGCGGTAGATGGTCGGAACGCTTCCGTCAGTGGTGGTGATGGGAATGTAGGCGATGCCGCTCTCACTGTACGGTGTGCCGATGCTGGAGAGGACGGAGGCGTCGGGCAGTCCGGTGACTACGGTCAGAGTGCCTTCCTCACCCTTGAAGACTGCCAGCTCGTTGCGGGGAGCGCTGGTACCGCTCATGCTGTCGGCACCCTCGCTGTACATCTGCAGCAGGAACCAGTCTCCGCTGATGTGCCAGCAGCGGAACATCGGGTTGCCGTTGCCCAGCTCTTCGATATTGACATAGTAGGAGGGGTCGAAATCCGTTTCGCCGGCCTTGATACGTACCACGCCTGAGGGCAGCTTGCCCTGTACGCGGTCGAACTGACTTCCGTCGTTGTTAGTCACGGGTGTGGTGGTCGTGCGTCCGTAGCCGGGGGAGAAGACGTAGAGGTCTCCGTTGTCGGCGGCCCAGATAGTCTGGTAATACTGCGAGCGCATGCGGCCGCTGGCGAAGCCTATCTTGCCGGTGCGGGCTATGACCGGTGTCTCGTCGAAATTGTCCCCGCTGTAGATGGCTACGAAGGCGCTGTCCGGATATTGGGTCGTGGGTATCATGCCTGCTGTGTATGCTCCAGAGCCGCTTCCGCCGTCACCGTTGGCCACATAGCCGGGATCCTGGATGGCCCAGGGGAAGGTGTTCACGCCGTAGTGGCTCATGCCCATAGGAACTACCGATGTGTATAGCCTGCCGTTGGCTTCTACGAAACCGGCGAAGCTCACACGCTCGCCGTTGCCCAGGAAGTTCTCGGCTATGTGGCTTCCGGTAGTACTGCTGCCGTCATTCACACTCAGATAGTTGAACTGCAGGTAGTAGGCATAGTTGCCCTCGGCGTCCTGCTCGTTGTTGCCGGCGTTGGTCGAGGCAGTGATGACATTGTCCCCCCAGGTGCCGTAGGTGGTGGTGCGGTTGAAGGTGTACTGGCGGTCCTCGGTTACCTTGCCGTCGCTTCCCAGCTTGAAGGAGAAGCCTGTGCCCTGGTTTCCGTCATTGTACTGGAATCCGAAAAGATAGCGTTCGCCGTAGTATATCCAGTTGGAGGCGGACTGAGTCTCCCAGCCGTTGCCCTGAGGGGTGACGCTTCCTTCGTCCAGGGATTCGGATGATATAAGGTAGGAGGCGGACTGGTCCTGGCTGCCGGCCTGTGCTACTATGACGTAGCGGCTTATGGCTTCGGTTCCGGGCTCCGGAGTGGGATCGGGGTCAGGGGTGGGGGTCTTTTCGCATGCTGCTGCCAGCAGGAGGCCTGCGGGGATGGCTAGTAAAAGCGCCTTTGAGAAAATTCTTTTCTTCATGTGTTATAATTTAAATTAATATTAATGTCTGCTTCCGAAAAATACGCGTACCTTGGCGTAGAAGGCGCGTCCGGCCTTCTGGAGGCTGAAATTGTCGTACAGCTTCTCGTTTGTGAAGTTGCGGCATTCCAGGGATATGTTGTATCTTCCGTTCTGGAGGGAGTAGCTGATGCTCAGGTTGTGTGAGAGCTGGTCGGGTACGACGCTCTTGGAGGCGGGGTCTCCGAAATGTTCCCAGTACAGCGGGAATGCGTGCTGATAGTATCCGTCGTATGCGACGGTCAGGGTGTTGCCGTCTGCGAACAGGTCATGCCAGGTGAATGTGGCGTCGAAGCTGGCGAACATATACGGCTGGTTGGGCATGCGCTGTCCGTATGTCTCGCTCTCCTGCAGGGTGTTTCCGGCTACATACCGTTCATGGTCCCGGACATTGATGTTGCTGAAGGTGCCTCCGATGCTCAGCCAGCGGGACCAGCCGTATCGGGCGGAGATGTTGTACCCCTGTGTCCTCACCCTTCCGTGATTCTCGTAGAAGCCGTAGCTCATGCCGCTGACTGTGCTCAGGCCGCGCTGGATGTAGTCCTTGGTGTCGCGGAATATCAGGGTGCCCTCCGCATTGACGAAGTGCTCGCCGAAGTGGCGGCTGTAGCCCAGGTTGAGGTTTACATTGTTGCTGTTCTCGGGTTTCAGGTCGGTCTTGCCGGCTTCCAGGTCCTCGTCGCCGAACAGTTCGTCGGTGGTGGGAAGGCGGTAGGCCTTCTCGTATGAGAGCTTGACCTGCAGGCCCTTGATGATGAACCATGTACCGGCCGCTCCGTAGCCGAATGCGTTGGTGGTGCGGCTCATCTCCACGTAGTTGCCCACTCCGTCGCTGCTCTGGGAGACGGGACCCCGGTTGTACTGGTTGTAGTATTTGCCGAATGCGGTGACGCTCCATTTCCTGGACGGCATCAGCCTGTACGACAGGCCGGTTATGTTCTTTCTGGTCACTTTGGGAATGCTGAAGTCCGACAGCTGCTGGCTGCCGTCCACCTTGGATCGGGTGGTGCGGCGGAATGTGCTGGAGACGTGATTCAGTGTGAAGGTGTGGGCTTTTTTCAGCCGGTATTCGGCAGTGAAGGTGGCGTTGAAGTTGGTGTTCAGGGAGCGGTTGTCCTGATAGGACTGCTCGCCCCGGCTTCCGGTGTATTTGCGGTCTCCTAACCAGTTGTACTTGAAGGAGGAGGTGTCGATGTTCATGGTGGTGTTGTGGTTGAAGTTGGCGTTCAGCATGACATCAAGCCCCTCGGTGAGCAGGTTCCGTTTGCTGTACTCCAGGGAGGGAACGAGGGAATGCCCCTTGCGGTGTTTCTGGCCGAATACGATGTATTGGTAGACTCCGGTCTGTATCTCCTTGTAGAAGTGCGAGTAGTTGAATCCGAGCATCAGCCGGTCCGCCCAGGACTTTCCGGTCACTCCGAATTTTCCGATTACGGCCTCGTTGTGGAACCGGTCGTTGAAGCGGCGGACGTGGTAGATCTTGCTGCGGTCGGTGTTCTCCGATATGCCGTCGTCTCCGAACTCAGTGATGTAGTTGTCTATCCAGTAGTTGTTGTCCGAGTAGTTCTGAAAGGCGTTTATCTCGTAGGTGAGTCCGTTCCGGAGGGTGTGGCTGAAATTGACGTACGACTTGTGTGTGTTGAACGAGCCGTAGCTGTAGGATGCGTCCAGACTCCAGCCGTGCCGCCGTTTTTTGGTCACGATGTTGATTACGCCTCCTAAGGCATCGGAGCCGAACCCTACAGGCACTACTCCCTTGTAGACTTCTATGCGCTCTGCGAAGTTCACTGGCAGGTTGTTGATGTCCAGCGCTGTTCCGGCTCCCTCCTGCGGCACTCCGTCGATGAACACCTTGACGTGCTTCCCGGAGAAGCCGTCGAGGGTCAGCTGTGCGTCCGAGCCCACGCCTCCGGATTCCCGGAGCTTCAGGCCCGGAAGCTGGGACAACGCCTCGCCGAGGCTCTTGCTGCTGTTGTGCATCTCCTTGACACTCAGGTCTACGGCGTTGAATGCCGACTGCCGGACGTGGCTCTTCCTTTCGGACATGACCACTACTTCGTCCAGCTGGTTCCTGGCCGGTTTCAGGGCTATGGTCCTGAGGGTGGTGTCCCGCCCGCTCAGGGTTATTGCCATTTCGTATGTCCCGTATCCTATTGCGGCTACTGCGAGAGTATATGTCCCCTGAGGCGCTTCCAGCCGGAAAGTACCCTTCTCGTCCGTGATGCACCCGTACGTCGTCTCTTTAAGATAGATGTCGGCAAAATCTATTGCGCTCCGGTCTTCGGCGGAGATGATTTTCCCGGATATGCCGGTCATTTCCTGCGCCGAGGCTGAGATGTGCTGCATGAGTATGCAGGTCCCTATGAGAGCGCAGCGTCTTATGGTAAGATAGATGTTTCTCATTGCGCTGCAAAAGTAGGGCAATGCCTTTTGCCGCACAATCGCTAAAAATAGAGATTTTTTTGCCGGATTTTCTGCTGTTTATCCCTATTTGTTGGTAAAATGCGGTGATAGGCAAAAAATATTACATTTGCGCCATGAATACTGTGTGGATAGTAATGCCGATTCTTATCGTGCTGATGTTCCTGCTCGGGACAGACCTGAAAGTCAAGTCGTTCGTGGATGTGGCCCGTAATCCCAAGGCCGTGGTGGCCGGGATGGTAGGGCAGATAATCGTGCTTCCGCTGCTGGCCTTCGGCGTGGGCTGGGCCCTGGGGCTGAGTCCGGTCTATTTCATGGGGCTGGTGCTCATAGCCTGCTGTCCCGGCGGCAGTTCCTCCAATGTATTCTCCATGCTGGCCAGGGGGGATGTCGCCCTGTCCGTGACGCTGACCGCTATGAGCAGCGTGATAACCCTGTTCACCCTGCCTCTGATAATGGATCTGGCCTCTGTCTTCGTCTCACAGCAGTCCGGGGTGGAGGTCCATCTGCCCGTGGGTAAGCTGCTGCTGCAGAATCTGGTGCTGCTCTTCGTGCCCATACTTGCCGGGGCGGCCTTCCGCCATTTCATCCCGATGGCGGCCGAGAAGGTGCATAAGGTGCTGAGCAAGGCGGCGTTTCCGGCCCTGATGTTCCTCGCACTGGTATTTTTCCTGCAGTATACAAAGGAGATAGTGGACAATTTCACAGTGCTGGGGCTTGCGACAGCCGCCCTGATTCTCCTGGCCATGATGTGCAGCTCCCTCCTGTCCCGCCTCTGGAAGTTCACGCCCGCAGTCCGCCGCACCATCGTCATAGAGGTCGGGATGCAGAATGCCGCCCAGGCGATAGCCATAGCATTCTCCCCCTTCATCTTCAACAGCGGCGAGATGGCCATACCCGCCATCATCTATGCCCTGCTGATGAATGTCGTGCTGCTGATATACGTCGCGGTGGTCCGCCGGAGTCAGTATGCCGTTTCTGTATGACAGTAAGAGTTTTGTGGACGATATGATAGTAGAAGAGGCATTGCGGATTGCGATAGAGGCGCACGAGGGGCAGAAGGACCTGGACGGGAGGCCGGCTGTCCTGCATCCGGTCGCCGTGGGGCTTATGGGCTGTAATGATGCTGAGACCAAGACGGGTTTTCTGCATGATGTGGTGGAGGATTCGGAGCTGACTCTGGATGAACTGCGCGGCAGAGGGGTCGATGAGGATGTGCTTGCCGCACTTCAGCTGCTTACGCACGCTAAGACTGAGGACTACTTCGATTATGTGCGGAGAATTGCTGCGTCTGGCAACATCACGGCCATTCACGTCAAGATGAACGACCTCAGGCACAATCTCGAAAGGGGGTTGCGGACCTATGCACAGGCTGTGGAGGACGGTGACACTGAAAAGGCGGAGCGTCTGGCCCGCATCAACGACAAGCACCGCAAGGCTCTGTGCCTGTTGGAGGCTGTCAGTACAGCACTTCTGTAAAGCAGAAGTTATCCACATCCACAAGCCCCATATCCGTGAGCTTGAGTGAGGGAATGACGGGAAGAGCCATGAATGACAAGGTTATGAAGGGGGCGTGAAACCGGCATCCCAGTCTTTTGGCCTTCAGGTCAAGTTCTTTATATCTGGCGGATAATTCATCGGCTTCCAGACCGGACATAAGCCCCGCTATCGGCAGGGGGAGGATGTCAGTGTCCCGGCCGTCCGAAACGGCTATACCGCCTTTGGCATCGATGATCGCATTTATGACCCTGACCAGATCCGCATCTGAGCTGCCTACTGCCACTATGTTGTGGCTGTCGTGCGCTACGGATGAGCCTATGGCACCTTTCACCAGACCGAAACCCTTGATATAGCCTGTCTTCGGAGAATTGTGGCCGTAGCGGTTGTAGACGACTATTTTCTGGATCTGAGGGTCTGACAGTCCCTCTGCGGGGATTTCTTCCCTGCCGGTGAAGAGCTCTCCGTCATAGGCGGTGATGACTCTGGCATTTGGGCCATAACCTATGGCAATGTCCGGCTCGCTGATCCTGCGGGCTTCAAAGCGGTTGGGCATTTCCGAGGACGGCTCTGCAAGCATCAGGGCCTGTCTGTCCAGACCTCCGTCAGCTGCACTGTAGACCACCAGGCCGTCCATAATGGTCTGAAGTACATTGAAGTCCGTAAGATTGTCCACGGCGATGAATGTGGCTCTGTCCCCCGGGTTCATAAGTCCTGAGCCTATCCGGTAGTGCAGTACGGGATTGACGGCCGCCGCTTTCAGCATGTCCCAGATTGAGATCCCCAATGCTGTCCCGCGCCTGACCATTGCGTCGATATGGCCCTGCATCAGGTCGTCCGGGTGTCTGTCGTCCGAGCAGAGCATCGTCATGTCCGGTGCTTCGGAGATAATCCGGGCGAGGGCATCGAAATTCCTGGCGGCGCTTCCCTCGCGGACGATTACCTTCATGCCGAGGGCAGCACGCCGGCGTGCCTCTTCCAGCGTGGCACATTCGTGATCGGTGGAGATTCCGGCTGAGACGTATTTTGCCAGATCTTCTCCGGTAAGGCCGGGGGCGTGTCCGTCCACAGGTTTCCCTGCCGCCCTGGCCGCGGCTATTTTGCCCATAACTTCCGCATCACGGCATAAGACGCCGGGATAGTTCATCATCTCGGAGAGGTAGGATATGTCCTTGCGTCTGATCAGTTCCGCTGTTTCAGCAGCATCTATTTCTGCCCCGGCGCTCTCCATGCAGGACGACGGCACGCATGACGGCAGGCCCCAGCAGACATTGAACCGTGTGCATCCGGCATTGCGGACCATGAAGTCCAGCCCGTCCGTACCGAGGACATTGACTATCTCGTGCGGATCGCTTACCGCACCGACAACCCCGTGAGCAACCGCTGCCTTAGCGAAATTGACGGGAGTCATCATCGAGCTTTCTATGTGTACATGCGCATCCATAAGCCCCGGAAGATAATACGGCGCTCCTTCGCGGACCTCATCCACCTTCCTTATTTTCAGTATTTTGCCTTCCCTGCATATAATTGTCCCCGGATATGTCCGCCTTCCTGCGATATCCACTATATGTCCTGTAAATGATGTTTCCATAAGTGCTGCCGGTATTTGTACAAAGATAGTGCAAATCAGTCAGGTCGGCAGCAGGGAACCGGATTTTTGCAAAATTCCGAAGTCCGGCGGATGAAACGGTCTGCGACGGTCATCACCCCGTGCATTTGACCACAGAACTTTCGCCGGGAATTTGTACAAACAGGTAAAAGACCCTAACTTAGTAGGCGCATTGAGCGGACATAAGGAAGTAAGCCGGGTATTTGCCCGTTACCGCGCAATCGATGACGAGATGAAGAAAGAGCTGGTTAACTTATTGAAATAAAACGACGTATGAATTTTGAATCATTAGTAAGTCATATTGACACGGTACAACATGCATTGCAGGCACAGGCGGCACATGCCGTCAATCTTTCTCTGACTGCAAGAAACTGGTTGATCGGATATTATATAGTGGAGTTTGAGCAGAATGGAGAGGATAGGGCCGCATACGGTGAGCAGTTGCTGAAGAAACTGGAACTTAAGTTGAATACGAAAGGACTGACTGAACGCAGATTCAGGGAGTTCAGACGGCTGTATCAGGTTTATCCTCAGCTGCAATCTCCAGTTGCACAATATATTGTGTCTCATAGCGAGATTCGGCACACACTGTCCGCCGAATTTGTTGAGCCAATTCGGCACACACCGACCGCCGAATTGCAAAATGTTGATATTCGGACGGAGAACTGGCAGATGCCGGCAAGTAAACTTTTT
>DVHI01000098.1 GCA_018712275.1 Candidatus Coprenecus avistercoris | reverse complement strand
AGCTGAGAGTATATCCTCCCTTGTGGATTCCATTATAAGCAAGCGGCTTTCAGATTCCCAGCTAGTAGAGGCCGATATCTCCATCAAGGAGGTAGAAGCTGTCAAACGGATGTTCAAGGAACGTCTTGAGCAGGTGTATCACGAGAGGATTGCATATCCTACTTTGAAAAAATCTTGATTGGATACGTTTTTTCGCTATCTTTGCAGGAGATTATGGGGATGTTTTGGTTTTGACAGCACAAGACATCGGACTGTAAGCATACCGGGGCAGGTGACCCACCCCGTCATCAAGGTTACAAAGCCATAACTGGCAACAACAACTATGCACTCGCTGCGTAAGTAAACTGGGTTTACTACCTTAATCGCGGTCGCCAAGGGCGATAGCGACGAGTATCCCGCCGGGCTTTCCGCCTGCTATGTCCGGCATACGGGGTATCATTAAAGCGGGATGCGGTCGCTGACTCCCTTAAGGCGGCTTAAGACTCAGGGGATAGGGATTCAGTGGCGCGTCTGTCCGCAGCTGCTTCCCGAAAATCAATGGCAGAATAAGTATGTAGAAAGCACTCGGGTGCTGTGTTTGGACGGCGGTTCGAGTCCGCCCATCTCCACAAAAAAGGCCGCTCTTCGCGGCTTTTTTTGTGGAGATGGGCGGACAGGGGTCCGCACCTTTTCAACCCTATCTCCCCGCCCTTTCCTCAGGAAAGGGGGCTGGTCGCTTCGCTCCGGTTACATACATGTGGTCTCCACCTTTCTGACCTTTGGGGGAATATTGGAAAATTTGATGTATATTTGTTGTTTGTAATAAATTTTGTGCATGACGATGAAACCGGATAGAAAAGCCGCCATATTCCCCGGGTCATTCGACCCTTTTACGCTCGGGCACATGGATGTCCTTCGGTCTGCTCTGAAACTTTTTGACAAGATCTATATTGCAGTAGGCTACAACCATCTTAAGCATGGATTTCTGCCGCCGCAGACCAGAGTTGCGCTGATTCAGGATGCCGTGCGTCCGCTTATAGAGAGCGGAGCCGACATAGAAGTCCTGTCTTACACGGGACTGACAGTGAATCTGTGCCGGGAGAAAAATACCGGTTTTATCATCAGGGGGCTGCGTACTACCACCGATTTCGAACTGGAGTCGGTGATAGCGCAGGCTAATAGAAAGATGCAGCCGGAGACGGTGACTGTGTTCATCCCTGCCTCGCACAGTTATTCCTTCATATCCTCTACGGTAGTGAGGGATGTCATTATCAATGGGGGAGATGCGGCTCCGTTCATGCCCACCAATATCAGAATAGAAGATTATCTAAATAAGACAATATGAGAATATCCAATATCACAGCCGCGCTCCTGCTCGGAGCTGCTCTGCTTTTCCATCCTCTGACATCTGCCGCCCAGACTGAAGCTGCAGCTGCCGATACCCTTCAGGACCAGGGCCTGACACAGGAAGACATCAATATGGTTATGAAGGTATTTGACGGTCAGCAGCCGTCCGATATTATAAGCCGTGCCGATGCATTCATACGGACGGGCAAGAGCCCGGAAGAGACGGCGAGGATAGCGTATTATATGTACAACTATTACCGCAATTCGAAGATTATGGGTTATGACGAGGTGGCGGTATATATTGCCGATACCTACTTCATCAATGGCGGCTACACTGTCCCGGATGAGGAAAAGATGTTGGAGATGAAGCTCTTTGCCGAGTCCAACCGGCGTTCTCTCATCGGAATGCAGGCTCCGGAACTGACACTGCAGGACCCTTCCGGTACGATGGTGGATATCCGGCCCGGAGATCAGGATTATACCGTACTGTATTTTTACGATGACGAATGTCCCGGATGTATCCGTACGACGCCTGCTCTCATGCAGTATATGATCCGCAGCAGCGCTGGCATCAATTTCTCCGTGTACATGATCTATACGCAGGATGACAGGGACCGGTGGATGGGATATATTCAGAGGGCTGTCGCTCCGTTTTCCCTTCCTGCCAATGTCCGTGTCACGCACCTCTGGGATCCGGACATGACCTCCGGATTCGTAACCAAGTACGGAGTGGTGACTACGCCCAAACTTTTCCTTCTCGACCGGAACGGGGTGATTATAGGCAGGGATCTTACTCCTACGGCCCTCGGCCAGGTGGTGGAGGTGCAGGAAAGTCAGCTCAACCCTACGGAGATGATATTCGAGCAGATTTTCTCACCCTTGGCCAATACTTCGGATACAACGCTGATTACCAAGGAAATAGACACTTTCTTTCAGGACTCCAAGGATAACCCGGAGTTCTTTCACGAGCTGTTCTATACCCTGTATCAGTATCTTAAGACGAGTCCAAGTTATCCTCTCCAGCAGGGAGCCGCTTATTTGGCCAACAAATATATCGCCAGTATGCCCGAGATGTGGGAGACGGTGACTTTTACCAATGTCGGTGAGACTCACGGCAGTGTCATCAGGGCTGATTTTGACTCGCCTGCCGATTTCATAGACCAGGCGGCGCTGGGAGTGCTGATGTTCTACCGCAACCCTCTCGGAGAGCCTGCCGAGGATCTGGAACTCCGGACGCTTAAGAATAAAAAATTCCATATCTACGATGTGGAGGCCAAGTATACCGTGCTGTATTTCTATAGCCTGGACTGTGCCCTCTGCCGCGCAGTAACCAAGGAACTGCTCAAGATGGCCGGTCAGTACGACCCCTCCGACGTTCATTTCGTAGCGGTCTATACCGGGACGGACAAGGCGTGGAAGAAGTCCGTGAAGGACAATGGCGCGGGGTGGACAGACCTCTGGGACCGCAAGCGCGCCTCCGGCATGTTCGGCAAGTACGACCTGCTGGATGTTCCTGCCGTCTATCTGCTGGACTCGGAGAAAAGGACCCAGGCCAAGGATATCAATCCGGATGTGCTGAGTGTGCTGCTCGAGTATTATCTTGGATCGGAAGAAACAGAAAACGCTGTAGAACAGTGAAATTATGCTGCTGGAACTGATCAAGGGACTAATCGTCGGATTATTCGCGTCGGTACCGCTGGGACCGATAGGGGTGCTGTGCATTCAGAGGACTCTCAGCAAGGGACGTAACTCCGGTTTTATAACCGGTCTGGGAGCGGCGCTGTCTGACACCATATTCGCGGCGGTGGCCCTCCTCAGTATCTCCTATGTCCAGCAGCTCCTGTCAGACTACCGGTATCTGGTGATGATCGCCGGAGGAATAATAGTGGGGATTTTCGGAGTAAAGCTTTTCATGACCAATCCGGTCAAGCAGATCCGCAGGGTGAAGTCCGGCAACCGGCATTACTGGCAGGATTTCTTCTCCACTGTGCTGATGACAATAACCAATCCGGGTGCATTCTTCCTCATGCTCGGCCTCTTCGCTTTTATCGGCATCAGCCGTTCCGAGGCGGAACCACTGGAAAGGATAGCCGTTACTCTGGCGGGAGTGTTCGCGGGTGCCACCCTGTGGTGGCATGTACTGTCTACGTCCATCAACCTGTTCAGGAACAAGCTGCGTCTGCGTCAGCTGATCATGATCAACCGTGTGGCCGGTGTCGTTATTATGGTCCTGGGCCTGATTTCCCTCTTCGAGGGACTCTACCGTCTGCTCATACTTTCATGAGAGCTGCCTATGCAGTAGTAGTCAAATCCGGCGGACATCGGTTCTTCCGGATTGTAGATATTCCTTCCGTCTACCAGGACGTGGCCTTTCATGATGGTTCTCAGCCTGTTCCAGTCCGGTATCCGGAACTGTTTCCACTCGGTCAGGAGTGCTGCTGCATCGGCCCCCGTGGCTGCGTCGTACATATCGCTGCAATAGGTGACGGTATCTCCGAATATATTCCCGGCCGTCTGCATTGCCGCCGGGTCGAATACCCTGATTCTGGCCCCGGCCTCTCTGAGCAGGGATACGGTGACTATGGACGGCGCCTCCCTCATGTCGTCGGTACTGGGCTTGAAGGCCAGGCCCCACAGGGTAATGGTCCTGCCTTCCAGGGAGCCGTTGAACGCCTCCTTGAGCTTTTCGAATACGACTCTTTTCTGTTCGATATTGACCTCTTCCACCGCACTGATGATTCTCATCCTGTAGCCGTAGGCGGCAGCTGTGCCGACGAGGGCCTTTACGTCCTTGGGGAAGCATGAGCCGCCGTATCCGCACCCTGGATACAGGAACTTGGAGCCTATCCGGCTGTCCGCCGCCATACCGGTGCGCACCTTGCTGACATCGGCGCCGGTCAGCTCGCAGAGGCGGGCCAGCTCATTCATGAAACTGATTCTGGTGGCCAGCATCGCGTTGGATGCGTATTTGGTCATCTCGGCTGACAGTATGTCCATGAATATCACCCGGTAGTTGTTGAGCAGGAATGGCCGGTAGAGAGAGGATATCAGAGATTTGGCGCGGTCGCTCTCAATGCCTATGACAACTCTGTCCGGTGTCATGAAATCCTTGATGGCCACGCCTTCCTTGAGAAATTCAGGATTGGAGGCTATGTCGAAGGGAATGTCGGCGCCCCTGGACTCCAGTTCCCTGCGGACTGCCTCCCGGACTTTGAAGCATGTACCTACCGGTACCGTGCTTTTCATGACCAGCAGAGTGTATCTGGAGATGCATCTTCCGAATTCCTCCGCAACATCCATTACGTGGGACACATCCGCCGAGCCGTCCTCGCTGGGAGGAGTCCCTACTGCGATGAAAACTATCTCCACCATGTCGATGCACTCCCGGAGAGATGTCGCGAAATGCAGCCTGCCGTCCGCCACATTCTTGTCCAGCAGATCCTGCAGGCCGTCCTCGTAAATGGGCAGGATACCTTTCCGGAGGTTCTCTATTTTCTGGGAATCCACATCCACACACCATACGTTAGCGCCCATTTCCGCGAAACATGTGCCGGATACCAGTCCTACGTATCCGCTGCCGATTACAGCTATATTCATATTCAGAGTCTGTTTTAAAAATCTGTCAAAAATAGGAAAAAATAACCTACCAGGCAATGGGAGTCTGTCCGGAGGCTATGAGGAAATTGTTGGCTTTGGAAAAATGGCGGCAGCCGAAGAAGGCCCCGCGGGCCAGGGGAGAGGGATGGGCGGCTTCCAGGATTAAGTGCTTGCTGCTGTCTATCAGCGGTTTCTTGCTGCGGGCATAATTGCCCCAGAGCATGAAGACAACGCACTCCTTGCGGTCGGATATGGTCTTGATGACCGCATCGGTGAAAGTCTGCCAGCCTATTCCGCTGTGGGAGGTGGGGGAGCCGGCCCTGACGGTCAGGACAGAATTGAGGAGAAATACGCCTTGGCGGGCCCACCGCTCGAGGTTGCCGCTGGACGGGGGGATGCAGCCGGTATCGGCGGCTATCTCCTTGTAGATGTTCTGGAGGGAGGGCGGCAGTGCCACTCCGTCCTGAACGGAGAATGACAGGCCGTGGGCCTGGCCGGGACCATGATAGGGGTCCTGGCCCAGGATCACTACTTTTACCCTGTCGAAGGGTGTCAGCTGGAATGCGTTGAAAATGAGAGGTCCGGGAGGGTAGATAGTCTTACCTTCCCTTTTCTCCTGATGCAGGAAAGCGGAGATCCGGGCGAAATATTCCTTGTCGAACTCTTCCCGGAGCACCGCTTTCCACGATTCTTCTATCCTGACTTCCATAGTCCTTAGCTGAATATGTATTTCAGAACCTCGGAGATATTGTCCACGTAGACGAAGTCCAGGCCTTCGATGTAGATGGGCTTGATGTCCTTGATATCCTTCTCGTTCTGCCTGGAGAGGATGATGGTGTGGATACCTGCCCGCTTGGCTGCGAGGATTTTCTCCTTGATGCCGCCTACCGGCAGGACCTTGCCGCGGAGGGTCATCTCGCCGGTCATGGCGATGCCGCTGCGGACCATTTTTCCCGACAGAGCGGAGGCCATGGCGCTGACCATGGTGATGCCCGCCGAGGGACCGTCCTTCGGGATTGCTCCTTCCGGGACGTGGATGTGGATATCGTGCTTCATTATCTCCTCGGTGGTCAGTCCGATCAGGTCCGGATGGGCCTTGAGGTACTGGAAGGCGATGGTCGCCGATTCCTTCATCACGTCTCCGAGGTTGCCGGTCGAGGAGAGGACGCCCTTGCCCTCGCTTACGGAGCATTCTATGAAGAGGATTTCACCGCCGTTCTCTGTCCAGGCCAGGCCTGTGACCACGCCGGGGGCCTCATTGCCCTTCTGAAGGTCGTGGAAGTTGGTCGGAAGGCCGAGGAACTCCAAGACGACCTCGGGTGTGACGCTGACCTTCGCGGTCTCGCCGGTAGCTATCTTGCGGGCGGAGATACGGGCTATCTTGGCTATCTGCCGGTCCAGTCCCCTGACACCGGACTCGCGGGTGTACTCGTCGATGATCTTCTCAATCGAGCCCTTGAGGAAGCGTACCTGGCTCTTCTTCAGGCCGTGGGCCTCGAGCTGCTTGGGTATCAGGTAGCCCTGGGCGATGCTGACTTTCTCCTCGGCCAGGTATCCGGATACGGATATCATCTCCATACGGTCGCGCAGGGCGGGGTGGATAGTGCTGATGTTGTTGGCCGTGGTGATGAAGAGTACCTTCGAGAGGTCGTAGTCGATGTCGAGGTAGTTGTCGTGGAAGGCGTTGTTCTGTTCGGGGTCGAGCACTTCCAGCAGGGCGTAGGATGGGTCTCCCTTGTAGTCCTGGCTGACCTTGTCTATCTCGTCGAGGACGATTACCGGGTTGGAGCTGCCGGCGCGGTTGATGCTCTGGAGGATACGTCCTGGCATCGCACCGATGTATGTCCTGCGGTGGCCTCTTATCTCCGACTCGTCGTGCAGTCCGCCGAGGGAGATGCGCTGGTACTTGCGGCCCAGGGCCTTGGCTATGGATTTGCCCAGAGAGGTCTTGCCGACTCCCGGAGGGCCGTAGAGGCAGATGATGGGGGACTTCATGTCGCCCTTGAGCTTCAGCACTGCGAGGTACTCGATTATCCTCTCCTTGACAGTCTCCAGACCGAAGTGGTCCTTGTCCAGGACTTTCTGGGCGTGCTTGAGGTCCAGATTGTCCTTGGTCATATCTCCCCAGGGCAGGTCCAGGATGAACTGGATGTACTGGTACTGGATGTTGTAGTCGGGGGAGTTGGGATTGGAACGCTCGAGCTTGCGGACCTCGCTCTCGAAGGTCTTGGCCACGGATTCGGGCCAATTTTTCTTCTTGGCCTTCTGGCGCAGCTCGTCGATATCCTGGGCCTCGTCCATACCGAGCTCTTCCTGGATGGTACGGAGCTGATTGTTCAGGTAGTACTCTCTCTGCTGCTGGTCCATCTCGGTGCGGACCTTGCGCTGTATGTCGTCCTTGAGCTTGAGTATCTCTATCTGACGGTTCAGCATTTCCACCAGTTTCATTGCCCTGATTTTGAGATTGCCTTCCTCGAGCAGCTTGATCTTCTCCATGGGATCCTCGAACTCGATGCTGGAGGCGATGAAGTTGATTAGGAATTCGTCGCCCTCAATGTTCTTGATGGCGAACGAGGCTTCTGTCGGCAGGTGAGGGGAGAGCTTGATGATGTGCAGGGCCAGATCCTTGACGGAACCTGTCAGGGAGCTCATCTCCTTGTCGTTTTTCTTGGGCATGGTGTCCTCCAGGTATTTGATCCTGGCGAACATGTAGGGCTCAGAGGCGGTCTGCTCTATGGGACGAAGGCGCTTCAGGCCCTGGAGGATGGCTGTTATGGTGCCGTCCGGCATCTCAATGATCTTGATGATGCGTGCCAGCGTACCTATATTATATAGGTCTATCAGCGAGGGATCCTCCACGTTGATGTCCCTCTGGGAGATGGCTGCCAGGATCTTGCTGGACTTGTATACGTCCCTGACCAGCTTGATGGATTTCTCCCTTCCGATGGAAATAGGGGTGACCGTGGAGGGGAAAAGGACTGCGTTGCGGAGGGCAAGTACCGGCAGGATGTCCGGAAGCTCGCTCTCGTTCAATTTCTGCACAGTGTCGATGCTGACTACCGGGACTATATTCACTTCTCCGGATGCGGGGCTGAATAATTCTTCTATTGTCTGCTTCATAATTGTCTTTCCTTCTATTTGTGTCAGCCGGGCGCAGTACGGTTATGCCATTTTGGCAGGATGCGGCTGTTCGGGCCGTTTGCGTCCGGCAGAAGTAGTTATAGTCAATGATTGTGCCAAAAAAAATATGTAAAAAATTGCAATAATATTTTGTAAATGTCGAAAATAAGAATACTTTTGCACTCTGAATTTCACGCAAGTGATTATTAGTAACATTAATATATTACAGAAATGACAAAAGCTGATATCGTAAATGAAGTAGCCAAAGCTACAGGAC
>DVHI01000097.1 GCA_018712275.1 Candidatus Coprenecus avistercoris | reverse complement strand
CGGGAACAATACCCATTCGGAGAATTGAAACCTATAGAAATCAGAACGGTTGCCAACTCATTACCTCGTTTTTTGACAATCCGCACAACTAATTTAATCTCAGCGGATTATTAGATTATTCCAAAGTTAGTCTATAATTTTGTACATTTGCAAAGTTTCATCAAAAACGGACAATATGCTTATAGTAATAGAAGGTCTCGACGGTTCGGGTAAGTCAACCCAGGTGGCCAAGGTGAGGGAATACCTTACCGGCCGTGACGGGCAGGCCCCTGAATACCTGCATTTTCCACGCTTCGATGCTCCGGTGGTCGGGGATATGATTGCCCGCTTCCTCCGGGGAGAGTTCGGCCGGATGGAGGATGTGCATCCGATGATAGTCGCCCTGCTCTTCGCGGAGGACCGCAGGGATGCCTCTGCCCTCATCCGCCGATGGCTTCAGGAGGGAAGGACTGTCCTGCTGGACAGGTATGTGTACTCCAATATTGCCTTTCAATGTGCCAAACTTTCTTCTCCGGAGGAGTCAGCTGCATTGGAAGAATGGATCCTTCGGACAGAATATGAGGTGTACGGTATTCCCCGTCCTGACCTGAATATTTTCCTGGACGTTCCCCTGTCCTTCGTGAGCGGCCGTCTGGCGGCCCAGCGGGAGGGAAGTGACCGGGAGTATCTTCACGGCGGGCAGGACATTCACGAGGCGGACCTGGATTTCCAGCGGAGGGTACGGGAGGTGTATCTGCGCCTTTGCCGTAAGGATCCCGCCTTCCTGAGGGTGGACTGCTGCGGTACCGACGGGCAGATGCCTTCGGCGGAGGAAGTCTTCGAACGTATAAGGAAAGTGCTATGAGGCTGTTGCGGATACTGATGTTTCTCTTCCGGCTGGTGTTCGGAGTTACGTTTGTTCTTTCGGGATTCTTCAAGCTGACAGATCCCGTCGGAACAGGACTGATAGTCGATGAGTACCTTAGGGTGCTGCATCTGAGTTTTCTGGATTTCGGGTCTGTTGCGTTTGGAATGGTGCTGTCTCTGACGGAGTTCCTTATAGGTATTGCGATACTGATGTGTGTGCGGATGAGGGTGGCTTCGTGGGCCGGACTGGTGATGATCGTATTTTTCACAGTGCTAACATTCTTCATGGCCCTGTACGATGCCGTCGAGGAGTGCGGGTGCTTCGGGGAGGCGGTGCATCTGACGATGTGGGAGACTTTCTTCAAGAATGTGGTGCTGACGATATGTATAGTCCCGATATTCCTGTTCCGCAAGCATTTCAAGCTGGTGGCCCCTATCCCGGCCGAATGGGCTTTTCTCGCCACCTACGGAGTGCTGGCCCTCTTCTGTGTATTGTATTCCTATATCAATATCCCTCTCGTGGAGTACGGCAATTTCCGGGTGGGATCCAATCTTTCAGCCCGTCTGGAAAAAATCTCCGGCAGCGACAGTTTCGAGACAGTCTTCATCTATGAGAAGGACGGGCGGCAGGAGCATTTCGACCTGGAGCATCTGCCCGACACCTCCTGGAGATATGTCAGCACCGAGTCGGTGTATCTGGGTGACGAGCGGGACCTGCTTTTCGATATGACCCTTTCTACTGCCGACGGCGAGATAGTGACGGAGGACCTGATTAATTCCGAAGTGCCGGTATTCATATTTGTGGTACTCGAGCCGGACAGACTGAGCGGGGACTACTGGGAGAATATGGATGCATGTATGGATACCATTACTTTCTACGGCGGTATCTCACGGGCGGCTGTTCCGGTAATGAATCCGGTGATAGACTCCATTGCAGCCGGGCATCCGGATATCGGGCGGACCATGGTGTACGGTGACAGCAAGACGCTGGTGTCGATGCTCAGGTCCAATGGTGGAGTGATGCTTATCCACAACGGTATAGTCGTCAAGAAATGGGCCGGGTGGAGGTTCTCTCCTGATGATGTAGGGCGTACTTTCCGTATGGATACGGAGGAGATCACGGCAAGGGAAACCATCTCACAGAGACTTTTCTATGAATCCTCCATACTGCTGCTGTTCCTGGTAATCATCATCTTCCGCTATATCTGCGGAATTATCTACGGCCGCAAATTCCGGGGACTGGTCGCCAGGGAAAGACTGCGGAGGCTAAAGAAAGCGGCCAGGAAAAAACGCAGGGCCAATGGACAGTAGGAAGAGGCGGATATATCTGGTGCTGCTGCCGCTGCTGGTGCTGCTGGCGGCGGGCAATCTCTTCTACGGAGCGGTGCCGATTCCTCCGGGGGAGGTGCTGGACATCCTCCTGGGAGGCGGAGGGGACAATCCGGCCTGGAGCATCATCCTCACCGGCTCGCGTCTGCCCCAGGCCGCTACGGCCCTGCTGGCAGGAGCGGCCCTGGCTGTGAGCGGCCTGCTGCTGCAGACCCTCTTCCACAATCCCCTGGCCGGGCCGTCCATCCTGGGAATAAGTGACGGGGCCAATCTGGGTGTAGCACTGATAATGCTGGCCTTTGGAGGCACCGTAGGCTCTTTCGGCGGATACATGGCCACGGTGGCCGGAGCGATGGCCGGGGCCTGCGCCATTCTGGGAGTTATCGTATTCTTCTCGCGGAGGGTGGGCAGCAATGTGATGCTGCTGATCATCGGTATCATGGTCGGCTACCTGGTGTCCTCCTGCATTTCCATATTGAATTACTATGCCTCGGCCGACAAGGTGCGGCAGTTCGTGATGTGGGGGATGGGGGATTTCTCCTCGGTTTCCTCAGCCCAGCTGCCTTTCTTCTCTGCGGCCGCCTGTGCCGGTCTGGTCTGGGCCCTGCTGCTGGTCAAGCCGCTCAATGCCCTGCTGCTGGGGGAGAAATACGCCGCCAACCTGGGAGTCAACGTCCGGGCCGCGCGTATCCACGTGCTGGTCTGCACCGGTCTGATGACAGCCGTGGTGACGGCCTTCTGCGGCCCCATATCCTTCATCGGCCTGGCCGTGCCCCATATTGCCCGGTTGCTGCTGGGGACCTCGGATCACCGCGTGCTGGTACCGGCGACAGCCCTTTCCGGCGCCTGCATTGCCCTGGCCTGCAATATGCTGACGGTGATACCCGGGACGGGGATGCTGCTGCCGCTGAATGCGGTGACTCCGCTGTTCGGAGCGCCGGTGATCATATACGTCATAGTCAACCGTAAGAGCATCCAATATTTCAATTGAGCATGAGTACTGACCTTTCAAATATTTCTCCTGCGCTGGAAGCCTCCGGCCTCTCCATCGGATACCGCTGCGGACGGAAGGAAGGCTGGAAGACGGTGCATCCGCGGGTGAATTTCGTCCTGCGCCGCGGGGAACTGACCTCGCTGATAGGGCTGAACGGGGCGGGCAAGTCGACGCTGCTGCGGACCCTGTGCGGATTCCAGCCGGCTGTAAGCGGGACCGTGCGGGTGCTCGGGCGGGAACTGCCGGAGTATTCTTCCCATGAGCTGGCATTGACAGTGGGGGTAGTGCTCACAGAGAGGACCAATGCCGGAGGGCTTACGGTCCGGGAACTGGTGGCCCTGGGACGGCAGCCTCATACCGGTTTCTTCGGGAGGCTGGGAGACCGGGACCGGGAGGTGGTGTCGGAGGCGATGTCCGCGGTGGGTATCGCGCACAAGGCGGACTCCTACGTCTCGGAACTTTCGGACGGGGAGCGGCAGAGGACGATGATAGCCAAGGCCCTGGCTCAGGAGTGTCCGGTCATCGTGCTGGATGAGCCGACGGCCTTCCTGGATGTGGCCAGCCGGATAGAGACCATGTCGCTGCTGCACGATACGGCCCGCAGGCAGGGCAAGGCTGTGCTGCTCTCCACCCACGATATAGACAATGCGCTGATATTCTCGGACCGGCTGCTGCTTCTGCCCTCGGGTGACGCTCCTGTGGTCTCCGGCTCTCCGGAGGACCTGGTGCTGGACGGGAGCCTGAAGGCGTTCTTCGGGCGGCGCGGGATGAATTTCGACGTGCGCTCGGGTCAGCTCTCGACCGGAGTCTCGGGGCCCGAGGTCGGAGTGGACGGAGACAGCCTTACTGCCCGCTGGATGGCCAATGCCCTGGCCCGCAACGGTTTCACTCCGGTGCTTCCGGCTGAGGGCATACCCTGTGTCCGCTGTCTCTCGCCTACCTGCCTGGAAATCTCAGGTGCTTCGGCGTCCGCTCCGGTTACGGTCTCCTGCATCTCGCAGGCGGTATCTCAGCTGCTGTCCTACAATGGCTTGAAGTAGCGCGGCTCATGGCCGGGGAAGAGGTCGGGATGGAAGACGGCGGCCAGGTCCTCGAGTATCCATGAGGGGTGGAGGACTATGTCGTCGTAGTAGGTGGAGGAGTAGGTGTTGCAGCCGTAGACCTGTCGGTTCTGGAATGCTTTGAACCGGGAGTAGAGGCTGTATTCGGCTTCGAGGGAGGCGTAGGTCATGGGCCGGGGGCTCCAGTATTTGAGGACCCAGATATCGGCGTCGATGCCCTCGCGGAGGACATTCTCAAAGGACATGTTGACATTGGCGGAAGTAGTGGTGCCGCTGAAGATGTAGTCGGCTCCTGCGTCGGTATAGATGCGGACCATGTAGCTGGCTCCGCCGGGGACGTCCCAGGAGGCTCCGTACTTGCGCTCGGCCAGAAGGGTGGGGCGGTGTGCCCCGTTGTCCCGGATGTGTCCGGCGACGCTGTCCCTGATGCTGTTGTATCCGGTCTCGGCTGCCCGGAAGAGGGAGTCGGCCCGGTCGGTACAGTCGAGCAGCAGGCCGAAGAGCCGAATCCATTCGGTGCGGCCCAGAGGGTCGTTCTCCATGTAATCGGCCGCTTCGATGATGGGAATCCCCAGCTTGCCGGCCGCCCCGTAGCTGCCGTTCTGGAACGGGGAGGCGATGATCACCTGCCCGCCGGCTCCGGCTATCCGCTCGATGCTGGGAGAAACGGAGCTGCCGCAGTCGGTGATGCGTCCTTCTGCCACGCCGTCAAGCACGGCCCGGCAGGTCATGTACTCCGGCTCGCAGACTCCGGCTATGCGGTCGGAGGCTCCGAGGGCGTCTATGATTGAGGCATGTACCGAGGAGTAGACGATGATGCGGTCAATGGGGGTGCGGACGAGCGTGCCCTGCGGTATGTCCTGAGGCAGGGGAGAGTCCTGCGGTACGAGGATGTAGCGGTGCAGGAGACGGGTGGTGTCCCAGGGGTTGGTGATGTCGGCCACAGTGTAGTCGCTGCAGTCGGAGATGCTCAGATACCGGGCGTACCGCATCCCGACACTCTCTCCGTCCGTAGTCCTGCCGCCGCTGCCGCCGCAGGAGAATATCACGGCGGCCAGCAGGAGTGCCGCCGATATTCTTATTGTCATTTTAATCATATCCGCGTTTTTATCTGCGTGCAAATATATCCACACAGGCCATTTGCGCAAAATATAATTTCATAATCTGCGGAAATGGGATTTTTGAGCGCACTTGCGCAGATTATATCCGGGGCTTTGGATTTGTTCTGCAGGTAGAGTATATTTGCGGGCTTGGAAACAGAATATGGGAAAGGACAGTCATAAATCGGTGGAGAGGCAGATACTGGCGGCGTCGTATGTCAGTATCGTCGGCAACGGTCTGCTGTCGGTGGCCAAGATCGTGGCCGGTCTGATAAGCGGGAGTTTCGCGGTGGTCGGCGACGGTATAGATTCCGCGTCGGATGTGGCTGTGTCCATAGTGATGATAGTGGCGGCCAGGGTCATGGGCCGGCGTCCCAACAAGAAATACGTCTACGGCTATGCAAAGGCGGAGTCGATAGCCACCAAGATACTCTCGATGCTGATATTCTTCGCCGGGGCGGAGATGCTGATCTCTGCGGTGGAACATCTTTTCTCCCAAGAGGAGAGGGTGATGCCCGGAGCTGTGGCCATATACGTGACCGTATTCTCGATAGTGTGCAAGCTGCTGCTCTCGCTCTATCAGACCAGGGTGGGGAAGCGTACCGGCTCGTCCATGCTGGTGGCCAACGGGGTCAATATGCGCAACGACATGATCATCTCGCTGAGCGTCCTGGCCGGCCTCTTCTTCTCGTTCATCCTGGACATGCCGGTTCTGGATTCGGTGACGGCCCTGCTGGTGAGCCTGTTCATCATCCGCTCGGCCATCAGGATATTCATGGACTCCAATGTCGAGCTCATGGACGGAGTCAAGGACGTGTCGGTATATCAGAAGATATTCGACGCCATAAGCAAGGTCGACGGCATCAGCAACCCGCACCGGGTCCGCTCCCGCAGCATCGGCGGCAAGTACATGATAACCCTCGACGTGGAGGCCGACGGCGACATGACCCTCAATCAGGCCCATGCCCTTTCCAACCAGATCGAGCGGAATATCCGGGAAAGCATCCCCGAGGTCTACGACATAGTCGTCCATATCGAGCCCTTCGGCACCCATCCCGAGGATGTGTTCGGGGTAAAATAAGATGCGCCGTATCTTGCGAAGAGACGGCACATTGAGTCGTTTTCATTGATGCAAAGCTAGTTAAAATTTGTCTCACTAGCAAAATATTCTCAAAAAGTCACCAAAATCGTTCTGGTGTCAGTGCGCAGGTCTCTGTGTCTGTGCACGTTCGCTGCACTGTGCCGTCTCTTCGCAAGAGACGATACACTGCAATCTTTGGCGATATCTATCGTATGTCCTTGAATCTCACTATTTTGTAAGATGATTCAGGAGCCAGGATTATGCCTTTTTGTCAAGTTATGACCGTTGAACCCGATACCCTCCGGTTGAAAATAGACAGGCTGTTCCGTCTGCTGATTTCA
Source organism: Candidatus Coprenecus avistercoris (assembly GCA_018712275.1). Lineage (GTDB taxonomy): Bacteria > Bacteroidota > Bacteroidia > Bacteroidales > UBA932 > Coprenecus > Coprenecus avistercoris. The sequence goes on along the minus strand of DVHI01000097.1, from coordinate 1,973 downwards.
GAAGTGACGGAGCGGGGGACCGGTGCCCTTTCCGGCGAGGAACTGGACGCCGTAGCCCGCGGCTGCAGCGCTTATCTGGCATTGTACCCCGTAGATGATGCGGCATGGAAGACCGCTGACGGGATATGGAGCGAATGTCGGAGGAGAATGGATGCAGCGGGAGACAGCTGTGGCGCCGGCCTTCTCGGAATCCTCCGGACAATGTATGCGATGGATTACAGTGCAGCGCCTGTGCGCCCTCGAGATGCCGACGGCGTCTTCGGAGAGTGGCGGCCGACCCTGCCTCCTGCCTCCGCCGTAGCCTCCCCGGAAGGCCTTTCCGCCCTCGTCCGCATCCTGGCCCGCCGCCTGGACGACCCTGCGACCCTCGCTGAGGCCTGCGCGGCCCTTGAGCGGCAGCTGTCATTGTCCCCGGATATCTCCGCCGCTGCCTCCCTCCTCGAAGGGCTCGGTGCGCTGCTGATGCTGACGGAGGAAGGGGTGGTGCTTAATTGCGCGTAATCAGTCGCTTCCGCGTGGGTAGTTAAAGAAGTGGTGAAAGTGTTTGGAGAATTGCGGGGGAATGATTAGATTTGCAGAGTAATAAAAATCATAATAAGATGGCAATAGCATTTGAAGGTATGCCGGTGTTGACCGGAGAAGCGGCCAGACGCTTCGTAGAGGAGGTGGACAGAGTGGACAGTCTGCCATGGAAAGAACTTCCTGAAGGGTTCTATGATGACATCGATGAGTGTATAAACAGATCTAGAAAATTTGTGAGAGAGCATGAGGAGTTGGGATTTCGATCTATCTAAAAGATGCGATAAAGTAAGGCCGGTGCCCGGCCTGATATTGGAAAAGTTCAGTTGCGGCAACGAGGAAATAGATTCTTTTTTTCATCATGATGCATTTCTGTATGAGAATGAGATGATGTCCAAGACCTACTCGTTCATAGACCGCATGAGCGGAAATAGGATAGTCAGTATGTTCTCTCTGTCTAATGACAGTATAAAGACAAATATATTGACCAATCCTGTGAGAAATAAACTTCAGAGAAATATACCTAACAAAAAACGTAAACAGTCATATCCGGCAGTCCTTATTGGACAGTTGGGTGTAGATTTGTCTTACCGAGGTTTGCGTATCGGTCATCAAGTCCTGGAATACATCAAGAAATGGATGACTCATCCCGAAAATAAAACGGGCTGTCGTTTTTTGGTCATAGATGCCCTTAATGTAGGGGAGATCCTTCTTTTTTACGAGGAAAATGGTTTTAAGTATCTGTATCCTTCAGAAGCGGACGAGCGTGATGCCAGAAATATCACTGACGTCAGGCTTAAATCAAGATCTATGTACTGCGACCTTAAGGAATGGATACATGAGCAAATAGCCTCTTACTGATACAATATGAAATCACACCGCATCGCCGTAGCCGGCACTGGCTACGTGGGCCTGAGCCTCGCCACTCTGCTGGCCCAGCACAACCATGTCACCGCCGTGGACGTAATCCCGGAGAAGGTGGACCTTATCAACCGCCGCAGGTCTCCGATTCAGGGCGTCATGAAGCGCATCAAGGCGAAGGGCGCGACGATCATCATCTACGAGCCGACGCTGGAGGACGGCAGCACGTTCTTCGGGAGCGTGGTGGTCAACGACCTTGAGGTGTTCAAGCGGCGTTCTCAGGCCATCATCGCCAACCGGTATGACCGGTGTCTGGATGATGTGAGGAACAAGGTGTATACCAGGGATTTGTTCGGTCGGGATTAAAGAAGTGGTGGAAGTGCTTGGAGAATTGCAATGGAATTTGTACTTTTGTCAGGAAATCAAAAATCATAGTAAGATGGCAATATTAGGAAATGTATGTACCCCTGTGTTGACCGGAGAGTCGGCAAGGCGGTTCCTGGAGGCGAAGGAGAGGGTGGACAGACTGCCTTCTGTTGATTTGCCAGAGGATTTTTTCGATGAACTGGAACGGTTTCAGGAGAAATCAAGAA
>DVHI01000096.1 GCA_018712275.1 Candidatus Coprenecus avistercoris | reverse complement strand
GAGGCTATTAAGTTTGAGATCAATGGTAATGATGTGGATGCTAATGACAGTCCGTTTACATTGGGTAGCGGGACCTATAAAACTATTGAGGAATTCTACAATGCATGGGTAGACCAACTGAAGATAGATCTGGCAGATGCACAAAAGACACTCTCTGAGCGCCAGGAGGATCTTGAGTGTATGCTTGCTGCGAATGGTGATCCCATGGAGGAAGCTGTAAGAATTGCTGAGAGAGACCTCGAGCAGGCTCAGCAGGATTACGACATCGCTCTCCAGCAGTTCAACTACTGGAACGAGATGATGAACCAGATGCTGGCAGCCCTTCTTGGCAACGAGGAAGTTCCTGAAAATCCTGAAGCGTAAACAGCACCTGCTATGAGAAAAAGTCTATTCATAACCATTCTGGCACTGGTGTCCCTGGCTCTTCCGGTGAAGGCTCAGTCATACGCCATTGAGCAGCCCAAGTTCGGAGACATGCAGTTCTCCCTTCTGCTTGGCTCCTCAGGCTTCTCGCTCTACAACGCGAACAAAGGCGGCTTTGACTACCTCATGCCCTACGGAGAGACTGGCTGGGACCTCGGGAAGCAAGAGATCGGCTTCGGGGAGAACCCGCTGATGTACCTCGATCTAGGAAGTATGAATAGCAACAGTATTGTCAACACGATAGGTATCCGTTATTCCTATTTCGTCCACAAGCGCTTCGATGTCAACGTGATGTTCGGCATGAACATCAACGCTACACCTAAGAAGGACTTCATCGAGGGCGATTTCAGCATACCGGAAATGCCTATACCCGATGCGCAATATGTAGTGGGCCGTACCAGCCATGTCTTCTATGTTCAGGTCGGTACGAACTTCTACTTCCTGCCTGACAACCCGCGCATCTCTCCTTATGTCGGAGTAGTGTTCGGCTACCAGTTCGCCCGTATCCAGACCATGGTGCCATACACCGGCGAGGAGACGGAGGGTGATCCCATAGAACTGTACACTCCTACCTACCAGGGAGGCCAGTCATGGGCAGTGCAGGGCGGCTTCGTCGCCGGTATCGACTACCAGGTGGCCCCCGGCCTCATCCTCGGAGTCGAAGTAGCCCCCGCGATGTACCAATGCAGCGTCATGGAGCTTTATCCCACAGGTCTGACCCCCTACAGGGCCATCAACCACGACATCAAGCTCCTGACCATGCCCCGCCTCAAACTCGGATTCCGCTTCTGACAACTGTTGCAGTAGATACCCCCAAGAGCCGCCCCACCCGGAGCGGCTCTTTTTTCGCCCCATCCTGCGCGCCTTCCTCCTCGCACCTTCCGAAGATGTGCGGCATCCATCTCGTTCATTCGCCGGTACATCCGTCCACCAACGTGCCATCCACCGATCCATCCACCATCACGTTCATCCGCCAACGTGCCATCCACCGATACATCCCCCAGCACGTTCATCCACCTGCGTTCCGTATCCCCCAGTCACCTCGTCCGCACCATTTTTAGTGTAATGTCACTTCGGGGCTGAATCTTGTGCCGGGCTCGGAAATGCCCGCACGCCCAATTTTCGTAACCATCAGATACTCAATACTATGCCAAGCCGGCGTGTGCTTTGGTCCGTTTTAAAAACGCTGGCTTCCACAGGCCTCTGCGCCAACGGACTGATTATCAGCCCATCCTGCTCCGCCCCCGTGCGACCGATTCTTTTTCGTTCCGATTTCTCGTTGCCCACCGCACCCGCCATCCTTCGACACCCGCCTCCCCGCCATTGCCGCCCCGGTCAGTTCCGGCAGCATTGCCCGATATGGAAAATTGTCCGCACTGCTTAGGTATTTCACCGGATAATGATTAACTTTGTGGGAGTAGTATTGAGATTAAAGTGCTGTTATGGAAAATGAGTTTTGGCATGTGTGTACGAAGGGTCTGACCAGCGGGTTGATTTTCAGGAGCAGGGAGGACTATGTGTACGGAATGAACGGAGTGGCGGTGTATTCGCTGAAGTATCAGGTGGTTGTGCTGGCTTTCTGTCTGATGGACAATCATGTGCATTTTATCCTGCGCGGGGAGGAGCAGGTCTGTCGGGAGTTTATCAAACAGTATAAGGCGCGGTTGGCGACGTTGACGGATGTGTCAAAAGCGGATGTGTGCGTGAAGTGTATTGAGGGAGGTGATTATCTCATGCGTGCAATAGGGTATGTTCTGCGCAATCCTATGGCGGCCGGACTGGGTGTTCTGCCCACGACGTACAGATGGAGTTCGGCAGGTGTGTATTTCAATCCAGAGCGGGTGACCCCCGGAAGTGCATTGTCACGCGGCATGCAGACGGTCGGCGATGTCGGGGTGAGGAAGTTGAGGAGCGTACTGCGTTCCCGTTACCGTCTGCCGGATGACTATGTCCTGACGTCGGACGGGATGGTGTGCCCGGAGTGCTATGTGGACTGGCAGGCTGTCGAGGAACTTTTTGTCTACCCGGCCAGGTTGCTTTACATGATGTCTAAGAATGATGATATGGAAATGGAGCTGACGGGTGACATTCTGCGTAAGACCAAATACACCGATGCTGAGCTGCATGGCTCGGTAAGTGAGCTCTGCCGGGAGATGTTCCGCTGCGAATCCGCTGACGGCCTGTCTGTTGAGAACCGTTGTCGCCTGGCCAAGGAGTTGCGGAAACGCTATGGGTTGGGTGCCAAGCAGCTGGCCCGCCTGAGCGGTGCGAGTTATGAGGTTCTGAAGATACTTTTGTGAGGAGGAGGGGCACAGATGTCTTGTGTGCCGGGTGAGTTCCGGTCAGTGTAGCTGGGTGCCGTGCAGAATCTCTGTGTTCGTGTCGGTGGGCGGTGACGTGGTCCTCCCTCCTGGGTAAACCATGTTGGCAGGCCGCGACGGCTGACCGTGGTGGCTGGCCGTGGTGGCTGACCCCGATGGCTGACCGCAGTGGTTGACCCCGATGGCCGACCGTGGTGGCTGGTTCATACCGGATTCCTCTGTTGAATGACTTCGTATGGCGGTGTTTCGGGGCTGAGTCTGATGTCGAAGTGATGCAGGAGTAGAAGTGCCCGCACACCCTGTTTGCGTAATCGTCAGATACTCAGCGCTATGTCGAGCCGATAGGTGTACCGGTCAGTTTTAAAACCGTACCTGTCCACGGGGTGTTTCGGCAACATGCTGATTATCAATTTATCATGGTTTTGGTCCGTGCGGCCGATTCTTTTTCGTTATCAAGCTCAAAACACCAAAGGCCGGACAACGGACATCGAGCGCTGAGCACCGAACGTCGGAGCCTGGGCACCATCACCGGACACCACCACCCGACGGCGGCACCCGACACCACCACCCTCCGTCACCGCCGCACCTCACCCCCGTGTCCAAAACACCCTTCCCGAAAATGTTTATATTTTCTTAAGCGCCTGACCGACCGTTGCTTGACCTTCAAAAAGTCCGGTCGAAAATGCAGTAAAAATTTTTCAAAAAAACTTCAAAAAAGTTTGGTGTTAAAGGAATTTGTAATATCTTTGCAGCCCCGTTTAATGGGAGAACTATAATTAGTTGACTGGAAATAATAGACTTACAAAAAGTATAGACAATGTTACAACCAAAGAAAACCAAGTTCAGAAGGCAGCAGAAAGGCCGTATGAAGGGAAATGCCCACCGCGGCACTGAGCTTTCCTTCGGCTCTTTCGGCATCAAGACCCTCGAGTCGGCATGGCTCACAGGTCAGCAGATTGAGGCTGCCCGTCAGGCTGTAGTGCGTTACATGAAACGTGAAGGTAAGATTTGGATTCGCGTTTTCCCTGACAAACCTTACACAAAGAAACCGGCTGAGGTACGTATGGGTAAAGGTAAAGGTAATCCCGAGGGATTCGTAGCTCCCATCACTCCCGGACGCATGCTTATCGAAGCAGAGGGTGTGCCTTTGGAAGTTGCCAAGGAGGCTCTCCGTCTCGGAGCGCAGAAGCTGCCTGTAACCACCAAGTTCGTGGTCCGCAGAGATTATGTTGAACAGTAATAAACCGGAGGAGAAGAAATGAAACCCAAGGAAATCAGAGAAATGTCTATCAAGGACCTGCGCGAGCGCATCGAGACCGAGAAGGCCAATCTGGCGCAGATGAAGATCAACCATGCCGTCTCCCCCATTGAGGATACCTCAAAGATCAGAAAGGCAGGAAAGGACATCGCCCGTATGCTCACCATCCTGACTGAAAAGGAAAACCAGGCAAAAGCAGAGTAACAGTTATGGAAAGAAATTTACGCAAGGAAAGAATCGGGGTGGTGGTCAGCAACAAGATGGACAAGTCCATCATCGTGGCTGTAAGAGTTAAGGAAAAACACCCTGTTTACGGCAAGTTCGTGAACAAGACCACCAAGTTCGTCGCTCATGACGAGAAGAATACATGCGACGAAGGCGATACGGTCCGCATCATGGAGACCCGTCCCCTGAGCAAGACCAAACGCTGGAGATTAGTAGAAATCGTAGAAAAAGTGAAGTAAAATGATACAACAGGAATCACGTTTAATGGTAGCTGACAACAGCGGTGCTAAAGAGGTGCTCTGCATCCGTGTACTCGGAGGTACCCGCCGCCGTTATGCCAGCGTCGGCGACAAGATTGTAGTCGCTGTCAAGAGCGCTATCCCCGGCGGTGACGCCAAGAAGGGATCGGTATCCAAGGCCGTTGTAGTGCGCACCAAGAAAGAGATCCGTCGTGCCGACGGCTCGTACATCCGTTTCGACGACAATGCCTGCGTGCTTTTGAACAACCAGGGTGAGGTCCGCGGAACACGTATCTTCGGCCCCGTTGCCCGTGAGCTGCGCGACAACTACATGAAGATTGTCTCTCTTGCACCCGAGGTACTTTAATATATAGGAGGCACAGACATGAACAAGAAATTGCATATCAAGAAAGGAGACATGGTCTACGTGAACGCCGGCAATGACAAGGGCAAGACCGGAAAGGTTCTCGAGATCATCACCAAGAAGGACCGCGCCATCGTAGAGGGTGTGAACATGGTGAGCAAGCACACCAAGCCCAATGCAAAGCATCCTCAGGGCGGTATTATCAAACAGGAAGCCGGAATTCATATTTCCAACCTCCAGGTAGTGGATCCCGCCAAGGGAGGTCCCACCAGGATCGGCCGCCGCATGGGCGAGAATGGAAAGTTGGTCCGTTACGCTAAAAAATCAGGAGAGGAGATCAAATAATGGCAAAGAAAAAAGTAGAAGAGACCAAGCAGGAACAGCACGTGAGCTTGGCAGGATACGTTCCTAATCTTCAGAAGAAATACAAAGAGGAAATCGTGGCCAAGCTCCAGAAGGAGTTCGGTTTCGCAACTGTAATGCAGGTGCCCAAGCTCATGAAGATTACCCTCAATCAGGGTATCGGTGACGCTACCGGAGACAAGAAGCTCGTAGAGGTTGCTCAGCAGGAGCTGACTGCCATCGCAGGACAGAAAGCAGTGACCACTTATTCCAGAAAGGATATCTCCAACTTCAAGCTCCGCCGCGGAACCGCCATCGGAGTGAAGGTTACCCTCAGGGGTGCCCGCATGTATGAGTTCCTCGAGAGGCTCATCGCAGTATCCCTGCCCCGTATCCGTGACTTCAACGGTATCAACGAGAAGTTCGACGGCCGCGGTAACTATACCCTCGGTATCAAGGAGCAGATCATCTTCCCCGAGATCGACATCGACAAGATTACCAAGATTTTCGGACTTGAGATTACCTTTGTGACATCCACAGAGAATGACGAGCATGCCCATGCTCTCCTCCGTGAATTCGGACTGCCTTTTAAGAACAAAAAATCGTAAATAAGATATGGCAAAAGAATCAATGAAGGCTCGCGAAGTGAAACGTGCGAGACTGTGCGCTAAATACGCAGAAAAACGTAAAGCTCTCAAGGAAGCCGGCGACTGGGCCGCTCTCGACAGACTCCCCAAGAACTCGAGTCCCTGCCGTCAGCACAACCGCTGCTCCATCACCGGACGTCCCAAAGGCTACATGCGTGTTTTCGGCATCAGCCGTATTCAGTTCAGGGAAATGGCAAGTAAAGGTCTGATTCCCGGAGTAAGAAAAGCTTCCTGGTAGAAGAAATCAAACAAATTAATTTATAAACCATTGGATATCGGGCGCTGAAAAGCGTCGAACCACTAAAACAAAACAAACAAAATGACTGATCCAATAGCAGATTACCTGACGAGAGTCAGAAACGCGTATCTCGCAAAGCACAAGATCGTAGAGATTCCCGCGTCCAAGATGAAGATGGAGATCACCCGCATTCTCCATGAGAAGGGATACATCCTCAGCTACAAGCTGGTCGAGGGTACTCCCTACAACACCATCAAGATAGCCCTGAAGTATCACCCCACGACAAAGCAGGCCGCTGTCAAGAAGATTCAGAGAGTATCGACCCCCGGTCTGAGAAAGTACGTAGGCGTAGAGGACATGCCCCGCGTGCTCAACGGCATGGGTGTCGCCATCCTCTCCACTTCGAAGGGAATCATCACCGACAAGGAAGCCAAGGATATGAACGTCGGCGGCGAGGTGCTCTGTTATGTTTATTAAAATTTAAAAAAGTAAGAATACAATGTCAAGAATTGGAAAATTGCCTGTACACCTGCCGCAGGGCGTGACCGCGACGGTCGGCGCCGACAATGTGGTACTGGTTAAAGGACCGCTCGGACAACTGAGTCAGAAGGTTGATCCTGACATCAAAGTATCCGTTGAAGGGAATACTATTACGGTAACACGTCCCACGGACCAGCCCCGTCACCGTTCCCTGCACGGACTCTACCGCGCACTCATCAACAACATGGTTACCGGTGTCTCCACCGGCTTCACCATCAAGCAGGAACTCATCGGTGTCGGTTACCGCGTGGAGGTAAAGGGCCAGATCCTGGAGCTCGCTCTCGGATACTCCCACGACATCCACTTCATGCTCCCCTCGGAGATTAAGGCCGAGGCTGAGCCTGTAAAGAAGGGACAGAACCCTGTTCTTGTTCTCAAGAGCTGCGACAAGCAGCTGCTCGGCCAGGTAGCCGCCAAGATCCGCTCTATGCGCGCTCCCGAGCCTTACAAGGGTAAAGGTATCAAGTTCGTAGGCGAACAGCTCCGCCGCAAGGCCGGTAAGTCCGCAGGCGCTAAATAATTAGGAGGATAGGAATATGGCAATGACTAAAATACAGAGAAGACAGAGAATACGCTACCGCATCCGCAAGGTCGTAAACGGAACTCCCGAGAGACCCAGGATGTCTGTATTCAGAAGCAACAAACAGATATACGTTCAGGTGATTGACGACACCAAGGGCATTACCCTCGTGTCTGCCGGCTCCACCGACAAGTCTCTTGCAGAGGCTGTCAAGGGCAAGACCGCTACTGAAGTGGCAGCCCTGGTGGGCAAGCTCATCGCCGAGCGTGCTGTAGAGAAGGGTATCTCCACCGTCTCTTTCGACCGCGGAGGCTACCTCTATCACGGAAGAGTTAAAAGTTTGGCAGACGCAGCCCGCGAGGGCGGTCTTAAATTCTAAGAGACTATGGCAGATATCAACGTAAAGAAAGTAAAGACCACCGATCTGGAACTCAAGGACAGATTGGTAGCAGTACAGAGGGTTACCAAGGTAACCAAGGGCGGACGCCACTTCAGCTTCGCCGCTATCGTAGTAGTGGGCGACGAGAAAGGTGTGGTAGGCTATGGTCTCGGAAAGGCCAACGAAGTTACCACCGCTATCTCCAAGGGTATTGAGGACGCCAAGAAGAACCTCGTGAAGGTGCCTCTGAACAAGAGGACCATTCCCCACGAGCAGGAAGCCAAGTTCGGCGGCGCCAGAGTATTCATGAAACCCGCAGCTCCCGGTACCGGTGTGAAGGCCGGAGGTGCGATGCGTGCCGTGTTTGAGTCTGTAGGTGTTCAGGACGTGCTGGCTAAGTCCAAGGGCTCGTCCAACCCTCACAACCTGGTTAAGGCCACCATCGCCGCCCTTGCGGAGCTCCGCGATGCATATACTGTGGCAGGTGTCCGCGGTATTCCCATGCAAAGAGTATTTAAAGGATAAGGAGGCAAGACTATGGCAAAAGTTAAAGTTACTCAGATCAAGAGCAAGAACGGCTCGACCCAGAGGCAGAGGGCCAACCTCGAGTCTCTCGGACTGCGCCGCATGCACCAGTCGGTGGAGATAGAGCTGACTCCCGTGACCAACGGTATGATCCAGAAGGTTCTCCATCTTGTAAAAGTAGAAGAGATTAACTAACTAGTAAGGTAAAAAGAGATGAAACTACATAATTTACAACCTGCAGAGGGCTCCCGCAAGAATGTTAAGCGCGTAGGCCGCGGCGAAGGCTCCGGCCACGGCGGACAGTCCACACGCGGTATGAACGGCGCCAAGTCCCGCTCCGGTTACCGTCACAAGATCGGATTCGAGGGCGGCCAGATGCCTATCCAGAGACGTCTGCCCAAGTTCGGATTCAAGAATCCCACCAGAGTGGAATATAAGGCCGTGAACCTCTCCACCCTTCAGACTCTGAGCGAGAAGAGGAACATTACCGTGATTGACTTCGATACACTCGTATCCGCCGGTCTCGTTTCCAAGAACGACAAGGTGAAGATTCTCGGCAACGGTGAGCTCACCGCCAAGCTGGAGGTTACCGCCGACGCATTCTCCAAGACAGCCAAGGAGAAGATCGAGGCCCTCGAAGGCAAGGCTATCGTACTCTAATAAGTAAAGCGGCCGATGAAAAGATTTATTCAGACAATCAAGAATATCTTCAAGATTGAAGAGCTGAGGAAAAGGTTGGGATATACCTTTCTCCTCTTGCTTGTGTACCGTCTCGGATGCTTCATTGTAGTGCCGGGTATCGACCCGACCAAGCTGCAGGAGCTCGAGGCTCAGGCGTCCACAGGCCTCCTCAGTCTGTTGGATATGTTTTCCGGCGGCGCTTTCGGCAACGCTTCCATCTTCGCGCTGGGAGTGATGCCGTACATCTCCGCATCCATCGTCATCCAGCTTCTGGGTGTGATGGTCCCCTACTTCCAGAAGATGCAGAGAGAAGGGGAAAGCGGACGTAGAAAAATGAACCAGTGGACACGCTATCTGACAATTGTAATCCTTCTGCTTCAAGGACCTGCGTACATTACCAACCTTCACGCACAATTGCCCGCAGATGCGTTCTTAGTACAGGGTTTCGGATTCAACATCTTCGCTACTATCGTGCTGATGGCAGGTACGATGTTCGTGATGTGGCTCGGCGAGCGCATTACCGACAGGGGTATCGGTAACGGTATCTCCCTGATCATTATGGTCGGTATCATCGCCCGTCTGCCCTTCGCCGTATTCGCTGAAGCCGCACAGAGATTCAACCAGACCAATGGCGGAGCTCTCATGTTCCTCATTGAGATAGTGATTCTCTTCCTCGTCTTCATTGCCACCATCGCACTCGTACAGGGACAGCGCAAGGTTCCCGTACAGTATGCCAAGAGAGTGGTCGGAAACCGTCAGTACGGTGGAGTCCGTCAGTATATACCTCTGAAAATAAACGCGGCCGGCGTAATGCCGATTATTTTCGCGCAGGCACTGATGATGTTCCCGCTGCTCCTCTCGCGTTTCGACGCCTCGCAGGGGCTTGCGGCTACATTGAGTGACTATACCGGATTCTGGTACAACTTCATCTTTGCTATCCTCGTAGTGGCCTTCACCTACTTCTACACAGCAGTAACAGTGAACCCTACCATGATGGCGGAGGAAATGAAGAAGAACGGCGGATTCATTCCCGGAGTGAAGCCCGGAAAGAAGACAGCCGACTACCTCGATGCAATCATGTCGCGTATCACTCTGCCCGGATCCCTTTTCCTGGCTATCGTGGCGATACTTCCGGCATTTGCGATGATGTTCGGGATAAACAACCAGTTCTCGCAGTTCTACGGCGGAACCTCGCTGCTTATCCTTGTAGGCGTAGTGCTCGATACCCTGCAGCAGATCGAATCGCATCTGCTCATGAGGCACTACGACGGTTTGATGAAGACCGGACGTCTTAAAGGCCGTTCGGGAATGTAATTCTCAAAAAGTTCTTTGAGTATGATAAGAATAAAATCCGAAGAAGAAATCGAGATTCTCAGAGAGAATGCGATCCTCGTCTCCAAGACGTTGGCGGAAGTCGGCAAGCACGTTGCTCCCGGTGTCACCACCATGCAGCTTGACAAGATCGCCGAGACTTTCATCCGTGACAACGGCGCGGAGCCGGGCTTCTTGGGATACGGCGGCTTCCCCTATACACTCTGTCTGTCCGTCAACGACGTCGTGGTCCACGGTTTTCCGTCAGACTACAAGCTCCGCGAGGGCGACATAGTGTCCGTCGACTGTGGAACTATATACAAGGGTTACTACGGTGACTCCGCGTACACCTTCCCTGTCGGGGAGGTGGACGAGGAGACCGCAACTCTCCTGAGAGTCACCAAGGAATCCCTGTATCGCGGCATAGAGAAGGCAGTCGCGGGCAACAGGATAGGGGACATCGGCCATGCCATCCAGTCATATACCGAGAGTTTCGGTTTCTCGGTGGTCCGCGAGATGGTAGGACACGGAATCGGCAAGGACATGCACGAGCATCCCGAGGTTCCGAACTACGGCAAGGCGGGCACCGGAAAGAAGCTGGTCAAGGGTATGACCATCTGCATAGAGCCGATGATCAATGCCGGAGGCAAAGCGATTTACCTCCACGAGAACGGATGGGCTGTCAGCACCTGTGACAAGAAGAAGTCAGCCCACTTCGAGCTCACGGTCGCCGTCGGGGACGAGAAAGCCGATATTCTGTCTACTTTTGACTTTATAGAAGGTAAGAGACAATATTAAGTTGTAAGAGACAAGTACTTATGCCCAAGCAAGCTGCTATAGAAAAGGATGGAACTATAATCGAGGCCCTCTCCAACGCCATGTTCCGCGTGGAGCTGGACAACGGCCATGTGATCATAGCCCATATATCCGGCAAGATGCGCATGCACTATATCCGTATCCTGCCCGGCGACAAGGTCAGAGTAGAGATGTCCCCTTATGATTTATCAAAAGGAAGAATTTCTTTCAGGTACAAATAAAAATTTACGACAATGAAAGTTAAAGCATCCATCAAGAAGCGCAGCGAGGATTGCAAAATAGTAAAGCGCAAAGGCCGCCTTTATGTCATCTGCAAAAAGAATCCTAAGTTCAAGATGCGCCAGGGATAATTAAATGTGTAAAACAAATAAAAAAGTAATATAGTATGGCACGTATAGCCGGTGTAGATTTACCTAAAAACAAAAGAGGAGAGATAGGTCTTACCTATATCTACGGTATCGGCCGTAGTTCCGCCCGTAAGATCCTCACCGATTGCGGTATCGACTTCGACACCAAGGTGAGCGACTGGAACGACGACCAGATCGCAGCGATCAGGTCCACTATCGCTGAGCACTACAAGATTGAGGGTGAACTTCGTTCATCCGTTCAGATGAACATCAAGCGTCTGATGGATATCGGATGCTACAGAGGAATCCGTCACCGTATCGGACTCCCCGTACGCGGACAGAGCACCAAGAACAATGCCCGTACACGTAAGGGTAAGAAGAAGACGGTGGCCAACAAGAAAAAAGCAACTAAGTAACAAGTAACTGAATATGGCAAAGAAATCTGGAACAACCAATAAGAAGAGAGTCGTAAAGGTTGACGCCTACGGCGAGGCACATATCTCCTCGACTTTCAACAATGTGATCGTAACCATGACCAACAGTATGGGTCAGGTTATCAGTTGGTCTTCGGCCGGCAAGATGGGATTCCGCGGTTCCAAGAAGAACACCCCCTATGCCGCGCAGGTAGCAGCAGCTGACGCCGCAAAGGTTGCTTACGACTTGGGTTTACGCAAGATCAAGGCATATGTCAAAGGTCCCGGCGCGGGCCGCGAGTCTGCGATCCGCACCATCCATGGAACCGGTATTGAAGTTACCGAGATTGTCGACGTGACACCGCTTCCTCACAATGGATGCCGTCCCAAAGGACGCCGTAAAGTATAATTTGGTATAGAACAAAAGAGAAGATTAAAAGTTAAGAATTATGGCAAGATATACAGGACCTACCACAAAGATAGCCCGCAAGTTCGGTGAACCGATCTACGGTCCGGATAAGTATTTCGAGAAGAAAAACTATCCTCCCGGACAGCACGGAATGGCCAAGAAACGCAAGAAAATCTCCGAGTACGGAAACCAGCTCAAGGAGAAGCAGAAGGTTAAATATACCTACGGCGTTCTCGAGAGACAGTTCCGTAACACATACGCCAAGGCCCGCAGGATGCAGGGACGTACAGGTGAGAACCTCCTGATGCTCCTTGAGTCCCGCCTGGACAACATCGTTTACCGCATGGGTATCGCTCCCACACGTGCTGCCGCACGCCAGCTCGTGTCGCACTGCCACATCGTCCTCAACGGCGAGGTGTGCAACGTGCCCTCCACTATCGTTAAGCCCGGTGCTGTCGTAGGTGTGCGCGAGAGGTCCAAGAGCCTCGAGGTCATCCAGAACAGCGTGGCCGATACCTGCAAGTACGCATGGATCGAGTGGAACCGCGCCGACCTTTCCGGCAAGTTCCTCAATCTCCCCGAGAGAACTGAGATACCTGAGAATATCAACGAGCAGCTGATCGTCGAACTGTACTCTAAATAATCAATGACGTCATGGCAATTTTAGCATTTCAGAAACCGGACAAAGTAATAATGCTCGAATCTACCGATACTTTCGGAAAGTTCGAGTTCCGCCCGCTGGAACCCGGATACGGGATTACAATAGGCAATGCCCTGCGCAGGGTCCTGTTGTCCTCGTTGGAGGGATTTGCCATTACATCCGTAAGGATTGAAGGGGTGAGTCATGAGTTTGACACTATCCCCGGAGTCATTGAGAGTGTAGTAGACATCATTCTTAATCTCAAGCAGGTACGTTTCAAGAGAGAAGTCAAGGAGGAAGAGGCTGAGACCGTCAGCTTCACCGTGACCGGCAAACAGGAGTTCACTGCAGAGGATATCTCCAAGAGCCTCTGCAACTTCTCGGTCCTCAACCCCCAGCTGCACATCTGCTCCATGGAGCCTACCGTGAAGCTCTCCGTAGAGCTCCACATCGGCAAGGGCCGCGGATATGTGCCTTCGGATGAGAACAAGGTGGAATCAGCCCCTATAGGAACCATTCCCATCGACTCGATATTCACCCCCATCAAGAATGTCAACTATTCTGTGGAGGACTACCGCGTCGAGCAGAAGACCGACTACGACAAGCTGAACCTCGAGATCACCACCGACGGATCCATCCATCCCAAGGATGCCCTGACCGAGGCCGCCAAGATCCTCATCTACCACTTCATGCTCTTCTCCGACGAGAAGATCTCCCTGGAGACACCTCCCGAAAAGAGCGCTCCCGAGGCTCTCGACGAGGAAGCTCTGCGCATGAGGCACCTGCTGCTTACCAAACTTTCCGACATGGAGCTCTCCGTAAGGGCCCTCAACTGTCTGAAGGCAGCCAACATCGAGACATTCGCCGACCTGGTTTCGCACCAGAGGCCCGAGCTCATCCGTTTCAGGAACTTCGGCAAGAAGTCCATGAACGAGATAGATGTCCTGATGGACAGGGTAAAGCTCAATTTCGGAATGGATGTAAGCAAATACAATATTGAAGTAAAAAAGAAACCTGAAGTAGATAATAACAATGAGGCACAATAGGACAATCAATCATTTAGGACGCAAGAGCGGTCACCGCAAGTCGATGCTCGCCAACATGGCCTGCTCGCTGATTCTCCACAAGAGGATAGAGACCACCGTCGCAAAGGCAAAGGCTCTCAGAGAGTATGTAGAGCCCCTGATCACCAAGTCGAAGGATGACTCCACCCACTCCCGCCGTACTGTCTTCGCTTATCTGAAGCAGAAGGAGGCCGTGACAGAGCTCTTCCGCAACGTGGCTCCCAAGATCGCCGACCGTCCCGGCGGATACACCCGCATCATCAAGACCGGCTTCCGTCAGGGCGATGCCGCTGACATGGCGTTCATCGAGCTGGTAGACTTCAACGAGGCAGCTCTCGGAACAACCAAGGCCGCTGAGAAGAAGACCTCTACCCGCCGCAGCCGCAAGAAAGCCGCTCCCAAGGCCGAGGCCGCTCCCGCAGCCGCCGAGGCACCCAAAGCCGAGGCACCTGCCGCTGAGGCAGAGGCTCCCAAGGCAGAGTAATTCTCAGCCGTCCTCACACAGTAAAAAGCCGGTCCGTGTTATCGCGGATCGGCTTTTTGCAGTTTTTGCCTAAATTTGTCATTATGAAAATAAAAAAAGACACCGTAGCTCTCTCCCTCGGCTCGTGCTTCTCCGCGGAGATGGGCAGGAGGATGGCGGAAGCGGGGATGGAGGTGTGCGTCAATCCATTCGGGGTGCTGTACAATCCGGCTTCGGTCGCCTCGTCGCTGTTGCGGCTGGCGGACGGACGGCCCTTCGGACCGGAGGACGTCATCCCGCGGGACACCAATCCGGTGCGGGAGGGACGGCCGCGGAAAGCCGTGTCGCCGGAGCACCGTCCCATTGCCCCTGAGGGCGGGGGGTACGTATCATTCCACCATCACGGCTCCTTCGCACGGAAGACTCCCGAAGAGTTTCTGGAGCATGCCAATGCCGCCCTTGCCCAGGCCTCCGAGGCCTTCCGCCGGGCCCGGACCGTTATCATCACCTTCGGCACGGCATGGGTGTTCCGCCATCTGGAGCGGGACATCATCGTCTCGAACTGCCACAAGCATCCGGCGTGGGAGTTCCGCCGCGAGCGCCTCTCCGTCGAGGATATTGTCTCCCTCTGGGCACCCGTCCTCGAGCGCTTCAGTGACAGGCATTTTATCCTGACTGTCTCGCCCATCCGCCACCTCAAGGACGGCCTGCACGGCAATCAGCTGTCCAAGGCCACCCTCCTCCTGGCCGAGGACATCCTCGTCCGGACTTGTCCCAACGCTGAGTATTTTCCCTCCTACGAAATCATCATTGACGAGCTCCGCGACCGCACTTGGTTCGAGACCGACGGCGCCCACCCCACGCAGGCCGCCGTAGATATCGTCTGGGACCGCTTTAAGAATGCCATGCAGATTTTGTAGAAGATTCGTAGAAAAATACTATTTTTGCCGTTTGGAAAACACTCTAAAATACTAAAGATATGAAACGCATATTGGTAATCGGCGCCGGCGGACAGATCGGCACCGAACTGGTTCCCCACCTCCAGAAGGTATACGGACACGACAACGTTATCGGTGCTGACCTCAAGGACGAGGCAGTGGCCAAGATCGGCTCCTACGCCAGGGCCATCAAGCTCGATGCCCTCGACTTCAACGCTTTCGGCGAGGCTGTGAAGGAACATAAGATAGATGCCATCTTCAACCTCGTAGCCCTCCTCTCCGCCACAGGCGAGAAGAACCCCGAGCTCGCATGGAAGATCAACATGGGCGCCCTGGTCAACTCCCTGACCCTCGCCAAGGAGTTCAAGACAGCTGTCTTCACTCCCAGCTCCATCGGAGCCTTCGGAGTAAGCACTCCCCACGACAAGACTCCTCAGGACACAGTCATGAGACCCGACACCATCTACGGTGTGTGCAAGGTGACAGGTGAGCTCCTCTCCGACTACTACTATCACCGTTTCGGCGTGGATGCCCGCAGCGTGCGTTTCCCCGGCATCATCTCCAACGGCTGTCTGCCCGGCGGCGGCACCACCGACTATGCCGTAGAGGTATTCTACGAGATCCTCAAGACCGGACACTACACCTGCCCCATCCCCGAGGATTCCTACATGGACATGCTCTACATGCCCGATGCACTGAACGCAGTCGTACAGCTGATGGAGGCAGATCCCTCCAAGCTGAAACACCGCAACAGCTTCAACATCACCTGCATGAGCTTCTGCCCGAAGGAACTGTTTGCCAAGATCAAGGAGCGCATCCCTTCTGCTACATTCGACTACAATGTAGACCCTGTGAAGGCCGCCATCGCCGACTCATGGCCCAACATGATGGACGACAGCTGCGCCCGCGAGGAGTGGGGCTGGAATCCCCAGTGGCACATCGACGCCATGGTGGACGACATGCTCAAGGCCATCGGAGCAAAGCTCGGCAAATAAATGAAGTTCGAGCTGCTTAAGACAGACCCTGCGTCCAACGCACGCAGAGGACGGATCCGGACGGACCACGGGACCATAGAGACACCGATCTTTATGCCCGTGGGTACCGTCGGTTCTGTTAAAGGAGTGTACCACAGGGATCTGAAAGCCGATATCGGGGCTCAGATCATCCTGGGCAATACCTATCATCTCTATCTGCGGCCCGGGCTGGAGACCCTGCGGATGGCCGGAGGCCTGCACCGGTTTGCCGGATGGGACCGCCCGATACTGACCGACAGCGGTGGCTTTCAGGTATTTTCCCTGGCTGACAGTAGGAAACTGACTCCGGAGGGCTGCACCTTCCGCTCGCATATTGACGGCTCGGCCCACAGTTTCACCCCTGAAAACAATGTGGACACCCAGCGCATCATCGGGGCCGACATCATCATGGCCCTGGACGAGTGCACCCCCGGCGACGCCGACCGCAACTACGCCCGCAAGTCCCTGGACCTGACGAAGCAGTGGCTGAAAAGAGGCATCGCCCGCTTCCGGGAGACAGAGCCGCTGTACGGTTACTCCCAGGCATTTTTCCCCATAGTCCAGGGATGCGTCTATCCGGACCTGAGGGTCGAGGCTGCAGAGAACGTGGCCTCGTATGACTGCGAGGGCTATGCTATCGGAGGGCTTTCCGTGGGAGAGCCTACCGATGTGATGTATGAGATGATAGAAGTGGTCCATCCCGTCCTTCCGCAGGACCGGCCGCGCTATCTGATGGGAGTGGGGACTCCCGAGAACCTGCTGGAGGGCATAGCCCGCGGCATCGACATGTTCGACTGCGTGATGCCCACCCGCAACGGACGCAACGGCATGCTGTTCACCTGGGAGGGGAGGATGAACATGCGCAACAAGAAGTGGGAGAGGGATTTCTCCCCGATCGACCCTCATGGCACGTCCTTTGTGGACACCGCCTATACGAAGGCCTACCTGAGGCATCTCTTCGTGGCCGGGGAGATGCTGGCCGCCCAGATAGCCAGCGAGCACAACCTGGCTTTCTATCTGGACGTGGTGTCCCAGGCGAGGAAGCATATCGAGGCAGGCGATTTCCTGTCATGGAAGGAGGCCGCGGTGAGGCGGCTGCAGAACAGACTGTAGAACACACGAAGAAGAACAGGCAGACTGACGATGAATCTCAACACCTTCAGAATACGCTTACTGGACCGCTACATCATCAGGAAGTTCATAGGAACTTTCTTCGTGGCCCTGCTGCTCATCATCGTCATAGTGATTATCTTCGACATCAGTGAGAAGATAGATGACTTCGTGGACAAGGAGGCGACCCTCCATGCGATAATCTTCGACTACTATCTCAATTTCATCCCGTACTTCATCAATATGTTCAGCCCGCTGTTCGTCTTCATCACCGTGATATTCTTCACGTCCAAGCTGGCGGGCAACAGCGAGATCATAGCGATGCTCTCGGGCGGGGTGAGCTTCGGCAGGCTGATGTACCCGTACTTCCTGTCGGCTCTGTTCATAGCCCTGATGAGCCTGTCGCTCAATCTGTTCGTCATACCCAGCGCCAATGAGCGGCGCCTGGCTTTCGAGGAACAGTACATCAAGGGGCAGAAGTTCTACAATACCAACCGTAACATCCATTACCAGATAGCTCCCGGGGAATTTGTCTACGTCGAGTCCTTCAGCACGTGGAACAACACGGCCTATAAGTTCACCCTGGAGAGCATAGAGGACAGTCACCTGGTCTCCAAGCTCTCGGCCGAGAGTGCGGCATGGGACAGTACATCCGGCAGCTGGCGGCTGAAGAACTATGTAATCCGTGACTACATCACTTCCAGGCAGAGGATTATCGCCCAGGGAAAGGAACTGGATACTGTGATCCGCCTGACCGTAGATGATTTCTACCGGAGGGAAAATACTGTGGAGACCCTTACCTACAATGAACTTGACGAGCTTATAGAGATGCAGCGCATGAGAGGGGACAGCATGGTGAAATACTCCCTTATCGAGAAGCATACCCGCTTCGCAGTGCCCTTCTCCGCCTTTATCCTCACCCTGATAGGAGTCTCCCTCTCCTCCAAGAAGCGACGCGGGGGCATAGGCCTGAACCTGGGAGTGGGCATTGCCCTGAGTTTCTCCTACATCCTCTTCCTGCGCTTCAGCCAGATGTTCGTCATCACAGATACCCTGCCGCCGTGGCTGGCCATGTGGCTGCCGAACATCCTCTACGCTGTGATAGCGGCCGTCCTTTACCGCATCGCGCCGAAGTAGGGTGTATTATTTATTGTATATTTGCGACTTTGTACTGATCAGTTACGCTATATGACATCGAAAGAGATTAGAAAACAGTTCCTGGACTTCTTCGCCTCGAAGGGCCACAGGATCGTTCCCTCTGCCCCGATGGTGGTCAAGGGGGACCCCACGCTCATGTTCACCAACGCCGGCATGAACCAGTTCAAGGACTGGTTCCTCGGCAATACACCCATACTCTACCCGAGGGTGGCGGACAGCCAGAAGTGCCTCAGGGTAAGCGGCAAGCACAATGACCTGGAGGAGGTCGGCCACGATTCCTACCATCACACCATGTTCGAGATGCTGGGCAACTGGAGCTTCGGCGACTACTTCAAGAAGGAGGCCATAGCCTGGGCCTGGGAGCTGCTGACACAGGTCTACAAGCTCGATCCGGAGCGGCTCTACGCCACAGTCTGCGAGGGCAGCCCCGAGGACGGACTGGGCCCGGACCAGGAGGCCCTGGACATCTGGAAGCAATATCTGCCGGAGGACAGAATCCTCTACGGCAGCAAGAAGGACAATTTCTGGGAGATGGGCGACACCGGCCCCTGCGGCCCCTGCAGCGAGATACACATCGACCTGCGCGACGAGGCCGACCGCAAGGCGGTGCCCGGCCGGGATCTGGTCAACCAGAGCGACCCCCTGGTAATCGAGATATGGAACCTCGTCTTCATCCAGTACAACCGCAAGGCTGACGGTACCCTCGAGCAGCTGCCCCTGCATCACGTGGACACCGGTATGGGCTTCGAGCGTCTGGTGATGGCCGTCAACGGCAACAAGAGCAACTATGACGGGGACATGTTCCAGGACATCATAGCGAAAATCGGTGAGCTTTCCGGACATAAGTACGGAGCAGAGTCGGAGGACGTGGACGTCGCCATGAGAGTAGTAGCCGACCACATCAGGGCCATCTCATTCTCCATAGCCGACGGTCAGCTGCCCTCCAACGTCAAGGCCGGCTACGTCATCCGCCGCATCCTGCGCCGTGCAGTGCGCTACGGCTACACCTTCCTGGGCTTCAACGAGCCTTTCCTGTGCCGTCTCGTACCGGTGCTGGTCGATGTCATGGGCGAGGCTTATCCCGAGCTGGCCAGGCAGCAGGCTCTTATCGAGAACGTTATCCGGGAGGAGGAGGAAGCCTTCCTGCGTACCCTCGCCAAGGGTATCGGCCTGATCAACACTATCATGGAGCGTAACTCCGATACCAGGCGGATATCCGGCAAGGATGCCTTCACCCTCTACGACACCTACGGTTTCCCGATCGACCTTAGCGAGCTGATAGCCCGCGAGCACGGATACAGCATCGACCTGGAGGAGTTCGAGGTAGAGCTGGGCAAGCAGAAAGCCAGGGCCCGCAACGCCGCAGCCGTGGAGGCCGGGGACTGGGTGGTGCTCACCGATACCGACGAGCACTCCTTCGTGGGCTACGACCTGCTGGAGACCGACGTGCAGATAGTCAAGTACCGCACTGTCAAGACCAAGGGCAAGGAGGTCTATCAGCTCGTCTTCGACCGCACTCCCTTCTATGCCGAGAGCGGCGGACAGGTCGGGGACTGCGGATACATCGTATCTCCTTCCGGCGAGAAGATCAGCATCGTCAATACTATAAAGGAAAATAACCTCAGCATCCATATCGCCGACCGCATCCCCTCGGAGCCCGAGGCCGGCTTCCACGCTGTGGTGGACGGGCAGAAGCGTCAGGAGACGGCCAACAACCACTCGGCCACCCACCTCCTGCACCAGGCCCTGCGCTCCGTACTCGGAACCCACATCGAGCAGAAGGGCTCGTATGTCTGCCCCGCCTATTTCAGGTTCGACTTCTCCCACTATGAGAAGGTCTCCCCGGAGAAGCTGCGCGAGGTGGAGAGGATGGTCAACCGTCTGATCCGTTCAGATTTCCAGCGCGAGGAGTTCCGCGACATCCCCATCGCCGAGGCCAAGGCCATGGGGGCAATGGCCCTCTTCGGAGAGAAATACGGGGACAAGGTCCGCGCTATCCGTTTCGGAGACTCGATAGAGCTCTGCGGAGGTACGCACACCGCCTCGACGGGCCGTATCGGCATGCTCAAGATAGTCTCCGAGTCGGCTGTCGCCGCCGGAGTGCGCCGCATCCAGGCCGTCACAGGCAGCTACGTAGAGGACATGTTTGACGGAGTGGAGGACCAGATAGCGGCCGTGCGCTCCTTCTTTGAGAATACACCGGACGTGATCACGGCCATCAAGAAACTCGTGGCCGAGAACGATTCCTTCCGTCACTCCCTGGAGGAGGTGGCCCGCGAGAGAGCCGCCGCCCTCAAGAAGACTCTGGTCGAGAAGAGCGAGGAGACACCTGCGGGAGTCCGTCTGTTCACCCTGACAGGAGTGTATTCGCCCGATATTATCAAGGAAGTGGCCTTCGAACTGCGCAAGGAGAATACCCGTGCCGCTATGGTGGCCGCCATCATGACTCCGGACCGCAAGCCCTCGCTGCTGCTGATGTACACCGACGACCTGGTGGCCGCCGGTGCTCATGCCGGCAAGGATGTCAAGGCCGCTGCGGCCCATATCAAGGGCGGCGGAGGCGGACAGCCCTTCCTGGCCACGGCCGGAGGCAAGGACCCGGACGGTCTGATGGCTGCGCTGACCGCCATGATCGAATCCGTCAACAAGATAGGTTAAACGCCTCATAAACAGATTCTGCTGAATGAAGAAACTGGACCTCTTCCTGCTCAAGTCGTTCCTCGGCCCGTTCGTGATGACGTTCTTCATCACCGTGTTCATACTGGTGATGCAGTTCCTGTGGCTGTATATCGACGAGCTGGTGGGAAAGGGTCTGAGTTTCTGGGTCATCATGGAGTTCCTGGGCTGGG
Source organism: Candidatus Coprenecus avistercoris (assembly GCA_018712275.1). Lineage (GTDB taxonomy): Bacteria > Bacteroidota > Bacteroidia > Bacteroidales > UBA932 > Coprenecus > Coprenecus avistercoris. Next base: position 53,358 of record DVHI01000096.1, on the reverse strand, counting down.
GTTCGGCTACCATCCTGCCTCTGTCCATGCCTTTGGCCACCCTGCTGGCCTCCATCATGACATTCGGCAACCTGGGCGAGAACAACGAGCTGCTGGCCATGAAGGCGGCGGGCATCTCCCTCCAGAGGATATTCCTGCCCCTGATTTTCGTGGCCTTCGGGATAAGCGTGGCGGCGTTCTTTGTCTCCAACAACCTTATTCCATTGGCTCATAACAAGATATTTACCCTTCAGTACGATATCGCGAGGACCAAGGATGAGATAAAGATTCCGACCGGCACCTTCTACAACGGTATCGACGGCTATTCCATCCGGGTCAACTCCCGCAACAGCGACACCGACATGATGTACGGTGTGATGGTCTACAACCACACCAAGAACAAGGGCAATATCTCTGTCGCCGTGGCCGACTCGGGTCTGTTCCGCTCTACCCCTGACAAGAAGGCGATAGTCTTTACACTGTACAACGGAGTCTCATACGAAGAGGACAATACCCGTAAGTACCGGGACACAACCTATAAGCTCCAGCAGGTGGAGTTTGACATGCAGGAGATAGTGATTCCCCTGGAGAACTACGCTTTCCAGAAGTCAGAGGACGAGCGCTATGGCAACGACATCATGGCCCGCAACCTTCAGCAGCTGCACCACGACCGGGACTCGATAGGGGCCCTTTACGATAAGACCTTATCCAATCAGCGCGAGAAGATATCATACAACATTTCCCTGAGCACCCCCCGTCAGCTCGACACTGCCGTCAACAAGGGATATGAGGACAACTTCCCTCTCGACACACTCGCATGGCAGAGCGCAGAACTGGAGCTGGATGCAGTGAAAGGCGCCATACGTTCCGCTCAGAAGGCAGTCCAGACGATGCAGAGCTATGACCGGGAGTCTCTCCAGTATACTTTCTATCTCAGGCGGATAGACCTGGAGTCCCTGAGAAAGTTCACGCTTTCGTTCGCCTGCTTTATCTTTTTCTTCATCGGAGCGCCTCTGGGTGCCATTATCCGCAAGGGTGGGCTGGGAACGCCGGTGATCGTATCTGCCCTGTTCTTTGTGCTCTACTGGGTGGTGGATACCTCCGGCAGGAAACTGGCCAGGGACGGTGCCATATCGCCTGAACTGGGAGCTTTCATTTCCACTGCCGTGCTGCTTCCGATAGGTATTTTCCTGACATGGAAGTCGACCAAGGACTCGTCCATGTTCAATTTGGATACCTATATTTTACCTATTAAGAAATTTTTTGCAAGACTGTCAATGAATAAACGAAAGGAGACCGGCACTACGGACGGCATGCTCAGCCGCGGAAACCGGTTGCGTATAGTGTTTATGGGTACCCCAGAGTTCGCTGTAGGACCGCTCCGCGCCCTGGTGGAGGGAGGGTACAATGTAGTGGGCGCCGTCACGGTGCCTGACCGCAGGATAGGACGGGGCCAGAAGGTAGGTTTCAGTCCTGTCAAGGAGTATGCCCAGTCGGTGGGTCTACCGCTGCTGCAGCCCGAGTCTCTCAAGGATGAGGAGTTCCTCGAGGCTCTGAGACAATGGAATGCGGACCTCTTCGTCGTGGTGGCCTTCAGGATGCTGCCGCGCGTGGTGTGGTCTATGCCGCCCAAGGGCACGTTCAACCTCCATGCCTCGCTGCTGCCCGCCTACCGCGGCGCAGCTCCCATCAACTGGGCCCTGATCAACGGTGAGACGCGGACAGGAGTCACTACGTTCCTCCTGGACGAGCATATCGACACGGGGGCCATTCTCTTCCAGCAGGAGGTGGATATCCTGCCTGACGAGGATTTCGGCTCTCTCTACGGAAGACTTATGGATGCCGGTACGGAGCTGGTGCTCAGGACAGTGGATGCTCTTCAGAGAGGTACCGCAGAGCCTATGGCCCAGGACACCTCGGCTATCAGGCCGGAGCAGGCTGCGGCTCCCAAACTCAGCCGTGAGACCGGGCTGATGGACTGGAACCGTCCAGCCCTGAATCTCCATAATCTGGTGCGCGGACTCTCTCCCAAGCCGGGGGCTCACGGGACGGTCGTCCTGGACGGGCAGGAACTGGAACTGAAGATTTATCGTACCGCTGTATTGTCTGACTCAGAGGCAGTATCGGCCGGTGCTTCGGAGGACTTCGCCTCGGCCGCGCCCGGAACGGCCTATACCGACCACCGCTCCTGCATCCTGGTGCGCTGCGGGGAAGGGGTGCTGTCCCTTATTGACATACAGGCTCCTGCGAAAAAACGTATGGACGTCAGGAGCTTCCTAGCCGGATGGAGGGGCGCTGCCGTATGAGACCCTCCGTTTCCTATGCCATACTCTGTGACGGGGATTTCCCCGGCAACGCCGATGTCCGGGACCGTCTGATGTCCTGCGATGTGGTGGTGTGCTGCGACGGGGCCGCATCCTCGTTCATGCGTTTCCGCAAGCCGGAATTCGTGGTGGGGGACATGGACTCGCTGCCCGAGGACCTGCGGCAGGAGCTGGCCGACCAGCTGTTTCCGGTGGGAGAGCAGGAGAGCAATGACCTCTCGAAGGCCTTCCGCTGGATATGCTCCATGCTGAGGGTGGGGAAGGGCAGGAGGCTGCCGGAATTCTCTATCACCGTGTTCGGCGCCACCGGCAAGCGGGAGGACCACACTCTGGGCAATATCTCGCTTCTGGCGGACTTCGCCGAGTATCTGGAGCAGTGCGGGGCCCGCGGCGTTCTCTCGCTGGTGACGGATTACGGGGTCTTCGTCCCCATCCTGGACTCATGTCGGCTGACTCTTCCCAGTGGACAGCCGCTTTCCATATTTGCCTTCGATCCCTCGTTGAGGATAGAGAGCAGCGGCCTGGAGTATCCTACGGACGGGGTGCGCTTCGATATGTGGTGGAAGGCTACGCTCAACCGGGTCTGCTCTCCTGAGGTGGAGCTGCGTCTGAGTCATCCGGCCAAGGTGCTGCTCTATCTTCCCGGATGGTTCAATAGAATGTTGGATGTGAAGAGACTATGAGTGTCAAACAATTTCTGAAGGACTGGATCCTGCCGATAGCCATGCTGGCCGGTGCCGGAGGCTATTTCCTCTTTCATTATGCGGGATTTCTGTCTCCGGTGAAACCGGCGGTGTGGAAGGTGGTGGAGGTGCTTACTCCGTCGCTGATTTTCATACAGCTTTTCCTTACCTTCTGTAAGATAGACTTCAAGGATTTGCGTATCTCCAGGTGGCACTGGATCATACTGGCATTCCAGACGCTCTCGGCCCTGGTGATGGCCGGGGTGCTGATATTCGTTCCGATGGATGAGACTTACCGTGAGATATTCGAGGGTGCGATGGTCTGCCTGATCTGTCCGACGGCTACGGCCGCTGCGGTGGTTACCGACAAGCTCGGCGGCAGCGCTGCCCGCATTACTGTGTACAACCTCATGTCCAATATCCTGGCGGCGGCTTTCGTGCCCCTCGTGTTTCCGCTGGTGGAGGTGCATCAGGGGACGGGGTTTGTCAGTTCGTTTCTGAAGATTCTCTCGAAGGTCTTTCCCCTGCTTATCTGTCCCTTCCTGCTGGCTGTGCTGATCAAGTATCTGTGGCCCAAGGCTCATGACTATTTCAGGGACCATGCCGGGGTGGCTTTCTATCTCTGGGCGGGGGCTCTGGCCCTGGCTATCGGGCAGACCGTGCGCTCCATGCACAACAGTACGGCTCCGGCTCTGGTGCTGTGGCTTCTGGCCGCAGCGGCCCTGCTCAGCTGTGTCCTGCAGTACTGGTTCGGGAAGCGTACCGGGCTCGCTTTCGGGGACAGTATCACGGCGGGGCAGGCTCTGGGGCAGAAAAATACGGTGCTGGCTATCTGGATGGCCTACACTTATCTGACGCCGGTCTCGTCGCTGGCACCGGGCACATATGCCATTTGGCAAAACATTTTCAATTCCTGGCAGTTGTGGCGGCGGAATCATAAGGGAGGAAAACCAGTTGCCAGGAATTAAACACTGGCACCCCCTCCCAAACCCTCCCCGATGGGGCGGGCTTAGTCGCTTTGCTCCGAGCAGTTGTGGCGGCGGAATCATCGAAAAGAGAAAAATTTATCTTGATAATGGGGATTTTTTGTATTTTTGCGCGTTAATTGGGTAGAAAGTATTTATGCGCAGAAAAACAGATAAGCAATATGTTCTCAACCGGGAGACTCTGGACTATGACGTGGTCAAGCAGCCTTCCACCTTCCAGCGGTATCTGAAGACAATCCTTCTATACGTCTTTTCAAGCATTTCTGTATTTGTTCTTTCCCTTTACCTTATTACAGATGTTTTTGAGTTGAAGACTCCCAAGCGTCTGCTGGTGGAGAGAGACGCAAAAGAATGGCATTCCAAGCTGGACCTGCAGCAGAGGAGGCTCGAGTCGGCTTCGGCCGCGCTGGCGGATATGGAGAACAGGGACAACTCCCTGTACCGTTCTGTCTTCGGTATGGAGAAGATACCCGAGGATATCCGCAATGCCGGCTACGGAGGAGTGGACCGCTACGCAGATATCCGTGAGCGGGACTATACAGGAAAGCTGACGTCAGCCGTCATGCTTTCCGACGTGCTGCTCAAGAAGGCATACGTGCAGTCCAAGTCCTTTGACCAAGTGATGCTGGTCTCTGAAAGAGCCGCCGAGATGGCTTTGTGCGCACCTACCATACCTCCCGTAAACTATACCCATGTGCGTCAGGCCTCAGGCTTCGGCACCCGAGTGGATCCTATACTCAAGGACCGTTACGGAAGGCATCTTGGAGTGGATCTGGCTCCCAAGTCCGGGAAGCAGGGCGAACCTATCTATGTTACCGGCAACGGAGTGGTCAAGTATGTAGGCTATGACGCCGGAGGATACGGCCGTTATATCCTCGTGGATCATGGTTTCGGATACAAGACCAGATATGCCCATCTCAGCAAAGCTCTGGTAGTCAAGGGACAGGAAGTCAAGCGCGGTCAGCTCATCGGAGAGATGGGCAACACCGGCCGCTCCACCGGCACTCACCTCCATTACGAGGTCATCTATATGAACCGTCACGTCAACCCCGTGAATTACTACAACAAGGATATCCTCCCCGAGGATTATGCCGCTATCATCGACTCCTCCAACGAGAAACCTATGAGCTGACGTCATGGGCAAGCTCAAATACGATAAGGACCTATTGGATTTTGTAGAGGATAGGCACTCGGTCGGCTATCATGTCCTGAGGGTGCTGAAGGGACTTGCGTACACACTGGCTCTGGTGATATTCTACTACTTGATATTCACATTGTTCTTTTCTTCCGACGAAGAGAAGATGATGATTTCCGAGAGCCGCCTGATAGAGGAACGCTATGACGAGCTGGCATCTCAGACCCAGCTGCTGGAGAATGCGGTGGCGGAGCTGAGTCTGAAAGACGAAAGCATATACAGGGAGCTGTTCAACACCGACTTCCCGGAACTGACATTCTCAGATTCATCTTCTATGAACTATACCTCGGATACTCTGTTCAGCGAGGCCGTCATCTCGCATACCTATCAGAAGGCGGGCCGCATGCTGGTGGAGTTCGACTATTGTGACGGACTCATCTCCCAGATAAACGAGGAACTGAATGGAGCAGACAAGGATTCTTTGGCGAGGATACCGTCGATACTGCCTATAGAGAATTTCCCTCTGGACAATGTAGGAGCCTCCGTCGGACGCAAGATGCACCCTTTTTATAAACAGGTGGTCTATCATGGTGGACTTGACCTGGTGGCTCCGGTGGGAGTGGAGGTCAGGGCTACGGCAGACGGACGGGTAGAGTCGGTGGACAGGGCCCAGAAACTGCAGGGCACACGTATAGTCATAGATCACGGCAACGGTTATGAGACAGTCTATGCCCATCTGTCCGATCTGCTGGTGCGCAAGGGGCAGAAGGTCCGTCGCGGAGACGTGATCGGCCGTACCGGCAACAGCGGCACTTCCTTTGCGCCTCATCTCCATTATGAGGTGATTCTCAATGGAGCACAGCTGGACCCGCTGAACTTTTTCAACGGTGAGCTGGATACGGAGCATTTCGGCGAGCTGCTCATGTATGCGGTCAACACAGGACAATCACTCGATTAACACACTATAGTCATGCCGTACAAGGAATATAAACCGGAGAAGCTGTACTACAGCATTGGCGAGGTGGCTGAGATTCTCGGCGAGAGCACGTCGCTGGTCCGTTTCTGGTCGGACACTTTCTCGGACTTCGTAAGACCTGAGCGCAACCGTAAGGGCAACCGGAAGTTCACTCCTGCGGATGTGGAGAACCTGAAGATCATCCATCATCTGGTCAAGGACCTGAAAATGACACTTGACGGAGCTGCAGCCCGTATGAAGAACAACCGGGAGGGACTGGATACCCGTACCGAGGTGGTCGAGCGCCTGCGCGGCATCAGGGAATCTCTTCTGGATATCTCCAAATCCCTGGAACGATGAAAGCGTCGGAGATAGCGTCCGTCATTGAGGCGGCTGCACCCCTGCGCCTTCAGGAGTCCTGGGACAACAGCGGGTTCTGCATCGGTGACGGCAACTCAGAGGTTCATGGTGTCATGGTGGGCTTTGACTGTACGGAAGGGCTCATCGCGGAGGCAGTCTCCGCCGGAGCAGATATGGTGGTTACACATCATCCACTCATCTTCGGTGGAGTCAAGAAAATATCAGAGGCAACTTCCCTCGGCCGGACGATAATATCGGCAATCCGCAATGGGATTACAGTCTATGCATGTCATACGAATATGGATAAGGTCCTGGGTGGGGTCAGCGGTACTACGGCTGCACGCATAGGTCTTAAGGACGTGAGGGTTCTGGATGCCGATGCTGAGGGAAACGGTCTTGGTGTCATAGGTTCGCTGCCCGAGCCTATGGGAGCGGAGGCATTTCTGGGACATCTTAAGTCCGCTCTGAGTCTGAGTACAGTCCGCTGTTCGCGGCCGCTGCCTGGGCTGCTGCGTAATGTCGCCCTGTGCGGCGGAAGCGGCCGTTCGCTGATAGGAGCGGCTCTGGCCGCAGGTGCTGACATCTATGTTTCGGGAGATATTTCCTACCACGATTTCTATGCTCCCGACGGCATGATGATAGCCGATATAGGACATTTTGAGAGCGAGGCGGAGATAATCGGTGTGATATGTGATATCCTTAGGGAAAAAATTCCTAACTTTGCCGTCCATACTGCTCGGAGCAGTAGAATCAACCCAGTATATTATTTTTAAGAACAGATATGGCTACAACTAAACAGAAGAATGTGATAGACACCCCTATCGACAGGCGGGAGACGTTCATGTCCCTCTCCAAGAGCATCAACGACAGTGACGCCGGGATGGAGCACAAGCTCCACACCCTGTACATGATCCAGCAGAAGGATTCCAAGATCGACGAGATCCACATGCTGCTCGGTGAGCTTCCCGATGAGATCCGCGACCTGGAGGATGAGATAGAGGGCCTCAAGACCCGTCTGGGCAAGATCCGCGAGGAGATGGCCGATGCAGAGAAGTTCGTGGCTCAGAAGAAGATAGAGGCGGAGAACAGCAAGGCTGCCATCGCCAAGTATCAGGAGCAGCAGGCCAATGTCAAGAACAACAGGGAGTATGTGTCCATCTCCCGTGAGGTGGAGTATCAGCAGCTGGAGCTCGAGCTGGCCAACAAGCGCATAGGCGAGAAGAACGCCCGCATCTCCGAACTGAAGGCCGCAGTGACAGCTACTCAGAGCGCCATTGCCCAGAAGGAGGCTGACCTGGAGGAGAAGAGGAAGGAGTGTGAGTCCATCACGGAGGAGACAGCCAAGGAGGAAGAGGCTCTGACCAAGGAGATCGCCGAGCTCAAGGCCTCCATCGATGCCAGAACCCTTGCCGCATACGAGAAGGTGAGGGCCAATGCCCACAACGGTCTGGCGGTGGTTACCGTCAAGAGGGATGCCTGCGGCGGATGCTTCAACAAGATTCCGCCCCAGAGGCAGCTCGACATCGCCCAGAACAAGAAGATTATCGTCTGCGAGTACTGCGGCCGTATCCTGGTAAGTCCCGACTTCGAGGAAGATAAGCCGAAGGACTGAGGACTATGATCAGCCGTACGTTCTTCAGACACGTAGGACAGACATCACCATCCCCACTGGCTTTAGAGGTAGACAGGGCGGATGGTGTCTTTCTCTACAGCGGTGACCGCAGGTATCTGGACCTGGTCTCCGGCGTATGCGTAAGCAATGTCGGGCACGGCCGTCCGGAGGTGGTCGAGGCCGTGCGCAGGCAGGCCGGGGACTATTTTCACCTGATGGTCTATGGGGAGATGATAGAGGCGCCCCAGGTGCTGCATGCCTCCCTGCTGACCTCCATCCTGCCCCCCTCGCTGGACTGCATCTACTATGTCAATTCCGGTTCCGAGGCCGTGGATGCGGCCCTGAAGCTGGCCAAGAGGCTCACCGGCCGTCGCCGTATGGCCTCATTCATAAATTGTTACCACGGCTCGTCCCATGCCTCGATGAGCCTTATGAGCGATACTGCCCGTCAGGATGCCTTCCGGCCGCTGCTGCCGGAGGTGGACCATCTGAGATTCAACCGTCAGGAGGACCTGGCGCGCATCACTGAGGAGACGGCCTGTGTGACCGTGGAGCCGGTGCAGGGAGAGGCGGGTGTGATAGTGCCGGAGCCGGGATTCCTTCAGGCCCTGCGGGAGAGATGCTCCAGGACCGGAGCGCTGCTGATCTTCGACGAGGTGCAGACCGGATTCGGCCGGACCGGGAGGATGTTCGCGTTTGAGAAATACGGGGTTGTCCCCGATATACTGGTGCTGGCCAAGGCCCTGGGAGGGGGAATGCCCCTGGGCGGGGTTGTGTCCTCGAAGGAGAGGCTGGACGCATTTACCTGTGATCCGGTACTGGGGCATATCACCACTTTCGGAGGACATCCGGTGTGCTGCGCCGCGGCCCTTGCCTCTCTCCGACTGCTGCTGAGCGAGGACTGGGTGGCCCGCGCCGAGGAGAAGGGACGACGTATGGAGGAGGCCCTGGCCTCTCATCCGGCGGTGCGGGAGATACGCCGCAGCGGTCTGCTGCTGGCCGTGGACCTGGGCCGTCCCGACGCTGCGGAGAGGATGCTCGGTCTGCTCCTGGAGGAGGGGGCCGTGAGCGATTATTTCCTATATCATCCTACCTCTTTCAGGATAGCACCGCCGCTGTGTATCAGTGACGGGGAGGTGGAAGAGGCCCTGAATATTGTAACCAGAGCATTGAACAGACTGTAACGGTATGGCAAAGACTGTGAGAACCAAGAAAAAGGAAGTCTCTATCGACGCCCTCGGACTGGAGGCCGGCAAGGTGCCCCCTCAGGCCGTGGATGTGGAGGAGGCCGTGCTGGGAGCGATGATGATCGAGCCCAACTGCGTGCCGGATGTGCTGGAGCGCCTGACCGCCGAATGTTTCTACAAGGAGGCCAACCGCAAGATATTCTCGGCCATTTCCGCCCTCACCAAGGACCATGAGCCGGTGGATATATTCACCGTGGCCGAGGCCCTCAAGCGGACGGGAGACCTGGAGGCGGTGGGAGGACCGTACTACCTCAGCCTGCTCTCCTCCAAGGTGGGAGCGGCCGCGCATGTCGAGTACCATGTCAATATATTGCTTCAGAAACACATACAGAGGGAGTTGATCACCATCTCGGCGGAGGTGCAGCGCGACTCATTCGATGACAGCATACCGGTGGACGACCTGCTCAACAACGCGCAGCAGAAGCTTTTCGAGCTGGCTGAGCGGAATATGAAGCGGGAGACTCTTCCGGTGCAGGACGTGCTCAAGGACACCGTGGCGGAGATAGAGGCCAACCAGGACCGTACCGACGGCCTGAGCGGAGTGCCCTCTGGCTTTACCGGCATCGACAAGGTGACCCTGGGCTGGCAGGAGTCCGACCTGGTGATCATCGCGGCCCGTCCTTCGATGGGTAAGACGGCCTTCGTGCTGACCATGGCCCGCAATATGGCCGTGGACCATCATATCCCGGTGGCGTTCTTCTCCCTGGAGATGTCCTCCAAGCAGCTGGTCAAGAGGCTTCTGGTCTCAGAGACGGGGCTTTCCTCGGAGAAGATCCGCGGCGGCAAGAGGCTGCTGGACTACGAGCTGGTGCAGCTGCACGAGCGTATCAAGGATCTTTCGGCCGCACCCCTGTTCATAGACGACACACCGTCCATCTCCATATACGAGCTGCGCTCCAAGGTACGCCGTCTGGTGCGCAACGCGGGAGTCAAGCTCATCATCATCGACTACCTGCAGCTGATGACCGGCCCTCCGGAACTGAGGGGCATGAGGGAGCAGGAGGTGTCCAATATTTCCCGCTCGCTCAAGGCTATAGCCAAGGAGATGTCCATCCCCGTCATCGCTCTGTCACAGCTCAGCCGTGATGTGGAGAAGCGCGGAGGCAACAAGATTCCGCAGCTGAGTGACCTGCGTGAGTCCGGAGCCATAGAGCAGGACGCGGATATCGTGATGTTCATCCATCGTCCGGACTATTACGGCACGGAGGATGAGGGAGCGGTGCCCGGACAGGCCCAGATCATCATAGCCAAGCACCGTAACGGCTCCACCGATGTGGTGCCCATGATATTCCGCAAGAACGAGGCCCGTTTCGTGGATGCCAACGAAGGAGGCTTCATCGTGCCGGAGGACGATGTGGAGGAATATCAGGGAGTGGAGTCGAGCATGAACAATTCGGAATTTGAACAGGAGTTCTAGATATATCGCAGCTGTGGCCGGGCTGGCGCTCATCCTGTGCGCGGTACTGCCCCGGCAGCTTCAGGGCCAATGCTATCCGGTCCATCCTGCCCTGGAGGAGGACCATGCCTTTGCCCTGGGGGAGAGGCTGTCCTACATTATCCATTATAAGTGGCTGGGTATACGCACCGATGTCGGAGCCGCCGAGGTCAATCTCCTGGACGGCGGTACCCGTAACGGACGCCGGCTGCTGCATCCGGTGGCGGTGGGTACGACCTACCGGTTCTGGGATGTCTTTTTTAAGGTGAGGGACCGCTATGAATCGGTGTTCTACGAGGACAGCGTCCGGCCGGTATATTTCCACCGGGACATACACGAGGGCAAGTACACTATCCAGAATTATTTTCAATGGGACGACACGACCCATGCCATAGACGCGCAGGTGGTCAGGCGCTCCGGTGTGAGGGATACCCTTCTGCCCGGCCATGAGTGCACATTCGATGTGCTGACCCTGTTCTACAATGCCCGTAATATGGACCTGGAGGCACTGAAACCCGGAGTGAACAATCCTGTTTCCTTCGTTATAGACGAGGAGATATTCGATATCTATTTCCGTTTTATCGGAAGGGAGGAGAAGAGGGTGCCCGGGCTGGGTGTGTTCAGGACTCTCAAGTTCGCCGCCAAGGTAGTGGCCGGGGAGGTGTTTACCGGCGAGCAGGAGATGATTATCTGGGTGTCGGATGACATGAATAGGGTTCCGCTGCTCTTCGAATCGCCCATCATCGTCGGGTCTGTCTTCGGACGACTGTCGGACTGGGACGGGCTGCGCTATCCTCTGGAAGAATGTAAGGTCATTAAAAACAATAGAAAATGAAACAGCAACAGTCATCATCAGCAGTAATCAGGCACGAGGGACGGGTACTGTCCGTCACCTCGGTCCAGACCAAGGTCGAGATACTGGCTCAGACGGCCTGCGCGGCATGTCACGCCAAGGCTGTCTGCGGGGCTTCCAACGGTGAGAGCCGTGTAATAACCATCCGCCGCGAGGACGACGGGAAAATCAGGCCGGAGGACAGGGTCAATGTGGTTATCCGTCAGGGACAGGGCTTCAAGGCGGTTTTTATCGCTTATTTAATTCCTTTGTTCATTCTATTGGTTTTATTATTAACTTTGCCTCTGTTTTTTGAGAATGAACTGGTGACGGGGCTCGGGGCACTGGGATTCGTGGCTCTTTATTACCTGGTGCTCGCTCAGTTCAGGGACAGGCTCAACAGCGGATTCGTATTTACGGTTGAAAAGATTAATAACTAACAACAGATGGGTACAACATTTATTTTCACTGTCGTCATTCTCAGCGTGCTGGGATTGCTGCTGGCGGTAGTTCTATTCCTCGTTGCGAAGAAGTTCCAGGTGGTGGAGGATCCCCTCATTGATGTCATCGAGGCCACCATGCCGGGAGCCAACTGCGGCGGCTGCGGCTTTGCCGGCTGCCGGGCTTTCGCCGAGGCCTGCGTCAAGTCCAAGTCCCTTGACGGCAAGTTCTGTCCTGTAGGCGGCAATGCCGTCATGCAGAAAGTGGCCGCTCATCTCGGAGTCGCCATGGAGGAGAAGGCTCCCATGGTGGCCGTGGTAAGGTGCAACGGTACCTGTGCCAACAGGGTGCGCACCAACGAGTACGACGGCTCCTCCTCCTGCCGCATCATGAGCACCCTCTACAGCGGAGACACTGCGTGCCGGTACGGCTGCCTGGGCTGCGGGGACTGTGAGAAGGCCTGCCAGTTCGGCGCCATTAGGGTTAATCCCGAAACCCTCATCCCCGAAGTTGACGAGGACAGGTGTACTGCCTGCGGAGCCTGCGTCAAGGCATGTCCCAAGGGCATCATCGAACTTCGCAACAAGGGTCCTAAGAACCGCCGTGTCTTTGTTTCCTGCATGAATCAGGACAAGGGCGGAACAGCCCGCAAGGCCTGCACTGCCGCCTGCATCGGCTGCCGCAAGTGCGAGAAGACCTGCCCCTTCGGCGCCATCACAGTAGAGAACAATCTGGCCTACATCGATTTCAACAAATGCAAGCTCTGCCGTAAGTGCGTTGCCGAGTGCCCCACGGGAGCCATTCACGCCGTGAACTTCCCTCCGAAGCCGGCCGCTCCCGCCACACCCGAAGCTGCCCCCGCGGCGGCACCCGCCCCTGCAGCAGAAACACCTAAAGAATAACCGCATGAGACGTACATTTTCAATGGGTGGTGTCCACCCGCGCGACTGCAAGATATCCGCTGATTCAGCGATAGAGATATTCCCTCTGCCACAGAGGATGTACATTTCCATGTCCCAGCATCTGGGAGCACCGGCCAAGCCCCTTGTCCAGAAAGGCGACAAGGTAAGGGTCGGACAGATGATAGGAGCCTCCGCCGGTTTCATCTCCGCCAATATCCACAGCTCCGTATCCGGTACAGTAGCCGCCGTCGAGCCATACGCCGACCTGGCCGGCAACCCGGTGATGCACGTGGTCATAGACGTGGATGGAGACGAATGGGAGGAGTCCATTGACCGTACCCCGGACGTAGTCAGGGAGATAACCCTGAGTCCTGCTGAGATTGTCAAGAGGATTGCCGACTGCGGCATAGTGGGAATGGGAGGAGCTTCTTTCCCGACCCACGTCAAGCTCTCCCCCCCTCCAGGGAAGAAGGCCGAGTTCCTTATAATCAACGGAGCGGAGTGCGAGCCTTATCTTACCTCGGACTACCGCCTGATGGTCGAGCATCCGGAAGAGGTCCTGCTGGGCGCCCGTATCATGATGAAGGCCCTGGGTGTGACCAAAGGTTATATCGGCATAGAGGACAATAAGCCCGCCGCCATAGAGGCCATGCGTAGGCTGACCGCATCCTCCTATACGGAGATAGAGGTGGTTCCTCTGAAGAAGAAATACCCCCAGGGCGGTGAGAAGCAGCTCATCGACGCTGTCACCGGCCGAAAGGTGCCCTCGATGGGTCTGCCCATCGATACCGGGGTAGTGGTGCAGAACGTGGGTACTTCCTACGCCGTGTATGAGGCCGTACAGAAGAACAAGCCTCTTTTTGAGGGAGTGATGACCATTACCGGACAGTGCCTGGGAGGACAGCACAACTTCCTGGTACGTACCGGCACCACATTTGACCGTATCCTGGAGTATGTGGGCGGAGTGCCGCAGACTGCGGCCAAGATCATCAGCGGAGGTCCCATGATGGGCAAGGCTGTGTCCAATCTGTCCGCCGCCACCGTCAAGAGCTCCTCGTCCCTGCTTCTGCTTACCGAGGAACAGACCCGCCGCCATGCCGAGGGCGAGTGCATCCGCTGCGGCAAATGTGTTGAGGCCTGTCCTATGGGGCTGGAGCCCTATCTGCTCAACAAGCTCTCACGTGCCGGCCGCATGGAGGAGCTGGAGGAGCACAAGGTGTACGACTGCATCGAGTGCGGATGCTGCATGTTCACCTGTCCCGCATATATACCGCTGCTCGACTACATCCGCACCGGCAAGGCCGATGTGATGCGTATCATGCGCAGCCGTCCTAAAAAGTAACCGATTAAATACTGAGATATATGAGAAAGCTGATAGTCTCTCCCGCACCCCACGTGCACGGCAGCGAGAGCACCAGGAAGATCATGCTGGACGTGATCATAGCCCTGGCTCCCTCTATGCTGGTGGCCGTGTATTTCTTCGGCCTGAGCGCCGTCCAGCTCCTGCTGGTGTCAGTGCTCGTCTGCGTGGGACTGGAGTACCTGATTCAGAAATACATGCTCCGCAGGCAGCCCACGGTCAGTGACCTGTCTGCCGTAGTGACCGGAGTGCTTCTGGCGCTCAACCTCCCTCCCTCGGCTCCCTGGTGGGTGGCCGTGATAGGCGGTGTGGTGGCCATAGGCATTACCAAGATGACATTCGGAGGCCTGGGACACAACATCTTCAACCCCGCCCTGGTGGGCCGTGTCTTCCTTCTGGTCTCCTTCCCCGTAATCATGACGGACTGGACGGTGCCTGAGTCGATCTTCCGTCCGGGAGTGGATGCCGTATCCGGTGCGACTCCTCTCGCCATGATTAAGGAAGGGCTGGCTCAGGGGCAGACGGTGGACCAGATTCTGGCGGCCAATCCCGACCTCTCGTACGGTCAGATGCTCTTTGCCCGGGCAGGCGGCTCTGCCGGCGAGGCCTCGGCCCTGGCTCTGATTCTGGGATTCATCTACCTGCTGGTACGCAAGGTCATCCGTCCCCATATTCCCGTCACCATCATTCTGACTGTGGCCGTGATGTCCGGCATCTTCTGGCTGATCAACCCTGAGCAGTACACCGATCCTCTGTTCAACATCCTCACCGGAGGTCTCCTCCTCGGCTCCATCTTCATGGCCACCGACTATGTGACCTCACCGATGGCGCCCAAGGGCATGATCATCTACGGTATCGGTATCGGAGTGCTCACGGTGCTCATCCGCTATTTCGGTTCCTATCCCGAAGGAGTGTCCTTCGCTATACTGATTATGAACTCTATAGTTCCCCTGCTCAACAAATACATAAAGCCCGCAAGGTTCGGGAAGGAGGTAAAACATGCCTAAAGAATCCACACTCCGCAGCATGGCTGTCTGCCTCTTCCTGGTGTGTCTGGCCTGCTCAGCCCTCCTCGGAGGCGTGTATGTGCTGACCCTCGACAAGATCAACCAGGAGGTGGTCAAGAAGACCAACAACGCCATTGCCTTAGTAACGCCTGAGTTCGACAACGAGCCCTCCGCCGAGAGCCTCTCAGTCGAGCTGGACGGCGACGCGATTACCGTCTATCCCGCCAGGAAGGGCGGAGAGACTGTCGGATACGCCATAGAGTCCTTCACGTCGAAGGGCTTCAGCGGCACGATCAACATCATGGTCGGATTCGACATGGACGGCAACATCACCGGTACCTCAGTCATTTCCCACGCCGAGACTCCCGGTCTGGGCGCCAAGATGACCGAGCCCTCCTTCTATTCCCAGTTCGTGGGCAAGAACCCCGCGTCCTTCCGCCTGGCAGTGACCAAGGACGGAGGAGAGGTGGACGCCATCACTGCCTCCACCATCACCTCCAGAGCCTACTGCGATGCCGTGGACAGGGCATGGAGGGCATTTCAGAAAGTAGTAAACTCTAAATAGTTGCGGAATATGAGTAAACTGAGAATTATAACCAACGGCATCATAAAGGACAACCCCACCTTCGTCCTCGTGCTCGGTATGTGCCCTACCATCGGCACCACCACTTCCGCGATCAACGGTATGGGAATGGGACTGGCCACGACTTTCGTCCTGATTCTCTCCAATGTATTCATTTCCCTGTTCGCCAAGATGATTCCCGATAAGGTCAGGATACCTGCCTATATCGTGATCATAGCATCTTTCGTGACGGTGCTCCAGCTGCTGATGCAGGCCTATGTGCCCGACCTCTATGCGGCTCTGGGTCTGTTCATACCCCTTATCGTGGTGAACTGCATAATCCTCGGCCGTGCCGAGGCCTTCGCCAACAAGAACACTCCGGGAGACTCCGCTCTCGACGGCATCGGTATCGGACTCGGATTTACCCTGGCCCTTACCTTCATCGGACTGGTCCGCGAGCTGCTGGGCAGCCTCTCCCTCTTCGGTATGAAACTCGGCGAGGGTGACGGCATGCTGGCGTTCGTCCTGGCTCCCGGCGGATTCCTGGTGCTGGGATATCTCATGGTGATATTCAGGAAACTAATTAACAAAAAGGCTTAATCGTTATGGAATATCTGATAATTATCATATCGGCGATATTCGTCAACAATATCGTACTGTCGCAGTTCCTCGGTATCTGTCCTTTCCTCGGTGTCTCCAACAAGGTAAGCACGGCTACCGGAATGTCGGCCGCCGTGGTCTTCGTGATCACTCTCTCGACTCTGGTGACCTACCTGCTGCACTACTATGTGCTGGTGCCTCTCGGAATAGAGTTCATGATGACCATAGTCTTCATCCTGGTCATAGCGGCTCTGGTGCAGATGGTGGAGATTATCCTCAAGAAGATATCGCCTTCGCTTTATCAGGCCCTCGGTATCTTCCTACCCCTGATTACCACCAACTGTACCGTGCTCGGTGTGGCCATCAACGTGGTGACCAAGGAGTTTACCTTCGGAGGCGAGGCACATCTGCTCAATCTCGGCGAGACTGTGGTCTATGCAGCCTCAAGTGCCCTCGGATTCGGAGTGGCAATGGTGCTCTTCGCAGGTATCCGCGAGCAGATGGAGCTGATAGGCGTACCCAAGGCTTTCAAGGGCACTCCCATCGCCCTGATTACAGCCGGTATCCTGGCTATGGCGTTTATGGGATTCAGCGGATTGGTGTAGGCCTATGTCGACAGTTATCGAGATAGAAAGACTGGTGGCCTCGGGACATCTGGACGAAGCCCGCGAGGAGCTGGAGAAGCTGCTGGCTTCGGAACCGGATAATTCCCATGCCTGGTTCCTGCTCGGCGGCATCTACCGCAGGCATGAGCTTTGGGGAGACGCCATCAATGCCTACAACCGTGCCAAGCTGATCGACCCGGAGGGTCCGGCGGCAGCTGCCATAGAGTCGATCTACGACATCCTGCACTTCGTCAATGTGGATCTGATGAATCCCTAGTCCCTCGGAGTCAGGACGTACAGGACTATACCTATCGCCACAGATACATTGAGCGAGTGCTTGGTGCCCCACTGGGGAATCTCCAGTGTGAAATCGCACAAGTCCACCGCTTCCTGAGATATGCCGTGCACTTCGTTTCCGAAGATCACGGCATACTGCTTCTCCGGGTCGAGTCTCCTTTCTCCCAGCAGGAAGCAGTCGGTGGATACGGAGTTCTCGGTCTGTTCCACTCCTATGACGGTGTATCCTTTGGCTTTCAGTTCGCGTACCGCCTCTACGGTGTCCTCCCGGTAGGTCCAGTCCACGGAAAATTCGGCTCCCAGGGCGGACTTGTGAATCTCGGGGGAGGGAGGGGTGGAGCTGATGCCGCAGAGGACTATGCCCCGGATGCGGAAAGCATCGCCGGTACGGAAGGCCGAGCCGATGTTGTGACGGCTGCGGACATTGTCCAGAATCACTGTTATGGGGCTTTTGGAGAGGGCCTTGTATTCCTCGACGGCGGGACGTCCGAGTTCGCTGTTCAATAATTTCCTAAACATTTGCCAAAAGATAAAATTTTGCTTACATTCGCAAAGTTAAACTGAATTGAATAATTTTAACAAAATATTATGAAACAGGATCTTCAAATATCTGAACTTATCAAGAAGGAAGAGAGCCGTCAGCTTCACGGCATCGAGCTCATCGCTTCTGAGAACTTTGTCACCAACAATGTCCTGGCAGCACTCGGATCATGCCTGACCAACAAGTATGCCGAGGGTTATCCCGGAGCCCGCTACTACGGCGGATGTGAGGTTGTGGACCAGGTGGAGCAGCTGGCAATCGACCGTCTGAAGGAACTTTACGGTGCTGAGTTTGCCAACGTGCAGCCTCACTCCGGAGCCCAGGCCAACATGGCTGTATTCATGGCATGTCTGAAGCCCGGCGATACCTTCATGGGTCTCGACCTGGCTCACGGCGGACACCTTACCCACGGCTCGCCCGTCAACATGTCCGGTATCAACTATCATCCCGTTGCCTACAAGCTCAACGAGGAGACCGGCCGTGTGGACTATGACCAGATGGAGAAGGCAGCCCTCGAGCACAAGCCCAAGCTGATCGTCGGCGGTGCTTCCGCTTATTCCCGTGAGTGGGACTGGAAGAGGATGCGTCAGATCGCAGACGAGGTGGGCGCTATCTTCATGGTGGACATGGCTCACCCTGCAGGACTTATCGCAGCAGGTCTGCTGGATAACCCTGTGAAGTATGCCCACATCGTGACCACCACCACCCACAAGACTCTCCGCGGTCCCCGTGGCGGCGCCATCATCATCGGCAAGGACTTCGAGAATCCTTGGGGCCTGAAGACTCCTAAGGGACAGATCAAGATGATGTCCCAGCTGATCAACTCCGCCGTCTTCCCCGGTATCCAGGGCGGTCCCCTCGAGCACTGCATCGGTGCCAAGGCCGTGGCTTTCTACGAGGCCCTGCAGCCTGAGTTCAAGGAGTACCAGATCCAGGTCAAGAAGAATGCCGCAGCCATGGCTCAGGCATTCATCGACAGAGGCTACAAGATCGTTTCCGGCGGTACTGACAACCACCTGATGCTGATCGACCTCCGCACCAAGTTCCCTGATCTGACAGGTAAGGTGGCAGAGAAGACCCTCGTGCGTGCCGACATCACAGTGAACAAGAACATGGTTCCCTTCGACAGCCGTACACCGTTCACCACTTCCGGTATCCGCGTAGGTACACCCGCCATCACTTCCAGAGGCCTGGTAGAGAAGGATATGGAGGCTATCGTCGAGCTTATTGACGAGGTTCTCTCAGACGTGGAGAACGAGGCTGTTATCGAGAAGGTTAAGAATGCCGCTCATGCTCTCGTTGCCGGTCGTCCTCTGAATGTATGGTAAAAGATACATTTTATGAATTTAAGCAGATAGAATTAACGGGGGTGGATTGAAAGTCCGCCCCTTTTTTATTTTGAGTGATATCATGAAAGATTATCCGATAGTATTGTCGATTGCCGGGTCAGATCCGTCTGGAGGAGCCGGTATACAGGCGGATATCAAGGCTATATCGGCCTGCGGAGGTTATGCGGCTGCGGCTATAACGGCAGTGACGGTGCAGAATACCGCCGGTGTCTCGGAAGTGGAGTATCTTAGGCCAGAGCTGGTCGCAGCCCAGATAGATGCTGTGATGTCCGATCTGGCTGTGGATGCCGTCAAGATAGGTATGACCGGCACGGTGCCGATAGTGGAGGCCATAGCGTCGCAGCTGGCGGTCCACCCTGTGCTGTACGTCGTGACCGATCCCGTCATGGTCTCTACCAGCAAGGATTCACTTACTCTTCCCGAGGCGGTGGATGCCCTGTGTTCCAGGATATTTCCCCGTTCACACCTGGTGACGCCAAATATAGACGAGGCCTCCCGTCTGGCCGGTTTCAGGATTCGGTCCGTAGAGGATATGGACCGTGCTGCCGCACTGCTGAGAGACCGCTACGGCTGTGCCTTCCTGGTCAAGGGCGGGGACCTTCCGGCAGCCTCCGGGCAGAGCGTTCCGGATATAGTCTCCCAGTCCACGGACGTACTCTGTGACCTGGACGGACTGGTGCACATCACATCCGAGCGGGTGCTCACCAACAACCTGCACGGCACAGGCTGCACCCTCTCTTCCTCCATAGCAGCCTTTCTCGGAGCCGGTCATCCCCTTCGTGAAGCCGTTCAGACAGCTGTCGCCTACGTTCACAACGCTATCGTGGCCGCGGCTCCCTTAAGGATCGGCCACGGCCACGGTCCGCTCAGGCATTTTTACAGATGAGGACAGTCGTGATAACTGATCCCGAGTTTCTGCCGGGAGAGACGCAGGCTGTGACCGCCCTGCTGGAGGCCGGGGCGTGGAGGGTGCATGTGCGTAAACCGGGAGCGGATGCGGCTGAGGTGGAGGCTCTGCTGGAGAAACTCCCGGAGCGGTACCGTCAGCGCATTTCTCTGCACGACTGCCATGAACTGGCAGCCCGTTATGGAGTTGGCGGAGTGCATCTGAACGCCCGCAATCCGCTTCCTCCCCAGGAATTCATGGGCATGGTCAGCCGTTCCTGCCATTCCTTCGGGGAACTGGCTGAGTGTGCTCCGGTATGTGATTATATGTTCCTCAGTCCTATTTTCGACAGTATCTCGAAGAAGGGTTATGTCGCGCGTTTTCCGCTGGAGGAAATCCGGCGGAGAAGGGATGATGCGGGGTCTGGGGTAGACTGGAAGCGGGTTCTCGCTCTGGGAGGAGTCTGTCCGGACAATATCCGCCGGGTTGCGGATGCCGGTTTCGGAGGTGCTGCCGTTCTGGGATATATATGGGAGCCGTATAAGCGTGATGCGGATGTCGGGGCCTTAGTAGCGCGTTTCAGGAACTTATCCGTTTTTAGCCGTTTATAACCGATTATAAACGTTTCGATATCGCCTTTTGCAGATGAAATCGCTATCTTTGCCTCAGAAAACTTAAAAAGATATGTGTATGAAATATTTGGATCCGAAAGCTGATATGACTTTCAAGAAAGTGTTCGGTGAACATGAGGATTTGGTGATAAGTTTTCTGAATTCTCTGCTGCCGTTCGAGAGTGAGGACGAGTTGATCAAAAGTGTGGAATATCTGAATCCGGAGCTGGTGCCGCTCAATCCTCTTAAAAAGGACAGTATCGTGGATGTGCGCTGTAAGGATTCGTGCGGCCGCCAGTTCATAGTGGAGATGCAGATGATGTGGACGTCCGAGTATAAGCAGCGTGTTCTGTTCAACGCGTCGAAAGCGTACGTGAGTCAGCTGGAATGCGGACAGGACTACGATCTTCTGCATCCGGTATACTCGTTGAACATGGTGAACGATATATACTCGGACAGCGAGGACTATTATCACGATTACCGTATAGTGGAGATTGCGGAAACCAATGAGGTGATAGAGGGGCTCCGTTTCATCTTCATAGAGTTGCCCAAGTTCACGCCGAAGAATTACGGGGACAAGAAGATGCAGGTTCTGTGGCTGCGGTACCTGACTGAGATCAACAGCAGGACGCGTGTCGTGTCTGAGGAACTGACAAGTAATCCTGTTATTAACAAGGCGGTGGCTCAGTTGGAGGTGTCGGCATTCTCAGATGCACAGCTTCTGGGCTATGACCGTTTCTGGGATATGGTCAGTACGGCCAAGATGCAGATATCCAGTTCCCGTAAAGAAGGTTTCAGACGTGGCCACAAAGAAGGACTTGAGGCTGGTATGAAAGAAGGCTTGGAGAAAGGTATGGAGAAAGGCTTGGAGAAAGGCATGAAGGAAGGTAAGAAAGAAGGTATTAGGGAAGAGCGGATCAAGAATGCCCGTGGTATGAAAGCAGAAGGTATCGCCGACGAGATAATCGCCAGAGTCACGGGCCTCACTCAGGAGGAAATGGCTGCTCTCCAGTAGTGTGGATGTAACTATAAATCCCGGAGCAGACACTGAATCTGTTCCGGGATTTTTCTGTATAAAACTCTAGGTTACTTCTTAAGGCGGGCTATGATCTCATCGGCGACTTTCTTGCCGGAGAGGAGCATACCGCCGAAGATAGGTCCCATGCGGGGTGTGCCGGAGACGGCGGAGGCGGCCATGCCGCAGACGTAGAGGCCGGGGTAGATCTCCTTGGTGCCGTTTACGACTTCCTGTTCTCCGGAAGTTACGTCGAGGGAGCGCTCTCCGATGACTCCGCCGGTCTCGGTGGCCAGTCGGATGCCGTTCTTACGGGCGACGGTGGCGGCTATCTCGCTGTCATGGCCGGTACCGTCGACTACGACCTTGGCCAGGATGTTCAGCGGGTCCACGTGCAGGCCCTCGCGGAGTACGGGAGTCCAGTTGACCACCACTCCGCTGACCTTGCCGTCCTTGAAGATTACGTCCTCTACCGAGTAGCAGTTGAAGATGCGGGCTCCGGCGTGTACGGCGTGATAGAGCAGGGAAGAGGTGCTCTCAACCGAGTCCATGGTGTAGAGACCGTCCCCGTAGGGGGTATGGTTGATCTCGAAGTCGCGCACGATGTGCATGGCCTCCTCCTGGATTACGATCTGGTTGAACATCATGGCACCGCCCCACATGCCTCCGCCGGGAGCCAGCTTGCGGTCGAACTGGGCCACCTTGAGCCCGGCCTTGGCCAGATAATAGGCGGCTACTATGCCCGAGGGACCTCCGCCCACGATGGCGGCATCCAGCTCAAGGCAGTCCTGGAGTTTGTCGAAATAGGTACTGATGATACCTCTGGAAACTTTTGTCTCAATCATTGTTGTTATGTGTTTTTAAATTGTCTGATTCGGTGAAACTTCCTCGCCCTCGGTCGAGAGGCCGCAGTCGCGGAGCTGGCTGCTGATGCGCATGGCGCAGAAGTTGGGGCCGCACATGGTGCAGTACTTGCCGCCCACGTGGTTGGCTTCCTTATAGTACTCAAGGGCGCGCTCGGGGTCTAGGCTGAGATTGAACTGGTCCTTCCAACGGAACTCGAAGCGGGCCTTGCTCAGCGCGTCGTCCCTCACCTGTGCTCCCGGATGGCCCTTGGCCAGGTCGGCAGCATGGGCGGCTATCTTATAGGTGACGACACCGACGCGCACGTCCTCCTTGTTCGGAAGGGCCAGGTGCTCCTTGGGGGTCACATAGCAGAGCATCGCGGTGCCGAGCCAGCCTATCTGGGCGGCACCTATCGCGCTGGTGATGTGGTCGTAGCCGGGGGCTATGTCGGTCACGATAGGGCCGAGGGTATAGAAAGGTGCGTTGTGGCACTTCTCGATCTGGCGCTCCATGTTCTCGGCTATCCTGTGCATAGGTACGTGGCCAGGGCCCTCGATGAAGGCCTGCACGTTCCTGGCCCATGCTCTTTCCACCAGCTCGCCCATAGTGTCCAGCTCGGCGAACTGGGCGGCGTCGTTGGCGTCGCGGATAGCTCCGGGACGCAGGCCGTCTCCCAGCGACAGGGCCACATCGTACTGGGCGCAGATGTCGCAGATGTCGTCAAAATGCTCGTAGAGGAAGCTCTCCTTATTGTGCGCAAGGCACCACGAGGCGATGATGCTGCCGCCGCGGCTGACCATGCCGCACAGACGGCTGTCGGCCAGATGCACGTTCTTCAGGCGGATGCCGCAGTGTATGGTGAAATAGTCCACACCCTGTTCGCACTGCTCTATCAGCGTGTCGCGGAACAGTTCCCAGGTCAGTTTCTCGGCCCTGCCGCGCACCTTCTCCATCGCCTGGTACATGGGCACGGTGCCCACGGGCACGGGGCAGTTGCGGATGATCCACTCGCGGGTCTCGTGGATGTTGTCTCCGGTAGAGAGGTCCATGAGGGTGTCTCCGCCCCACTTGCAGCTCCAGACGGCTTTCTCGACCTCCTCCTCTATGGTGGAGGTGGTGGCGGAGTTGCCGATGTTGGTGTTGATCTTCACCAGGAAGTTGCGGCCGATGATCATGGGCTCGGCTTCCGGGTGGTTGATGTTGGCCGGCAGGGCTGCCCGTCCTGCGGCTATCTCGTCGCGCACGAACTCCGGGGTGATGTGGGTCTCGATGCCCAGTGCCCTGCAGTTCATGTTCTCGCGGATGGCCACGTACTCCATCTCGGGGGTTACGATGCCCTGCTTGGCGAAGTACATCTGGGTAATCTGCGAGCCCTTCCTGGCCCGGTAGGGCAGGCGGATGTGCTCGAAGCGAAGGTGGTCCAGGGACTTGTCGGCCAGCCGTTCCCGGCCGTATTCCGAGGTTACCTCAGGCAGCTGCTCCACCTCCCGTTCCAGTATCCACTTTTCGCGGATTCTGGGCAGACCGCGCCGCAGGTCGATGTCCGCCGCAGGGTCGCTGTACGGCCCGCTGGTGTCGTAGAGGTAGACGGGAGGATTCTCCGTCATGATTTTCTTTCCGTCCTTGACGGTCACTGTGGGGGTGAGGCTCACTTTCCTCATGCCCACTCTTACGTCCGGATGGAGTGAGCCCTGCATGTAGACTTTCTCCGAGTCCGGGTAGGTGATTCTGATGTTGTTGTTATTCATATTTCTCTAAAATATATTTTCATTCCAATGCAATGGAGGCGGCGATCTGCATCACCCTCCGCATCTCCGCCACCGGGTCCTCCGCCCTCAGTATGCTGCCGCTCAGGGCAATGCCGCTGAGTCCTGCCTCCGCCAGGGCCGGCATGTCCTCCGCAGTCACGCCTCCGATGCCCACGACCGGTAGGGCCAGGCCCTCGCGGCGCATTCCGTCCATGAGGCTCCTATAGCCTTCGAGTCCCAGGGTCGGGGCCAGCCTGGCAGGGTCCTTGGTAGTGGTGAAGCGGAACGGGCCGCAGCCGATGTAGTCCGCCCCGCCCGAGGCATGCAGGCGGATGTCCTCCAGAGTGTTGGCGGTGCCTCCGATGATGAATTGTCCCCGGGGTAAGATCCTCCTGGCTTCGGCCACCGGCATGTCGGTCAGTCCCAGATGGACGCCGTCAGCTCCGCACTCACGTACCAGTTCCACGCGGTCATCGAGAATCAGGACGGCCCCGTACTGCCTGCACAGGGGCAGGGCCTTTCCGGCAGCGGCACGGACCTCATCCTCCGGGGCATCCTTCATGCGCAGCTGTATCCAGCGGCAGCCGCCTTCGAGGGCGATGCGCACGGAGTCGAGGTAGGAGAGGGTCTCCGTAAAGTGGGTGATGAATTGTACTTGAAAGTTCATTTTCCTCAATGTATGGTGTCTGTCGGAAAATGAGGAATGCGGCGGAAATGCCGGCAGCGGAGCGAATGTCTTCGAAAAGTCCCTACGACGGTACTGACCGTATCAGGTTCGACGGGTGTAATCTCAGCCTCCGGCCGCTTCAGCGGGAGGCACCCCTCTTTTCCTTCCGCAAATATAAAAATATTTTTTTTAAAAAAAGGATCCGGTTGCCGATTAACAGCCGGATCCTTTTTCTTAAGAGTTTGAATACTTCCTGACGGAGACTAGAATACAAAGCCGATCTTGATGGTCGGGGCGGCAAGGGCGCTGAAGTTGTGGCTGTTGGCGGCCAGGCCGGCGAGCCCTTCCTGTGGCTTGATGACAGTGAAGTTATAGGTGTATGCGAAGACGTCAATGGACGCTCCCACGAAGAACGCCTGGGTGATGAAGTAGTCGGAGCCGAAAGTCAGGGCACCCCGGATATTGTAGGCCTCTGATACCGACTTGCCTGTCCATGTCTCGTCGTCCATTGACGCAGCCTCGAATCCATAGGCGAAACCGCCTTTTATGCCAACATATGGATACAGGCCCTCCACCCCGATGTCGAAGTAGCGGTCCACACCCAGGTGTGCACTGTATTGCATGGTGGTCTTGGCGGCAACTCCTTCGTACGACGGTATGGAACCGTCACCGGGTTCGGAATTTTCATCGTATGTTCCGTTGACCGGTGGATAACCGGGTGTCTGCGTTATATTGAACCCGCCTCCGAAGTTCAGGCGCCACAGGTCCACGAAGAACCACCCCACTTCTACACCTACTGCCAGTGTCTTGTCGTTCCAGTTGGTTGAGAGGGCGGAAGTGGAGTACGATGTCTGGTTGCCTGGCTTGGCACTGAGCATTACGCTCGAGTTATAACCGGCTGTGACACCGAAGGTGAAGTCTCCCTGACGGGCTCCGCGCTGATGCGTCTGGGCTTGTGCGGTAAGACCGGACAGCAGGACGGCGATAGTCAGGATTGATATTGCTTTTCTCATTTCAGTTCGTTTTATAGGACCAGGTGGACTGTTACTGTGCTAGGGCTGCGTCGAGGTCAGCTTTTGCCAGGGCTACTATCTGCTCTTGCGCTGCAATCAGTTCGTTGAGCTGTGCTATGCTGTCCTCTATCTGGCGTTTGGCATCCTCAGCATCCTCTATCTGAGTGAGCTGGGCTATGGCGACTCTCCATGAGTCGATGCTGTCCTTTAATTCGCGTATTTCTGACTGAAAATCAGTGAGAAGGCCGGATGAAACCAGATCTGACAGTATCTCGACTTCGAGGTATGCCTCGTGCTGCAGGATGTATGCGGCCTCACAGATGTCGCAGGCATCGAAGTAGGCAGTTGTAAGAGGGTGTGATCTGAGAGATGATACCTCATCTGTGTATGAGGTGTAGACATTATCGAGCTTGCTGAAGAGAGCTGCAACGGCTTCAAGCTCACTGGGATTGCTCGCAAGGCTTGTGTACAGAGCATCACGTTCGGCGTCGGATATTGAGCAAACGGTGTAGGTTACTTCAGGATATGCCAGGTGGCCGTAGTCTACGGTGGCACGGTATATTCTGCGTCTCTCGATGCTGATGGTAACACCATATTCGGAGGACAGGGTGTCCATTATTTTGATGGCCTCATGGGTGCTGTTGCAGATATTGTCCTTGGAGTAGTTGTTCAGGATGTGCTCCTCGATAGCGGAGTAGGCTATCTCCATATCTCCATACTTGATGCTGTAGTCATTATATTTAGTGTCATAGTCAGCGTATGCTGTGTAGTACCGGGCTCTGACGTCCGCCAGATCCTGACCCTGATATGCTTCGAGGACTGCTATCTCGCTTTCAGCATCGGATATAAGGCTTTCGTACCGGGCGGTTTCTCTTGCTACGTAGTCCTGGGCGTTAAGGATGTCCGCATCGGCCTTGGCCAGCATGATGTTCTGCTGGTGCAGTTCGGTTTTGAGGTCGTTGAGTTCCTGCATTTCAGTCTTGTAGTACTGGAACAGCTGCTGGATATGGGCGGAGGCGTCATCCAGAATCTGCTGCTGCATGTTCTGTATATCGTATTCGAGTTGAAGCATCTTGTACTCGTAGTCCATGGCCAGCCACTCTATTTCCAGTTCGAACTTCTGGCGGGCCTGTTCGGTGAGAAGTCTCTGGTATTCTGCCTGAGCGGCTTTCAGGTCAGCTTCTGCTGCGGCTAACAGGGAGTCGGCTGCAGCCTGTGTGCGGTACATGTCGGCCATGGCCTGAAGTTGGGCGCTTTTGGCTTCACGGAGAGCGGTTACGGATTCTGATTCAGAAAGATCTACGCATGAGGAGAATAACAGTGACGCTATGATAGCGATGCCTGTTGAAATAATGGTTTTTTTCATGAAAATAGGTATTTATGAAGATTATAGTTAATGTCAGTTTAAGTTATGAAAAGCTGGCCGGAGCCGGCATTCCGGCTGCAAAGTTATTAAAAAGTTTTCATAAATAGGCAGGCAAGTTTATATTATCCGCCAGCCGCGGAGCTCGCGTCTGAGATCTGCTTCGCGGCCTCCGAGGAGGGAGTCCAGCAGGGCGTGGAACTGAGGGCCGTGGTTCTGGTGGCGGAGGTGGCATAGTTCGTGGAGGATGACGTAGTCCTGCAGGTGCTCGGGCAGGATGATGAGACGGATGTTGAGGTTGATGTTTCCCTTCGAGGAGCAGGAGCCCCAGTTGGAGACATTGTTTTTGATAGTTACGCGGCCCCTGAAGGGGAATCCGAAGCGGTCCGTGGCCTCCCGCAGTCTGGGAACGAGTGTGGCCCGTGCCTGTTCCCGCATCCGTTCAAGGGCGGCCGGGTCTTCCGGAACGGCGGCGGTCCTGCCTTCGCGGATTGTTTTCTGCTGGATGAGGGCCTGCCGTTGCAGCGCGGCCTCGACCCATTGCCGCTTGGCTTCCAGAAAACGGATACCGGCAGACCAGGGGACGTGCCGGGGCATGGATACGGCGACCCCGCTCCTGGGAGAGACGCTGATGCGCAGCCGTACGGAACCGGCCCTTTTGGTCAGCCGGACTTCGCCGATTCCTGGAACGGAGATGAGTTTCTGTAAGTTTGCCCTGGGCATGAATTGAGATTCGGCATAAAAATTGTCCGCAAAAGTAGCGAAAATTGATTTTAATTACATATCTTTGCATCCCCGATTTTGGGGAAGAATATAAGTTTAACTGATTTTTTAATTTAAAGGTTTATGGCAGAGTATCTTGCAGCAGACAAGAAGCAGGAGATTTTCGCTAAATACGGGAAGTCTAATACGGACACCGGCTCGGCAGAGAGTCAGATTGCTCTATTTTCCTACCGTATCGCTCATCTGACAGAACACCTTCGCAACAACAAGAAGGATTTCGGCACCCAGCGTGCCCTGCTCCGTCTTGTAGGTAAGAGGCGTCGCCTCCTCGATTACCTGAAGGCCAAGGATATTGAGAGATACAGGGAGATTGTCAAAGCTCTCGGCTTACGTAAATAAGCGGCTTTGGCTTCGTAAGAGAAACGGGGTTGTCAAGACAGACTGGGCAGCCCCTTTTTCTTGATAGCTGTGACCGGCTCTCATAAGGCAGACACAATTAGAAGGACAATATGAATATAGTTAAGAAGACCATCACAATGGGTGATGGAACGATCGTTGAGATCGAAACCGGCAAACTCGCCAAGCAGGCGGCCGGTTCGGTAGTTGTAAAGGTCGGCGGCATGATGCTGCTGGCAACAGTTACATGTGCCAAGGATGCCAAGGAGGACGTAGATTTCATGCCTCTGTCGGTGGAGTACAAGGAAAAATATGCCGCCGCAGGCCGTTATCCCGGAGGTTTCCTCAAGAGGGAGGGACGTGCGTCGGATTCGGAGATTCTGGTAGCCCGACTGGTGGACAGAGCTCTCCGCCCGTTGTTCCCCGATGATTTTCATGCCGAGGTGTTCGTCAATGTGCTCATGATTTCCGCTGACAAGGTGAACATGCCTGACAGTTATGCTGGCCTGGCAGCTTCCGCCGCGCTGGCAGTGAGCGATATTCCCTGGCACGGACCTATTTCGGAGGTGAGGGTGGCCCGTATCGACGGCAAGTTCGTCATCAACCCCACTTTCCAGACAGTGGACAACGCCGATATCGACCTGATTGTCGCCGCTACCGAGGAGAATATCATGATGGTAGAGGGAGAGATGAAGGAGGTGAGCGAGGCAGAGATGCTCGAGGCCATCAAGTGCGCCCACGAGGCTATCAAGGAGCAGTGCCGCGTGCAGAAGGAGATGATGGTTGAGCTCGGCAAGGTGGAGAAGAAGGCCTACTGCCACGAGGTCAATGACGAGGACCTGCGCAAGGCAGTTCACGACTACTGCTATGACAAGTGCTACGCCATCGCCAAGAGCGGTCTGGCCAAGCACGAGAGGGAGGACGCTTTCGATGCCCTGAAAGAGGAATTCATGGAGACCATTCCCGAGGAGGAGAGAGAGGAGAAGGAGATGATGGTCAGCAGATATTACGGTGCTGTGGAGAAAGAGGCCATGCGCCGCATGATCATAGACGAGGGTGTGCGCCTCGACGGACGTACCACCGCTCAGATCCGCCCGATATGGTGTGAGGTGGGCTATCTGCCCGGAGCGCACGGCTCGGCCATCTTCACCCGTGGTGAGACTCAGTCCCTGTCGACCGTGACCCTCGGCACCAAGATGGATATGAAGGAGCTGGACGAGGTGCTTGTGCAGGGTACCCAGCAGTTCGTGCTCCACTACAACTTCCCTCCTTTCGCAACCGGTGAGGCCAAGCCTCAGCGTGGAGTGGGCCGCAGGGAGATTGGTCACGGCAACCTGGCATGGAGGGCTCTCAAGCCCGTAGTTCCAGTAGGTGAGGAGAATCCCTATGCAGTCCGCGTGGTATCCGACATCCTCGAGTCCAACGGCTCGTCCTCAATGGCCACAGTCTGCGCCGGCACCCTGGCCCTGATGGACTGCGGTGTAAAGATCAAGAAACCGGTAGCCGGTATTGCCATGGGTCTTATTTCCGATGAGAAGACAGGTAAGTTCGTAGTGCTCTCCGACATTCTCGGCGATGAGGACCATCTCGGAGACATGGACTTCAAGGTGACCGGAACCAAGGACGGCATCACCGCCACCCAGATGGACATCAAGGTGGATGGACTGCCCTACGAGGTTCTTGAGCAGGCTCTGGCACAGGCCAAGGAAGGCCGCGCCCACATCATGGGCGAGATGATGAAGACCATCTCCGAGCCCCGCGCCGAGTACCGTCCCAATGTACCCCGCATCGTGCAGATTACGATTCCTTCCGAGTTTATCGGCGCCGTTATCGGCACCGGCGGCAAGGTCATTCAGGAGATACAGAAGACTACCGGTACCACTATCACCATCACTGAAGAGGGTGACCAGGGCATCATTGATATCTTCGGAGAGAACAAGGAATCCATGGACGCTGCTCTGGCCCGCATCAAGGCCATCACCACAGTGCCCGAGGTCGGTGAGACCTATCACGGCAAGGTAGTGTCGATTCTCGAGTTCGGCGCTTTTGTGGAGATTCTGCCCGGTAAGGAAGGCCTGCTGCACATCTCCGAGCTCGACTACAAGAAGGTCGACAAGGTGGAGGACGTTCTCCAGGTAGGAGACGAGGTGGATGTCAAGCTCCTCGAGATCGACCAGAAGACCGGCAAGATGAGACTTTCCCGCAGGGCTCTGCTGCCCGCACCCGAAGGATGGGTGGAGCATGAGCGCAAGCCCCGTCTCAACGGAGGTTCCAACGGCGGCGGCCGCGGTGGCCGTGACCGTGGAGGCGACCGCGGAAGAGGTCCCCGCCGCGACGGTGACAGAGGCGGACGCAAGTAAGCGTATCCAGTACTCTCATATAATAGAAAAAACTGACTCGCAGAACCGTGAGTCAGTTTTTTTATTTGAAAAGGCGTCCCTGAAAGGTATTGCGCTGCTCCAGCCGCTGCTCGAGCAGCCGGATGAGCTCGGTATTGCGGAGCAGCCCCCATGGGGTGGAGTTGACGAAACGGGGCGGGACTTCCCCGGCGAAGCGCTCTATGTACAGGTCCGGGCGGAGGCGCTCGAGCAGGTCTGCAATGAAATCTAAATACTCATCCAGGGAGAATGTCACGAAGTCGGACGGGCGGGCGGCGAATTCCTTCTCCATTGCGGTGCCTCGGACGATCTGCAGCTGATGGAACTTGACCGAGTGCAGCGGCAGCTTATTTATAATAGGTGCGTAGCCCAGCATGTCCCCGACCGTTTCACCCGGCAGCCCGAAGATGAAGTGTGCGCCCTGAGTAAGTCCCCGGGCGGCTGTCATCTCCACGGCGCGTACTGCATCCTCGAAGGAATGTCCCCGGTTTATGCGCTGCAGGGTCCGGTCGTATACGGACTCTATTCCGTATTCGATGACCACCACGTGGTCCCGGGCCAGGGATGCCAGGAAGTCCAGCTTGTCCTCGTCCACGCAGTCGGGCCGGGTACCTATGACGATGCCGGCCACCAGTGGGTGGGAGAGGGCTTCCTCATACACCTCACGCAGCCTTTCGAGAGGCGCGTATGTATTGGAATAGGGCTGGAAGTAGGCCAGGAATTTCTCAGCCTTGCGGTAGCGGACCCGGTGGAACTTGATGCCCTCGTCGATCTGTTTGTGAATAGGAATGCCCGCTGTACTGTAGCCCGGGTGAAAGGCGGCGTTGTCGCAGTACGTGCAGCCGCCTGTCCCGACCAGTCCGTCCCGGTTCGGGCAGGTGAAGCCGGCGTCCACCACCACTTTCTGCAGCCGCTCGCCGTATGTTTTCTTGAAATAGCCTATGTAGGAATTGTATCTGCCCACGGCCAAAGCAGTCTAGAACCGGACCTTGAATACGGCCTTGCGGACTTCTCCGTCCCCGATCAGGGGTGCGTGGCAGTCCTGGGGAAAGCAGATAACCATGTTGTCGTCCCCGTAGCTGATATAGGCCTCGGGCTCTTCCTTGAGGAAGGCCACGTCTTTCTCGGCATTGTAGTCCACGTTGACACCCATGCACTTGGCCCTGTCGCGGAAGCCGATAATCTCGGTCCCTTCCAGAACCACGTGGATGTCTATGAAGGAGTCGTGCACCTCCAGGGGAGATTCGGACTCGTCCTTGCACTGTGCGGTGGATACGGTACACCAGATATTGTCCTCCTCGATGACGTGCTTGCCCTCGGAGAGGGTGTGCAGATCGTTCTTACGGATGAATTCCAGCACCTTGCCGAAGGAAGCGTGCAGGTTGACGTATTTTTCAAAACTTTTGAGTGAGTCGAGTATCATATAGTAAGGCTTTTAGTATTTACGGTAGATGGCTCTGCGGCTCAGGGCCATGAGCACGGTGAGCAGGATGATGACGGCTGCGGCCGGATGGAATGTCTGGGGCAGCAGCCACGAGCATATCAGTCCGATAGCGGCCACGGCAGCCAGCAGGTCTATGATCAGATTCTTGGCCCAGCAGTTCGGCATGCAGACCGGTATTAGGAAAAGCGGGTTCATCCACAGCAGGTTCCAGTTGTCTGCTGTCCATACATGATGGGTGGCAAACCACATCAGGCAGATAATGATGCCTCCGAGGCCGAGAATGATGTACAGGATGGTCGAGCAGATGCTCATGAATCTCCACTTGTTGCCGCTGCGCAGGTAGAATACCAGATAGAGTACAAACAGCAGAGTAAAGACTGTGAACGGACTGGAGGCCTTGGAGAGTATGTCCTTCCATCTGCCCGGTTCCGGTGCAGGTGATGAGAGCATGCGGCTTGCGGAGGCCAGCCTGGTGCCATCCAGTTCTGCATTGCCGTAGTTCCTAAGTACTTCCGAGAGGCGGTCAGGCAGGAAGGCTGTCTCCCTGACGGTAATCTCCCTGTCAACTTTCGCTCCAAGTATCAGGTCGATGCCGAACATCATCCAGCGGCGGTCGCCGACAAGTCTGGTCAGTTCGTCGCGGTAGGTCAGGCTGGAGAGGGTGTCTTTCACGCTGTAATCCCTGTTCCTGTCGAATATGTCCCGGATGCGGGTGGCGCAGTTGTCCTGCAGGAAGTCGTAGAGGTAGTACCGGTTGGATGGCTTGTAATTGTCAATGAGAAACGAGTATAGATCGGCTGCCTGAAGCGGGGTGAGATTGAGTGTCTGCTCGTAGATGCCGCGTCCCGTGGCTTCATAGGACCGCTTGAATTGCTGGAAAGAACTGACGGACAGAAAATAGTTGAGGTCTCCGCGCAGGAAGTTGAGCATGAAATGCGGCTCCTGGAAACTGAATGTACCGTAGTTGAAGACCATGTCGCGCCCGTTCCGGAGATCCTTGACCCTCAGGGCCGAATGTCCGAATGCTGAGGAGATGTCCCGTCCTTGGGAGCAGGTGAGAAGTGATATGCTGAGCGAGTCCCGGGCTCCGGCGCCTAGGCTCAGGATGGCCAGAAGGAATATAAGTAGTATCCGTTTCATAATAAATTTTTCAAAAATAAGAAAAACTCGCCTATATTTGCAGGAATGAAGAAAGTTTTGCTCATATTTCTGTCCCTTATCCTGTTCTCTCCGCTGCGGGCGGAGGTCCGGAAGGGCATGGCGCTGGTCTCAGTGTCAGTTACAGATATGAAGAAATCTCCTGATTATCAGTCCGAGACGGTTTCGCAGGCCATGATGGGCACTCCTGTAGAGGTCACAGGAAAGGAAAGTTACTGGTATTCCATCGTAACACCTGAGGGATATGAGGGCTGGACTACGGAGCAGAACATTGCTCTGCTTTCGGAGGATGGACTGGAGGAATGGACGCAGGCGGAGCGTCTGATCGTCAAGGATTATTTCATACTGGTGACGGAGGCTCCGGAAGAAGGGACGGCAGTCCTTACAGACTGTGTGATGGGCAATATTCTGGAAAAGGACAATGCTCCGGAGCAGAAAGGCTTCACACCGGTGATCCTGCCCGACGGGCGGAAGGGGTTTGTCCCTGCCGGCAGTGTGGCTCCGCTGAAGGAATGGATGGAGGAGGCGGCCGCTCCTACGGGGGACGACATAGTCGCCACGGCCAGACTTTTCCTGGGATTCCCCTATCTTTGGGGCGGTCTCTCCCCTAAGGGGATGGACTGCAGCGGCCTGGTGAAGCTGAGCTATTTTCTCAACGGTATCATTCTCTTGCGGGACGCTTCCCAGCAGATAGGAACCGGCGAGGCGCTGGATGCCGGCGATATCATTGGGAACCTTCAGGCCGGCGACCTGGTGTTTTTCGGCCGCAGCGCAACTGACACACGCGGCAGGAGTGTCAGCCATGTGGGCATCTGCATGGGAGACGGAATGATGATTCATTCGTCCCTGCGGGTGAGGATCAATTCATTGCTGCCGGGACGACCCGACTCCTACACCGGCAAGAAGATAGTAGGGGCCTGCCGTATCCTCGGACATCAGGACACTGAGCCGGGGATAGTGACGGTTCTGAAGCATCCGTGGTATTTTTAGGAAAGTTAACAGTTTATAATTTATAAATCGCGATTATCATGAATTTAAGAGTTATCAAAAAAGACATCAACTACATGGTGGATGAGTTCGTTTCAGACGCAGTCATCAGCATGAGTTTCCACGACGACAACGAGAAGGCCGAGCAGATAGTCAGCCTTATCAACGAAGTTCTTGACCTCAGGGACGAGATGCTGTCCAGAGTCAGCCATCCCGAGGGTGACAAGAGAGCATATTATCGCAACCTCACCGACGAGCTGCTCAGCGCTCTCGATGTAAAATACGACAGTCTCAGTGCAATAGTGGCCAAGAAAGCCGAGTAAATCCAGGAGCGGCCGCTATGCAGATGTACACCAACTCACCCATAGTGGAGGGCCTCACCTTTGATGACGTCCTCCTCATCCCGGCCCACTCGGACGTGCTGCCCCGCGAGGTGGACATCACCACGAAGCTGACCCGGGAGATATCCCTCCATACCCCCATAGTGTCCGCGGCCATGGATACCGTGACCGAGGCTGATCTGGCGATAGCCATCGCCCGTGAGGGAGGTATCGGAGTGATACACAAGAATATGCCCATCGAGGTACAGATGGAGCAGGTACGCAAGGTCAAGAGGGCGGAGAACGGCATGATCTACGACCCCGTGACCATCCGCGAGAACGCCACTGTCGGTGGCGCCCTCAAGCTCATGCACGAGAACCACATAGGCGGCATACCCGTCGTGGACGCCCACGGCATGCTCTGCGGTATCGTCACCAATCGTGACCTCCGTTTCCAGGACAATCCCAAGACTCCCGTGTCCGAGGTGATGACCAAGGAGAACCTGATCACCACCACCGACGGCACCAATCTCAAGGAGGCCACCGACCTCCTGCGGCGCTACAAGATCGAGAAGCTCCTCGTGGTGGACAAGGAAGGTCATCTGGCCGGCCTTATCACCTACAAGGACATCATGAAGATCAAGGACAATCCTACCGCCAGCAAGGATGCTAAGGGCCGTCTGCTCGTGGCCGCCGCCGTTGGCATCAACTCCGAGAGTGTCCAGAAGGTGGAGATGCTGATGACTGTGGAGCCGGACGCACTGGTCTTCGACACCGCCCACGGTCATTCGGAGGGTGTGCTGAGAGTCCTGAAGACAGTCCGTCAGAAGTTCCCCGACCTGCAGATCATCGCCGGCAACATCGCTACCGGTGAGGCCGCCAAGGCTCTGAAGGAGTGCGGAGTGGACGCTGTGAAGGTCGGCATAGGTCCCGGATCCATCTGCACCACCCGTATCATTGCCGGTGTGGGCGTGCCCCAGCTTTCCGCAGTCATGATGGCCGCCGAGGCCCTGAAGGGCTCCGGTATCCCCGTCATCGCCGACGGCGGTATCCGCTACTCGGGCGACATCGTCAAGGCCCTGGCCGCCGGTGCCGACACCATCATGGCCGGCTCGCTCTTCGCCGGTGTGGAGGAGTCTCCCGGAGAGACCATCATCCTCAACGGACGTAAGTTCAAGTCCTACCGCGGAATGGGCTCGCTCGAGGCCATGCAGCTGGGCTCCAAGGACCGCTACTTCCAGGACATGGAGGAGGACATCAAGAAACTCGTACCGGAGGGCATTGTCGCCCAGGTGCCTTACAAAGGTACTCTCTCCGAGGTGGTATACCAGCTTATCGGAGGTCTCCGTGCAGGTATGGGTTACTGCGGAGCACACAACCTGGCCGAACTCAAGAACGCCCGCTTCGTGCGCATCACCGCCGCCGGTATGGCCGAGAGCCATCCCCACGACGTGACGATTACTCGCGAGGCTCCCAATTACAGCAGGTAATAGCTCTACTCTGCGTACTGCGATGAGAAGGGCTCTCTGGATACTTCTGTTGTGTCTGAGTGTATCGTCCTGCCGTCTCTACGACCGTCTCTTCAAGGGAGACGCTGTCGCCAGAGTCGGCAAGGATGTTTTGTACCGCAGTGATATCGAGAAGCTCAATATCAAAGGATTCTCACCGGAG
The DNA here is from genome assembly GCA_018712275.1 of Candidatus Coprenecus avistercoris. Classification (GTDB taxonomy): domain Bacteria; phylum Bacteroidota; class Bacteroidia; order Bacteroidales; family UBA932; genus Coprenecus; species Coprenecus avistercoris. Next base: position 16,920 of record DVHI01000096.1, on the reverse strand, counting down.
GACAGCCTCCGCATGGTCGAGCGGTACATACAATCATGGGCTAAGGACAGACTTCTTCTGGACATGGCTGAGAGCCGCCTGTCCAAGACAGACAGGGATGTGACCGCCGAGCTTGAGGATTATCGCCGGCAACTGTTGGTTTACCGTTACGAACAGCAGTACGTGGAGCAGCGTCTTGACACTGTCATATCAGAGCAGGAGTACAGAGAGTATTATGAGGCCAACCCATCCAGTTTTATCACTCACCTCCCTTTGATACGGGGCATTTATATAAAGGTGAGTGACAATTCTCCTAACCTCAACCCCATAAAGTCCCTCTACCGCTCATCCGTACAGGAGGACCGCGACCGTCTGGACCAGTTGTGCTATACTTCTGCCGAGCGGTATTTCTTCCTTGACGAATGGACGGGACTGGATGCTCTGGTGGAGGGGACCGGTATGGACATATCCTCGATGGCGGAGGTGCTGGACGACAGATCCTATGTTGAGAGGACGTATTTAGGCTATACCTACCTCATTTCGGCTGACGGCTATGTCCCGGCAGGAAGGATTGCTCCTTATGAATACTGCCGTGACAGGATTAGGGACGTGATTCTGAGCAGAAGAAAACAGGCCCTTCTGATGAGTTTGGAACGAAATCTGCTTAATGATGCGGTAGGTTCTGAAAAATTGAAAATATATAAGGAGTAAAATGAAGATAAAAGCACTGATGACGGCGCTTGCCCTAGTGGTGATGCCCCTTACAGAGATGTTTGCCCAGAAATACGACGGCGTGATAGACAAGACTGTCGCTCTGGTCGGAAACAGTATGATACTTCTCTCACAGATAGAGGGAGAGGTACAGATGATGCAGTTCCAGGGTTATGTCTCGGATCGTAACCTGCGATGTGAGGTGCTGGAGAATATGCTGGTTTCCAAGCTGTTCTATACACAGGCACAGCTTGATAGCCTTACCGTCAATCCTGATATGGTGGATGCCGCACTGGAGGATAGGGTAAACAACATCCTCACACAGCTGGGAGGTGAGGAACAGACCGAAAAGTATTTCGGAAAGCCCCTGCATAAACTGCGTCAGGAATGGAGGGAGACGTTTATGGAACAGAACCTGGTTCAGGAGATGCAGCGTACTGTAGCAGGTGCCATAACCGAGGTGACTCCCAAAGAAGTACAGCAGTATTACCGCAGTGTGCCGACGGACAGCCTGCCGATAATTCCCACTCAGTATCAGTACAGTCAGATAGTGTTGTATCCAGATACGGAGCGTGCAAAGCTGGAGGTGCGCGAGAGGCTGCTGGAGTTCCGTCAGAGGATTCTGGACGGAGAAAAATTTTCAATGCTGGCAACCCTGTACTCTGAGGATCCTGGAAGTGCGATGCGTGGAGGAGAGCTGGGAATGGCGTCAAAGTCCATATTCTGGCCTGCATTCAGTGATGCCGCAATGGCCTTGAAGGACGGTCAGGTGTCTCCGATAGTGGAGACTCCCGACGGTTTTCATATTATCCAGATGATATCCAAGAGTGGGGATATGTTCAATGCCCGTCACATTCTCCTTAAGCCCAAGTACACCGTAGAGGACCGGGATTCGGCGTTTATCCGCCTGGATTCTATCCGCAACGTGGTGCTGGAGGACAGTCTGACTTTTGCGCAGGCTGCAAGGATATTCTCGGAGGACGCCAAAAGCCGTACCAACGGCGGACTGGTGGCCGACCCTAATACCGGAGCGCCCTTTTTTGAGATGGACCAGCTTAAGCCTGCCGACTACAATGTTCTGAAGGATATGAAGGAAGGTGAAGTATCCATGCCCTTCGAGTCTGTGGATGACGAGGGTCGCAGCGGCAATACTGTCTACAAGATTATCCGCCTGGAGAAGATCCGTCCTTCTCATACAGCGACCGTAGAGCAGGATTTCAATGTCCTTCTGGATATTGCGACCAACAATAAGTCCGTCCGGGCCATAGAGGACTTTATCAAGGAGAAACAGGCCACCACCTATATCGTAATAGACCCTATGTTCCAGAAATGTGATTTCCAACGGGACGGATGGGTAAAGTGACAGAATGAGAAGAGTTTCGATACTGACCGCCGTGCTCATCGCACTTCCTTTCCTGACACTTCATGCTCAGGACGGACATGACAGCGGGCAGCAGGACAGGGATTCCCTGGTACGCCTGCTGCAGGCTGACCTTGCCCGTCTGGTGGAGATAGACGGCAAGGAGTACAGGAAAGTAGTGGGGGACGCGGTATTCCTGCATAATGACACCTATCTCTATTGTGACAGTGCCTATTGGAATGTCGCGGACGAGTATATCGATGCCATCGGCAGCATACGTATCGTTCAGGAGAATACGGTTCTGACCGGGGACAGTATCAAGTATGTCATTCCGGAGAATACAGCAAAGTTCCGCGGTCATCTGGTGGAACTCATAGACCGGGACAGTAATGTGCTGCGTACCAACTTTCTGGATTACAATACCAAGGACAGCACCGCACTTTTCTACCGCGGAGGCGCCATGAGGGACTCTGACGGGAACCTCATCGAGAGCCTTACCGGTACTTACAGCTCACCGCTGGAGCGGTTCGATTTCATAGGGAGTGTCGAGATGTTCTCCGACTCGCTTTTCTTTGTCTGCGATACTCTCAATTACGATACCAGGAATGAGACGGCCCGTTTCAGAGGCAATACCCAGGGATGGTATGGAGACAATACCATATCATCCGGTGCAGGTCGTTACGAGAGGACTGTCGAGAAGCTGTATTTCCGTAAGAATGTGCATATCCTTACGGAAGACTACGAGATGTGGAGCGACTCTCTTTACTACGACCGGCTTACGGAGTATTCTCTTTTGCTTGGAAATGTCCAGCTTCTTGATACAGTGGACAATGCCATTGCTCTGGCCGGGGAACTGCGTTACTGGAACGAACCCAGGAGAGCCGAACTTTACCGTCAGCCGGCCCTGGTGGTTATCGATGAGAATGAAGAGGGGGTACGGGACTCTGTATTCATGTCTTCCGACACCCTGATTTATTATACGATGCGTATGTGCGATGTGGACAGCGCCGTGGTGGAGGCTGCTGAAGAGCGGTACAGGTCAGCGCTGGTGGATCCGATGGAACAGAGTAAGAAGTCAGCCGGGACGGCTGGAGCCGGAAGATCGGCGTCCTCGTCTTCAGGTGCGGCGTCAAGGACCCAGGCACAGTCATCGGCAGCTTCTCTGAGGCAACCCGGTCCGGGTACACTGCCGTCTCCATTTATACCTGCGGAGGATACTTTGATGACAGCGCCCCCTGCCGTTGTGCAGGACAGTCTTACCGTTGCAGGACTGGATTCCCTCTCCCTGCCGGACTCCGTATCAGTGGTTGATTCCCTGATGCTTCCTCCCCCTCCGGATACTACAGAAGTGTCTTTTGTGGAAGCATATCACCATGTGCGTATCTACAAGAGCGATATTCAGGTGCGATGCGACTCCCTGCTGTTCACTTCGATAGATTCCATTGCCAGGCTTTTCACGGAGCCGGTGCTATGGTATGAGATAAAGAGTCAGATCACTGCTGACAGCATGCAGTTTCTGTTCCGTAACCAGACTTTGGACAGGGGCTATCTCTTCGCCAATGCCTTCGTCATTTCTGAAGAAGTGCCGGAGAAATACTATCACCAAATCAAATCTCCCGAGATGATAGGCTATTTCGTGAACAGTCAGGTTTCCCGTTTCGATGCTCTGGGAGGAGTCACGGCCATGTTCTATGTGGCGGAGGATTCGGTAATAACAACTATGAACCAGAAGGAGTGCCGTCTGATGACCGGACGTCTCAAGGACGGACAGGTCCAGCGCATACTATACACGGAGAATATCAAGAGCGATGCTTATCCGGTCTGGGACCTTGCTCAGGAGAAGAGCCGCCTGAGAGACTTCAACTGGATGCCGGATCTCCGTCCGTCCTCACGCTATGATGTTACGGCCAGAGGTGTCCGGCCTTCCAGACGTTCCGAGTCTGTGCCTTCGCCCAATTTCCCTTCCTTCAAGTATGCCGAGAAGTATTTCAAAGGGTATATGAAGGGTATAATGAGGGAAATCGACAGTAGAAAGCCGCTTATCTGGGTGGAAAGATAAGATTTTTTTGTACATTTGTGGGTTAAACGACTAAAAATCCCAAATGTATGATACAGTTTGATATAGATACCCTTCAGCACTCTTTCGAGGATGTAAGGAATCTTCTGAATCCCGAGTGCCGCCTGCATCTGGGCGAAGCTTCCCGTAAAAGAATTGAGAAATGCCGCAGTTATCTGGACGAGCGGATGAAGAACCAGAAGGCTCCTATCTATGGAGTTACTACCGGTTTCGGCTCACTCTGCAACGTGTCCGTGGACCGCGACCAGCTCTCTCAGCTCCAGAAGAATCTGGTGATGTCCCATGCCTGCGGAGTAGGAGAGGAGGTACGTCCTGAGATTGTGCGCCTTATGCTGGCCCTGAAGGTCAAATCCCTATCCTACGGCTACTCCGGAGTAAGGGTCGAGACCGTGGAAAGGCTGGTGGACTTCTTCAATGAGGGAGTGATTCCGGTGGTATATCAGCAGGGCTCTCTCGGCGCATCCGGCGACCTGGCCCCTCTGGCCAATATGTGTCTGCCTCTGCTTGGTCTCGGCGAATTTGACTACAAGGGCAGGAGATATCCCGGAAGCGAGCTGGAGAAACTCTTCGGCTGGGAGCCTCTGACACTGGCGTCGAAGGAGGGTCTGGCCCTTCTCAACGGTACCCAGTTCATGCTGGCCCATGCCGTATGGTGTCTGTGTCATGCGAAGCATATCTCGGCGGCCGCCGACAAGGTAGCCACCGTCTCCCTCGAGGCCTTCAACGGCCGCAAGGAGCCATTCACACCCGGTGTGCATGCCGTCCGTCCTCATAAGGGACAGATGGAGACGGCCCGCGTCATCCTCGGCTATCTCCAGGGCAGCCAGCTCATCGACGGACCCGGCAAGGAGGTGCAGGATCCCTACTCTTTCCGCTGTGTACCTCAGGTGCACGGAGCGTCCAAGGACGCGCTCGGGTATGTGGAGAGTGTGTTCATGACCGAGGTCAACAGCGCTACCGACAACCCTACTGTCCTTCCCGACGAGGACCAGGTCATCTCCGCCGGCAACTTCCACGGGCAGCCTCTTTCCATCACCCTGGATTTCCTGGCCATCGCCATGGCGGAGCTTGGCTCCATATCCGAGCGCCGTACCTACCAGCTGATTTCCGGCAAGAGGGGACTCCCCTCCTTCCTGGTGGCCAAGTCCGGACTGAATTCCGGCTTCATGATTCCTCAGTACGCCGCTGCATCCATAGTCAGCCAGAACAAGCAGCTGTGCACTCCCTGTGTGGTGGACACCATTGATTCGTCCCAGGGCCAGGAAGATCATGTCAGCATGGGTGCCAACGCTGCGACCAAATGCGTCAGAGTAATCGAGAATGTCGAGAAGATTCTCGGCATCGAGATGCTGAACGCGGCCCAGGCCCTCGAGTTCCGTCATCGCGCCGGAGCCGGCAAGTCCTCGCCCGTAATCGAGAAATTCTTCGAGGACTACCGCAGGACTGTGCCTTTCGTGGAGGAAGATACGGTGATGTACACCCGTATCAAGGATTCCATAGACTTCATTAAGAACGCAGAAATTTAAAAATGTCAATTTTTATAAAAAATATAAAAAAGCTTGTCAATGTGCGGGAAGCGGCTCCCTCTGCTCCGTTGCGGGGAGAGGAGATGCTGTCGCTGCCCTGTCTTGACGGTGCCTGGCTGCTGACGGAGGGAGACCGTATCTCCCGCCTCGGCAGGATGCAGGACCTCCGGCCTGAGGAACTGGAAGCGTTGGAACGCTCTTCGGATGAGGTGATTGACGCTGAGGGCAGGATGGTGTTCCCTTCCTACTGCGACTCCCACACCCATCTGGTCTATGCCGGCAGCCGCGAGATGGAGTTCATGGACAAGCTGCGTGGCCTCTCTTATCAGGAGATTGCCCGCCGGGGCGGCGGTATCCTCAATTCGGTGGAGCTGCTGCACAATACCCCGGAGGATGACCTCCTGCAGCAGACCCTGGTCCGTGCGCATGAGATAATCTCCCTGGGCACCGGTGCGGTGGAGATCAAGAGCGGTTACGGCCTCACCGTCGAGGATGAGGTCAAGATGCTCCGGGTCGCCCGCAGGGTGGAGGAGGAGACTCCGCTCAGGGTCCGCACCACCTTCCTCGGGGCCCACGCCGTGCCTGCCCGTTATAAAGGCAACCGGGAGGGGTATGTGGACGAGATAGTCCGTGAGATCATGCCGGCCGTCGCCGCCGAGGGACTGGCCGACTACGTGGATATTTTCGTAGAGGAGGGATTCTTCACTGTGAAGGATGCCTCCCGGATCTTCGAGGCCGCCGCCAGATACGGTATGGTTCCGAAGGTGCATGCCAACCAGATGAGCTTTTCCGGAGGAGTGCAGGTGGGCGTGCGCTATGGAGCCGCCTCTGTCGACCATCTCGAGTTCACCGGCCCTGAGGAGTTCAAGGCCCTGCAGGGCAGCGGGACCATCGCGACGCTCCTGCCCGGTGCTACATTTTTCCTGGATATGGATTATCCTAAGGCGAAGGACATGCTGGAGTATGACCTGCCGCTGGCCATTGCCTCCAACTACAACCCCGGCTCCTGCCCTTCAGGGGACATGAAGTTCATGATGGTCCTGGCCATGATCAAGATGCGCCTGACTCCCGAGGCAGTGCTCAACGCTGCGACCGTCAACGGTGCGTTTGCGATGGGCGTGGCTTCGGAATACGGAAGCATTACCCCCGGTAAGAAGGCCTCCCTATTCATTACCAAGAAGATACCTTCGTACGAATTCGTTCCCTACAGTTTCACTTCCCAGCTGATCGAGAATATAATTTTAAACGGTAAGATATATGGATAGTTACAAGACCCCTCTGGGCGAGATCAAAATCACGGTGATAGGCCATGCCTCACTGCTTGTCGAATGGAACGGAAAATACATCTATTCCGATCCTTACAGCGAAGCGGGCGACTTCTCCGGCAGGGAGAAGGCCGACCTGATCCTCATCACTCACAACCACTATGACCACTATGACGAGTCTGCCTGGTCCAAGATTGTGACGGACAAGACTCTTTTCGTGGTGAGCCAGGACGTGGGCAAGGTCTCGGACCGCTATGTGGTGCTCAAGAACGGAGAGTCCTACAACTATGAGGGGCTGATGATCCATGCCGTACACGCCTACAATGTCAACCGCCGCAATGATGCCGGCGAGCTTTTCCATCCCAGAGGTGTCGGAAACGGCTATGTCCTGGATTTCGGAGGCTTCCGCCTCTACATCGCGGGAGATACCGAGCCTATTCCCGAGATGAGACACGTGACTAACATCGACATCGCATTCCTGCCCAAGAATCTCCCTTATACCATGACGGACGAGGAATTCGTGCAGGTGGCGAACACCATACGGCCCAAGTATCTGTATCCGATTCACTATTTCGAGCTGGATGTAGCGAAGCTCATCGGCATGCTGGATACAGGCATAACCATGATAGTAAACAACAAATAATATTTAATCAGAAATGACACGTAAACTTATTGAGTGCGTTCCCAACTTCAGCGAGGGACGCGATATGCAGATTATCAAACAGATTACCGACGCCGCTGAGAGTGTCGAGGGTGTAAAGCTCCTGGACGTGGACCCCGGTGCGGCGACCAACCGTACGGTAGTGACTTTCGTAGGTGAGCCGGAGAAGGTCATGGAGGCTGCTTTCCGCGCAGTCAGGAAGGCTTCCGAGATCATCGACATGAGGCATCATCACGGCGAGCATCCCCGTATGGGCGCCACCGACGTGTGTCCTCTCGTGCCCATCGCAGGCGTGACAATGGAGGAGTGCGCCGAGTATGCCCGTACCCTGGCCAGGAGGATAGGCGAGGAACTGGGAATACCGGTATTCTGCTATGAGAGCGCTGCCTATACCGAGGCACGCAGGAATCTGGCCGTATGCCGCGCAGGCGAGTACGAGGGCCTGGCCAAGAGGTTTGCCGACGGGGAGAAGCCCGATTTCGGTCCGGCCGTCATCGATGACTTTACTGCACGTACAGGTGCTACTGCAGTGGGCGCCAGGGATTTCCTCGTAGCCATCAACTATAACCTCAACACCACCTCCACCCGCCGTGCCAACTCCGTGGCCTTCGACGTGCGCGAGAAGGGCCGCAAGAAGAGAGAGGGCGACCCCATCACCGGAAAGGTGGTGAAGGATGAGAACGGTGAGGTGGTATGGATTCCCGGAACTCTGAAGGGCTGCAAGGCCATCGGCTGGTTCATCGAGGAGTACGGTATCGCACAGGTATCCATGAATGTGACAAATATCAACGTCACTCCCGTCCATGTGGCCTTCGACGAGGTGTGTGAGAAGGCTCACGCCCGCGGTCTGAGGGTGACCGGGTCGGAGATAGTCGGCCTTATCCCCAAGAAGGTGCTCATCGACGCCGGCAAGCATTACCTGGCCAAGCAGAACCGCTCCTGCGGTATTCCCGAGGAGGACATCATAAAGATAGCCGTGAAGTCCATGGGACTGGACGATCTCAAGCCGTTCAACCCCCGCGAGAAGGTGATCGAGTACATCCTCGAGGACAGCGACAGGACTCCCAAGCTGGTGGACCTGACTGTACGCGGCTTTGCGGAGGAGACCTCCCGCGAGTCTCCGGCTCCCGGCGGCGGATCGATATCCGCATATATGGGCTCCCTCGGGGCCGCTCTCGGTGCCATGGTGGCCAATCTGTCCTCGCACAAGAGAGGCTGGGATGATCAGTGCCCCAAGTTCTCCGAGTGGGCTGAGAAGGGACAGGAGCTGATGTACGAGCTGCTGCACCTCGTGGATGAGGATACGGCGGCATTCAACCGTATCATGGACGCCATGTCCCTGCCCAAGAAGACCGATGAGGAGAAGGCCGCACGCGCAGCCGCCATGCAGGAGGCCACTCTCTATGCCACCGAGGTGCCTCTGAGGACGATGAAGGCTTCTTTCAAGGTCTTCGAGCTGGTGGAGGCAATGGCCTCGGAGGGTAATCCCAACTCCGTATCCGATGCAGGTGTGGGAGCGCTCGCAGCCCGTTCCGCAGTCCTCGGAGCCTTCCTCAATGTGAAGATCAATGCTTCTGGCCTGAAGGACCGCGAAAAGGCCGATGCTCTCGTAGCCGAGGCGGCAGTCATCGCGGAAGAGGCTGTAAAACAGGAGGCTAAGGTTATTGAGATAGTCAACTCCAAGATAGGCTGATTTGATATTTTCGCCAAAATGTATATTTTTGCGCGATTTTAACAAAAGTTAACTAAAAGTATGAGAATAATAGGAACTGGCAGTGCACGCCCCTCTAAGGTCGTGACCAATTCGATGCTGGAGAATTTTCTGGATACCAGCGACGAGTGGATCGTGACCCGTACAGGTATCCATGAGAGGCGTGTCATCTCCTCCGAGAATCTGGAGGATCTGGCCGCGACGGCCGCCCGTAACGCTATGGAGAACGCCGGGATAACATCCGAGGACGTGGATTTTATCATCTGTTCCAATGTGGTGAACGAGTATGTCACCCCCGGACTGGGCTGCGTGATACAGGGTATGATAGGCGCCACCTGTCCGACGATGGACATCAACTGTGCCTGCACCGGCTTTATCTACGCTCTCGATGTCGCCGAGGCGTATCTGGCGACCAAGAAGGACATGAGGAATATCCTCATAGTCTGCGCTGAGGAGCCCGCCCGTATGATGAACTGGCATGACCGCTCCTCCTGCATCCTCTTCGGAGATGCCGCCGGCGCTGTCGTAGTGACCAAGGGTGATGACCTGAAGGCCATCCGCGTGTCCACCCACTGCAAGGTGGAGGCCCTCTATCAGAAGCGCAAGCTTCAGCCGACTCCCTTCATAACCAAGGAGGAGGTCGATACCGAGGGCGTGGTGATGAACGGCCAGGATGTCTTCAAGCTCGCAGTGTCCTCATCCATCAAGGATATAGACAAGGTGCTGACCATGGCCGGAATGACTGCTGATGAGATAGACCTGTATGTGCTGCATCAGGCCAATGTCCGCATCATCGAGTCCATCCGGCACTTCGTGAACCAGGACAAGAGCAAGTTCCCCTTCAACCTGGACAGGTACGGCAACACGTCGTCGGCCTCGATTCCCGCACTGCTGGACGACCTCAACAGAGGTAATCAATTAAAAACAGGAGAAATGCTGCTGCTCAGTGCTTTCGGAGCAGGATTCACTACCGGTGCATGTATTCTCCGCTGGTCAATGTAAAATTAAACGATATGGAAAAAAGAGTAGTAGTGACAGGTCTTGGAGTTGTCTCCCCTGTCGGAAACAATGTAGAGACTTTCTGGAAGAACCTCGTGGACGGAGTCTGCGGCATCGACTTTATCAAGCAGTTTCCCACCGATGACCTTTCAGTGAAGATTGCAGGAGAGGTAAAGGACTTCAAGCCTGCTGATTACGGCATTGAGCCCAAGGCTGCAAGGAAGTTCGACCGTTTCTGCCTTTTCGCCCTTGCCGCTGCCAATCAGGCCGTGGCCATGAGCGGACTCAAGGCGACGGATGACGAGGAGGACAATACTCCCGGCACCGTGCACTCCGACCGTTTCGGAGTATATATCGGCTCAGGTATCGGCGGTATGCACTCTTTCGTGAACGAGACAGCCAAGATGATTAAGGACGGTCCTCAGTGGATATCCCCCCTGTTCATCCCCACGATGATATCCAATATTGCGGCCGGTAATGTGGCCATCGCCCATCATGCCAAGGGTGTCTGCCTGCCTATCGTGACTGCCTGCGCTACCGGTACACACTCCATCGGCGAGGCCTACAGGGCCATTAAGTTCGGCTATGCCGACGCCATCATCGCCGGCGGTGCCGAGGCTGCTGTCAACCCTCTTGCTATCGGAGGTTTCTCCAACAGCAAGGCTCTCTCTCCCGCTGAGGATCCCATGGCTGCCTCCCTGCCTTTCGACGCCCGCCGTCAGGGTTTCGTGATAGCAGAGGGTGCCGGAGTCGTGGTTCTCGAGGAGTATGAGCACGCTATGGCCCGCGGAGCCAGGATCTATGCGGAGATCTGCGGTTACGGCAACACCTGTGACGCTTACCATTATACAGCTCCCTGCCCGGACGGCTCTACCCCTGCAAAGGCATTCAGGCAGGCTCTTACCGAGGCCCATTACTCGACATCGGACCTGCTGCACATCAATACCCACGGAACAGGCACGCCCCTGAACGACAAGTCCGAGACAGCGGCCATCAAGCTCGCTCTCGGAGAGGCTGAGGCCCGCAGGGCCATCCTCTGCTCCACCAAGTCCATGACCGGACATGCTCTCGGAGCTGCCGGCGGTATCGAGGCGGTGGCGGCAGTGCTCGCTCTGGACAACGGTATCGTGCCTCCCACCATCCACTACGAGGTGCCCGATCCCGAGTGCGACCTCGACGTCAATCCCAACCATGCCCGTGAGGCTAAGTTGACCATGGCCCTGTCCTCATCCCTGGGCTTCGGCGGACACAATGCCGTGCTGGCGTTCAGACTCGTCTGATCATGTACTAACTAAACTAAATATTATGGATAGAGAAGAAATAAAGAAATTCCTCCGTCACCGCGAGCCCATGCTGCTCGTGGACGAGATGGAGCTTCAGGGCGACGGTACCGAATGTATCGGAAAGTACCATGTCAGAGGGGACGAGTTCTTCCTCCAGGGACACTTTCCCGGTTATCCGGTAGTCCCCGGAGTCATCCTCTGTGAGATTATGGGGCAGTGCAGCTCACTGCTCATCAAGGACTACCTTGTAGGCCACACCACACTTTTCACCGGTATAGACAAGACCCGTTTCAAACGTCAGGTCCGTCCCGGCGATACAGTGGAGGTGCATGCGCATGTCACCAACCACAGGGCCATGCTCTTCTATATCGACGCCAAGGCTTTCGTGGAGGGCGAGCTCTGCGTGGAGGCCAGTCTGTCATTTGCAGTTATTCCTAACGATAAAGTAAAATAAGACTATGTTAGAAGGATTATTAAAAGGAAAGGTGGCCCTGATTACCGGTGCCGCCCGCGGTATCGGCAAGGCCATTGCCATGAAACTTGCTTCGGCAGGAGCCGACATCGCTTTCACCGACCTCAAGGAGGACGACAACTTCAGGAATACCGTAGCCGAGATCTCCGCTCTCGGAGTGCAGTGCCGCGGCTATGCCTCCAATGCGGCTGACTTCGCCGAGGCCCACGCGACCGTGGAGCAGATTCAGAAGGATTTCGGCCATATCGACGTTCTGGTCAACAACGCAGGCATCACACGTGACGGCCTGATGATGAGGATGTCCGAGCAGCAGTGGGACAGCGTTATCACTGTCAACCTCAAGAGTGCTTTCAACTTCACCCATGCCCTGACTCCCATCATGGCCCGTCAGAGAGGCGGCAGCATCATCAACATCTCTTCGGTAGTGGGTGTTAACGGCAATGCCGGTCAGTGCAACTACTCGGCATCGAAGGCCGGTCTTATCGGTCTGGCAAAGTCCATAGCCAAGGAAATGGGTTCCCGCGGTATCCGCGCCAACGCCATAGCTCCCGGCTTCATCATCACCGACATGACCAATGCCCTGTCCCAGGAGGTGCGTGACGAGTGGAACAAGAAGATACCCCTCCGTCGCGGCGGTACACCCGAGGATATAGCCAATGTGGCTCTGTTCCTCGCTTCCGACCTTTCTTCATACGTGACGGGTCAGGTGATTATCTGCGACGGCGGAATGCTTTAGCGGAAATTCCGCAGGGCCTCCTCCATCTTTGTGCGGCCGAGGGCGACGATCTCGTCGTACTTGTAGAACTCCATGGTGGAGTAAGCATTCTTGGCAATGCGCACGAGGATGTCCGGAGGATAGAGCTTGAGGGTCAGATCCGCGTTGGTCTGGATCATCACGCTGGACGATTCATTGAGGATGGTGACGATACCCATATCGTTGTCATCCTCTTTTTCTTTCTCAAGGTTCTCCGAACCTGACAGCAGATGGGCTTCCACCTCATCCTTCTTGACCTTGTCGGCTATGGTGTCGACTATCTTGTCCAGTCTCTGGCGGATACGTCCTTTCACGTGCTCCTGTTTCTCTTCCGGTTTTTCTATGTAGGGCCCGTTGAGGTCAACTGCGGTGAGGATGTCTCCTGGGGTCCTGACGACCCTGTTGACCGGTACCGGGTTGACTACGCCGCCGTCTATCAGCAGCATGTCGCCTATGCGGTTGGGTGTGAAGATAGAAGGCAGGGAAATAGAGGACCGTATGGCATCGTAAAGGCTTCCGCGGTCAAATACCACCTCTTTCCGGTGACGGATGTCGGTGGCGACAGCCGTGAAAGGTATAGGCAGGTTCTCTATCAGCTTGTCCGGAATGATGCTCTTGAGCTCACCGATGACCTTCTCCCCCTTGACGAACCCTCCGTTGCCGATGGTGAAGTCCATCAGGTTGAAGACCTTCATCCTGTCCACCGTCTTCATCCATTCCTTGAATGCGTCCAGGCCTCCGGCCGCGTATATACCGCCGACGAGGGCCCCCATGGAGGCCCCCGCAACGGATGTTATCCTGAAACCGTGTTCTTCCAGCACTTCGATTGCCCCTATGTGTGCGAGGCCTCTGGAACCGCCGCTGGCAAGTACCAGGGCGACATTTTTCTTTTCAGTCATATTTTACTTTATCTCTCTGATGAGCATTCCCGGAGTGAAGTTCATACCGCTCACCACCTCGAAAGTCGTAGCCGTCAGTTCCGAGCCGACGGCCTGCTCCTCCGAGGCCATGTACCGGTTGTCCCATATCTTGCCGGCTACGGGGCGGATGACACCCCTGCGGTTGTAGCGGACCTTGCCGGTGGCGTCATCGTAGACGGGTACCAGCACCTCGAACTTGGATTTGGCGGTGATGCCCTCCTTCATGCCGATGCGGGCCATCAGCGGTTCGGTGCTGAAGAGAGGCACCTTGACCTTGAACTGGTCGAACTCCTTCTGTAGCTCCATCACGTTGTTGTCGATGGCGCGGGCGCAGACTTTGCGGAAGACGTCCTCGGGGTTGTAGAGTCCGCGGAGGACGGGTTTGGCGCTGCGGGCTACGTATTTGCCCACATACTTGAGCCTGAAGGTGGACTTGTCCGCCTCGTATGCGGCCTTGCGGGCGGCGAGGACGGTGTCGGCTGCGAAGAGAGCCATGGACAGGGAGTCCGTGCCGGGCTTGTCATAGTAGTACAGGTCGTAGAATGTATTCGCTACGTCGTCGTTCCAGTCGAGCTGGTAGAGGTAAGACGTGGTCTTGACCGTGAAGCCGGCTATCATGCTGGATACCATGGCCCCCAGAGTCGAAAGACCGGTTACCAGGTTGTTCTCGTCTCCGGTGGCGGCTGCGGCTATGCCTCCTATGATGGACAGGATGCCGGTGGCCACGTCGGCGTTCTTCTCATGGTCCACGTAGGTGATGTCGTTGACTATCACGAAGGTGTTGCTGATCATCTCATAACCCTTGTCCGCCAGGGCGTCGATGCCCCTCTTGCTCTGGGCGGCGGTCTCCACGTCCATAGCGGTGGCTCCGTACAGGCCGCGCTCCATCACCAGTGAGGGATCGAAACCGCCGGTTTCCTTGCTGCGGAGGAACCATTTGGATACAAGTCTCTTGGCTACGTCATTCCGTTCGAACCAGTTCTCTATCTGGCGGGTCAGGTCGTCGCCCTTGCTGGCGGCGGTCACGCATTTGACGCTCAGGTCGTGGTTGTTGTATTTGTCGGGAGTCTCTATGGCCATGAAGGCGCCCACTATCTCGTCGTCCATCTTCAGGTCGGGATGGCTGATCATGAACGAATAGAGGGAACTTCTCCGGTACTGCATGGCTGAGTCCGGATTCTGGGCGTAGGCGGCAGTGCCGCAGCTCAGAAATACCAGTGCTGATATGAGTGTGAGTGTTAGAATCTTTCTCATGGTGTTTCGGATTTAGTAGTCCCACATGTTTTCATCGACTGTGTCGAAGACGGAGACCTTGCCCTCGAAATCCGTGAATCCGATGACCGTCTCCCCTTTCTCATTGAGCCATGCCCTCTGGCCGCTGTCATTGACCACCCATCTGACAGCTCCGCTCTCAGGATGCAGCAGGAGCGAGCCGGGACGTGAGCCGGGTGCGTCCTGGACCATGCTGTATATCACAGGAATAACCTCTTCTCCGTGAATGTTTACGAAACCGAAGCGTCCGTTGCGCTTTACCCAGGCCAGCCCGTCCTTGAACTCTCCGACGGCCTGGTAGGGACTGTCAGTGGAGGTCAGGGCATTGCCCTTGCGGTTCATGAGAACCCAGGCACCGTCCGGGACAGTGACCGAGCCGTCGCTTCCGGGCAGATAGAGGTCGTTCATGGTGAATGAGGCCGAGACTCCGAAGATGATCTCCTCTCCGACAGGCTTGCCTTTTTTGTCCACGATGGGCATAGTCCTTCTCTGACGTCGGGACTCTGTCCTGACGCAGTTTACCCAGGCCACGCTGTCCGTGAAGGGCCCCACGATGTCGAAGATGACCTTGAATTCCTCGGCGGGGCTGGCCAGATCGATGTAGCCCCACAGTCCTCCGGACATGTAGATGCCTTCTTCTCCGTTGTGTACCGGACCTTTGTATACAGCCACCATGTCCTCGCTGCAGAGGTCGATGTAGTCATATACCGGCTCTATTACAGTGCGTCCGTCCTGACCCACGACTCCCCATTTCAGGGTTTTGCCATCCTTTACGGCCACCAGTCCGTATCCGTCGGCGGCCAGGCTGGCTGCAGCGTAGACTGCATCCACGATGACTTTGCCTCCGGCGTCCTTGTAGCCCCAGGCCTTGCCGGACTGGAACGGTGTCATATTCTGTGCCGTCGCGCACAATGCGGGGAGCATGGCGGCGACGATAGATGTGATAACTGTCCTTTTCATATTTGAGCGGCGATTATTAGAATCCGGATGAAAGCCCTTTTACTATCCCCTGGTCTTCCAGGTATTTGCGGAGATTGTCCTTGGAAACGGATATCACGTAGCCTATTTTATATTCATTGCGCCCAGTCTTGATGACCTGGATGCTGCCGGAGGCCACGGAGCTGATGTATCTCTGGTATTCAGACTGGAAGAAAGTGTCGAAAAACGCGCTTTCGGCCGGTGTCAGGTCTCCGGTCTTGAGAGCAGGCTGAGCCGTGGCTCCGTTCCCGGCGGGGACACCGCGGAAGATGACGGCATGGACTGCGTTTTTCTTGGCCTCCTCGACAGGCATGCTGGCGTTGCGCCAGTAGCTCCATACGCGGATTACATATTTGCCGTCGGCTCCTACTCCCATGCTTTCAGTCTCATAGGACCAGGGCTGGTCGGCTTTGCTGATTTTGGATGCGGTTCCGCATGAGTGAAGTAACAGCGGAATCAGTAAAAGGATAAGATATTTCTTCATAGCGGGTAGATTGGTATGTTTATTGTCAGTAACAAAGGTAACTTGTTTTGATTAGTTTTCAAAATCCTTTTGTATCTTTGCAGAATGAAAACAGCGAACGTTTTTTTTGACAGGTCCTACGGATACGCCAGGGCGATTATCGCGCTGGCGGGCGGTCTGATTCTGGTCATCTGGCCGGAAGCGGTGAAAAATTCCATCATGATTATCCTCGGTGCGCTGATTCTGGCAGTCGGGCTGGTCAGCCTCATAATGTCTTATACCGGCAAGTGGAAGAAGGAGAAAGTTCCGCTTCTGCTGCTCAATTCGATAGTGGACATCGCGTTCGGTCTGGTACTGATTATTTTCCCGGATTTCTTCATGTCCGTGATATTTTTCGTTTTCGGACTTATACTGCTGATTTTCGGCCTGGGCGAGATCATCAGTCTCTTCCGTACAGCCAAGGCGGTACGTGTCCCGTGGCCTCTCTAT
>DVHI01000095.1 GCA_018712275.1 Candidatus Coprenecus avistercoris | reverse complement strand
ATGGTGGTTATAACGGTGTGGACCAACCTCTTCCCATTCCGAACAGAGAAGTTAAACGCACTTGTGCCGATGGTACTGCCCTAACAGGGGTGGGAGAGTAGGTAGCCGCCGCCCCTTAGAGCCCTCGGAGGAACAACCTCCGGGGGCTTTTTTTTTGGTGTTCGGCGTTCTGTGGCCCGCTGAAACGTCCGTGTCCGGGCTCCGTGCCGGTCCGTGCGGCGGTTCCCGGCTTTCCGTCCCCGCACGCCATGTTTCTGTAACCCCTTGAAGGTCAGTTTGGAACGATATGACTATGTGCTTTCGTCCGTTTTGAAAACTGACGCGTCCACGGCTGCTTTCGCTAAGTTACAGGGTGTAAGAGTGTTACAGAATTACCATGTGCGCACAGTTCATTTACGTTCTCTTGCCGGCGCGTAGTGAAACCGCAACGGCAGCAAATCCCGTGATCCGGTGCCGTTGTGGGATGCCCGTTTCTCTGTCCTTCTGCCGACGCTCCTTTCCGTGCTGGAAGGTGCCGGGTGAAACGGCCTATCTCCACCACCTTCCGGGTGTGGGTGTGCTGACGGGTTTGGAGGCAGTCTGCAGGCGGCTCGTGCTGTTGTGGCTGCTTTACTTCGGGATGGTGGACCAGATACGTATGGCGGTCGGGATGGGAGAAGAGATGGGGTTGGAAGGATAGGTGTTCTTACGCAGGGTCCAGGGCTCTTCGAGTGAGTAGTAATCGATGGAGATGGCGGGGTCGGGACCAGTGGGGGCGGCCAGAAGCCTGTCAAGCCAGGTTTTCCAGCGCAGGTAGTAGAAGTCGGCAAGGAGGCCGGACCATTCTTTGTGCGCGTAGTCATGCAGCCCGCCGGTGTCCGAGGCTGTGCGGTTGCCCCATGTGGTTATCTGGACGCGGGCGTTCCATTCGAGCCAGTCTTTCATGGCTTCATCCTTGCCCAGTGCCCTGGCCTGTGCTATCCAGTTGCCTACCATAAATTCTCTCCGCGATGACAGCAGGCTGTCCTGGAGCAGTATCAGTGTCAGAAAGTTTTCTCCATGAGTGCGCAATGCTGCTGTGTCGCGGCTGGTATATGCTTGTTGGATAGCCTTGTAAGTAAGCCTGCCTTTTTCTGCGATAGCCTGACGCAGGATATCCACCAGATCGTATTCAAAGTTATCACGTCCGGCAAAATCAGGAGCAGCCTGCACCATGAGGTCTGCCGCCATGATTACGTCCTGCGGGTCGTAGTAATCCGACATCTCTGACCATGAGGATGCCTGGTAGGTGTCCAGGGAAGGACGTGCGCAGAAGATGGACTCGTGGGTGCCCTGCTGGGTGGAGGCGGCGGGACATTCGTAGATGGAACCAGCCAGCAGCCTCCAGGCCTGCAGGACCTCCGGAGTGATGCGGCCGTAACGGGCGCGGAGATATCCCTGCAGCCATTCGTCCTTGGAAAAATGCTCCGGGCGCCAGGGCAGCTCGCAGAGCAGTTCGTACATCACCGGATTGTTCTCTATCCCTTCCATTGTGAGGCCGACGCCCAGCATTGTCCCTGAGAAACGGCTGGAGTCCGCTTTGTAGTATTCGTCTATGATGTGCTGCATTTTACCGTGAAGGCCTACATTGCCTCCGAAGTTGAGCAGCATGCAGTAGAGCCAGTCGTGTCCGTCGAAACCTCCCGGACGGTACCACGAGGAGGAGGGATCTCCCCACTGCGGCCGGCTTTCGGAGTAGAGGTCGAGGACGAGCATGTCCCCGCGGGGTACGGAGCGGATCATCGCAGGGCGGGGATTGGCACCCCAGGCCTGTACTACCCACTTGGCTCCCGGGCTGTTGCGCTGCATGGCGGAGTGGATGGCCTTGCCTGCAGTCTCGAGATCGACTCCGGCCGTCCTGCCTCCCTCGTGGAATGGATCCATACTGTAGAAGCGGGCCTTGCCGAAGAGTTTTTCCGACTCCTCGTAGTAGATATCGGCTATTTTCTGGAAATTCTCATCTTCCGGCTGCAGGAATGCGGGACGGTGATATCCCTGCCACAGTCCCGGGTCCGCGACATTCAGCCCCAGGCGCTCTGCTGCGTCGTGCGGCAACATTCCGGAGTATCCGGGCAGGACCGGCTCGATTCCCAGCTCTGCCATGCGGGAGAGGATGTTCTTCTGCAGTTCAGTATTGCGGGCGTACCATGAGGAGGGATTGGGACCGCCCCAGCCTTCGAGATTGTTCATCAGCCACCAGGCCTGGAATGCGGGTCCGGCTATGAAGTCCGCGGCATCGGAATCTGAGTAGCCGAGACGGCGGAGGACATTCAGCCACAGGGCGTCAGAACCGACGGCAGCGAGACATAGGTTGATGCCGTGGAGGGCCATCCAGTCCAGTTCCTGCTCCCACCGGGCCCAGTCCCAGAAGGCCATGGAGTAGGAGAATGTGCAGTAATTGAGATAATAGCGGTATTGCGAGCGGGTGGTACGGCGCTCCGGAACGGGCACAGGGGGCAGTTCTGCCGGAAGTTCCGCCCGCATGCAGTTCCAGCTCAGGTGGATGCCGGCATAATATTTAAGGTACCAGTTGAGTCCGGTGGCGGCGCTTACAGGACAGTCCGCGGAGATGGAGACACGTCCGTCAGCGCTCTGGCTGAGCTCAAAGAAAGATCCGGACGCAGCAGTGTCAATCAGTATGATAAAATTTCCGGAGGAGCCGGGACAGATACGTTCTATGAGAGAATAGACCGGTGCTGAAGGTGAAATGCCTTCGTGGCATGATGCGGATACGGTCCGTGTTAGGGCGGCAATGCAGAGTAAAATAACTGCGGCAGGGTGTTTCATAGGCGGTGGGTGGATTAGTCTTGTTTTTGTCTGCGGCGGGGAAGTTTGGGAAACATCTTCCTGAAGCGGGTCATGTGCAGGGTGATGCTGCCCCCGGCGATGACGAAGGTGACGGCTATCAGGATCATCACTATGCCCAGTCCCTCACGGGCCGTCATCCGTTCTCCGAAGACGGTAATGCCGAAAAATATGGCTGTCACCGGCTCCAGGGCACCGAGGATGGCAGTGGGGGTGGAGCCTATATACTGTATCGCGCTGGTGGTGCAGAGGAAGGATATGGCTGTGGGGAAGATGGAGAGCGCCAGGATGTTGGCCCACATGTACCAGTGGGAGGGAGTGGTCAGCTCGACTCCCGTGAGCAGCCGGATTATGAATAGTGATACACCGAAGACCAGTACGTAGAAGGTAACGGTCAGGGTGGCTGTGTTCCTGAGGGTGGTCTGGTTGATACCTACTATATATATGGCGTAGGTAAGGGCGGAGGCCAGGGCAAGTACCGTACCGATGAGACTCAGGGTCGCTCCGTCCGGGCCTTTGTACAGCAGGGCTATGCCTCCCAGGGCAAGGGCCATGCAGAGGGCGGTCTGCAGGCTGATCTTCTCCTTGAACACCAGAGCCATGATGACGGCGACCATTATGGGGTAGACGAAGAGGATGGTGGATGCGATACCGGCTTCCATGAAATTGTAGCTCTGGAAGAGAGTGAGCGAGGATACGGCTACCAGGAGTCCCATGATTATGAGAGTAAGTGTCTCTTTGCGGTTGACCTTGAAGGATCTTCCTCTCGCCC
>DVHI01000094.1 GCA_018712275.1 Candidatus Coprenecus avistercoris | reverse complement strand
CCCTTTTTTTTTTGAAAAAAAGTTCGTAAACAGGCGTTTTAGCGGCTCCTGACGTATTCTTTTGCGTCGGGAGCCTCTTCAACGCCTGCTTATTCTTTTAATATATTTATGATAATTATCATAATTGTGTTACGCAGATGGCCACACGGTTCTGCTCGTTCACCGAATAGGGTTGTTCAGTATCTCCCTTGTATTCCACTTTGATCCGGTCGGCTGCAATACCTTTGGCCTTCAAAGCCTCGGCCGCAGCATCGGCACGCTTCTGAGAAAGGCGCATGTTGATATTCTCGTTACCTGTCTTCACGTCGGCATACCCGCAAATCTCTACCTTCGCATTCGGATTCTCGTTTAAGAATTTAACAAACTCGTCGATCTTGCCCATTTCGGAAGCACGAATGACAGATGAGTTCAGTTCAAAGAATACATCGCGCTTGATTGGCTCTACTACGACCGGTTCGGGTTTCTTTTCAACCACCGGTTCGGGTTTCTTTTCAACTACCGGTTCAGGAGTAACCACCGGTTCGGGTTCGTAGTACACCGGTTCGGTCTTCTTATACCCCTTGCCGAACTTGATGGTGAAACCTGCCATCAGGTTGAACCGTTGATTGTCACTCGCCCCATAATGGGGACAATACCGTTTTTCTCTTTGCTTCCGTTCACGTAGAACAGCACCTTAAATGTACTTCGCATAATCCATTCTTTTTGGTTACAAAATTAGTTATCAGCGAGTTGTACATTGTTGTGCAGAATGTGGCAGAGAGTAGAAATAAACTCCAACGACCTATAAACTTACCTCTCTATCGGGTAATGATTTGAAAACCGTCCGCCCTCATTACCTTTCATTTCCTTGCACTTTTGCATCAGCGAGGCTTTCATCATAAGTCCTCATAAGTCATTGAACACCAGTGCCGCCATCATTATTTTCTCTCATTCGTTAGATTTTTCCAGAGATATAGACTATATTTGTGCTTTAATCTACCGACAGATATGCTTACATCGATTTCACCCATCGACGGGAGGTACTACAGACAGGTCAGGGACCTTTCCTCCTATTATTCCGAGTTTGCTCTCATAAGATACAGAGTAAGAGTTGAGATAGAGTATTTCATCGCCCTGTGCGAGCTGCCTCTGCCCCAACTGAAGGATTTCGACCGCAGCCTCTTCGACACTCTGCGCGGCATCTACCGCGACATGACCGAGGACGAGGCCGCCGAGATCAAGGAGATAGAGAAGACCACCAACCACGACGTCAAGGCGGTGGAATATTTCATAAAGAGGCGTTTCGACGCAATGGGCATCCCTCCCCGCTACAAGGAGTTCGTCCATTTCGGCCTCACATCCCAGGACATCAACAACACCGCGGTGCCCCTCAGCCTGATGGAGGGCATCCAGGACGTCTATCTGCCCCAGCTCTACGAGGTGCTCAACACCCTGGACGGCATGGCCGAGGAGTGGAAGGACATCCCCATGCTGGCCCATACCCACGGACAGCCCGCCTCCCCCACCCGCCTGGGCAAGGAGATAGCCGTATTCACGGCCAGACTGCGGGAACAGCAGAAGATGCTCCTGGCAGTGCCGTTCTCGGCCAAGTTCGGCGGAGCCACCGGCAACTTCAACGCCCACTTCGCCGCATACCCGGACATCGACTGGAACGCTTTCGCAGTGGATTTCGTAGAAGACCGCCTCGGGCTGAAACGCTCATGGCCCACTACCCAGATCGAGCACTATGACAACACCGCGGCTCTCTTCGACGCCCTCAAGCGCATCAACAACATCCTGGTGGACCTCTGCCGCGATATATGGACCTACATCTCGATGGAGTACTTCAAGCAGAAGATCAAGGAAGGCGAGGTCGGATCCTCCGCCATGCCCCACAAGGTCAACCCGATAGACTTCGAGAACGCCGAGGGCAACTTCCTGATGGCCAACGCCGTCTGCGAGTTCCTCGCCTCCAAGCTCCCCATCTCCCGCCTCCAGAGGGACCTGACCGACTCCACCACCCTGCGCAACGTCGGAGTGCCTATTGCGCACACCATCATTGCCCTCAAGTCCCTCAAGAAAGGCCTGGACAAACTGATTCTCAACCGCGACGCCCTGGAGCGCGACCTCAACGACAACTGGGAGGTAGTCGCCGAGGGCATCCAGACCATCCTCCGACGCGAGGGTTATCCCAACCCCTACGAGACCCTCAAGGCCCTCACCCGTACGGGACAGGCCGTATCGGACCGCACCATCCGCGAGTTCATCGACTCACTCGACATAGCCGAGTCCGTAAAGGACGAGCTGCGCCGCCTCACACCTTTTAATTATACAGGAAGATGAGAAAACATACCTTCATCCTGAGTCTTGCCGCCGTACTGACCTTCATTATCCCGGCCGGAATCCTCCGCGCACAGGCTCCCGGCTATGACGACTATTTTACTGGCGAGCGCCTCCGCATCGACTTCATCCTGGCCGGCAACGCCTCGGAGCAGCACGCATACCTGGCCGGTCTCAGGAAAGAATGCGCCTGGGCCGGATCCCATGCATCCCTGATCGACCCGTTCCGCTACGGCGAATACATGTTCGAGGCCTGGTCGGGTGAGACCCTGATATACTCCAAGGGATTCTCCACCCTCTTCCAGGAATGGAGGACCACAGCCGAGGCCCGCGAGGTATCCAAGGCATACACCCAAGCCGTCTGGATGCCATTCCCCAAGGACGATATCCGCATCACCCTATCCGAGAGAGTAAAGGCCACCGGTGAGTTCCGCGAGATATTTTCCTGCAGCGTCGACCCGGAGGATGCCCTTATCAGCCGCGAGGCCGCTCCTGAATACACAGTAACACCCCTGCTCACCTCCGGAGACATGGAACACAAGGTGGACCTGCTCTTCGTAGCCGAGGGATATACCGCAGACCAGATGGACCAGTTCCACCGCGACTGCCGCAAGTTCATGGAGTACCTCTTCTCGATGGAACCCTACAAGTCCCGCAAGAGCGACTTCAACGTTACCGCCGTAGACGTCGTATCCCCCGAACAGGGCACCGACATCCCCAATCAGGATATCTGGAAGCACACCGCCCTCAACTCGCACTTCTACACCTTTTATATAGACCGCTACCTGACCATCACCGACCACAAGTCGATAGCCGACAACGTAGCCGGCGCCCCCTTTGACGCGCTCTTCATAGTAGTCAATGAGGAGAAATACGGCGGCGGAGGCATCTACAACTCCTATGCCCTGGGCACTGCCGGCAACGAACAGTCCTACCAGGTGTTCATCCACGAGTTCGGCCACAGCTTCGCCGGACTGGGAGACGAGTACTACTCCTCCGAAGTGGCCTACGAGAACTTCTACAACCTCGAGACCGAGCCCTGGGAGCCCAACATCACCACCCTCGTGAATTTCGGCAGCAAGTGGAAGGATATGATCGACTCGGGCGAATGGCCGGAGGACCAGGTAGGTGTCTACGAAGGCGGCGGATACATGGCCAAAGGCGTGTACCGTCCCAGGGAGGACTGCCGCATGCACACCAACACAGCTCCGGACTTCTGCCCCGTCTGCCGGAGGGCCATCAGCCGTATGATCGACTACTACTGCAGATAGATGAATATAAGGCCATACCGCTATTATCTGATAGACCTGGACCGGACCCTGTGGGACTTTGACCGCAATTCGGAGCATGCCATAGGCCTGCTGATTTCCCGCACTCCGGAGCTTCTCCGGGCAGTTCAGGAAAAAGAAGGGTGCGGGGAAGATTCCCTGCACCGTTTCTTTATGCGTTACGACGTACTCAACCACCGGCTCTGGGCCATGTACGAAAGCGGGAAAATGACCAAGGAGGATCTGCGGTGGAAGCGGTTCCACGAAGCATTCCGATGGTACGGAATAGAGGACGAGGCCCTGTCCAGGAATTTCGGGGAACAATATCTGGAACAGATGGTCCACGAGACAGCCCTCATGCCCGGTGCCCGGGAGATGCTGGAGAGCATCCGTAAGGCAGGCGGCAGAATGGCCATCCTGAGCAACGGTTTCAAGGAAGTCCAGTACCGGAAGCTGAGAGGGGCCGGTATAAACGGTTATTTCCAGACAGTGGTCGTCTCGGAGGAGGCAGGGTGCCTCAAACCCAGGCCGGGCATATTTGCCCGCGCGGTCGAGGTCCTCTCAGGCATGGACAGAAACGGAGATCCGGAGAGGTGGAGGGAGGCCAAAAGCTTAAGCCTAATGATAGGAGACGACCCCGTGAATGACATTCTGGGAGCCCAGGTTTTCGGCATCGACCAGTATTATTTCAATCATAAGGGAACAAAATCATTGTCCCGTCCCACCTACGAAGCCGCGGAACTTCCGGTTTTTCTCCCCTAAAAATAGGTTTCCGCGAATAACCTGTTTAATTTCCGCTCTTTTCCTTTGGCAATTAAGATTTTTTTGGTTTATTTTGCGTACTTTTTTTATTAACTATAATTATTAACACTAATTTCTACCTACATGAAAAAGATCAAACTATTTCTGACAGGTCTGTTACTCGCGGTAACTGCCAGTGCTTTCGCACAGGACATCACAGTTACCGGTACAGTTACGGACGCCGCCACCGGCGAAGGGATAGTAGGAGCATCTGTAGTGCTCAAGGGCAGTACCACCCAGTACGCCATGACTGACGACACTGGTGCTTATACCCTGACTGTCCCCGCAGACGGTATTCTGGAAGTCACATTCCTGGGCTACACCACACAGGAAGTGTCTGTAAACGGACGCAGCACCATCAACATCGCCCTTGAGATGGAATCCGAGACTCTGGACGATGTGATCGTGGTTGCCTACGGTACAGCCACCAAGGAGTCTCTGACCGGTGCGGTTTCGACCGTAAGGTCCGACGCCATCGAGAAGAGGCCCATCTCCTCCGCCACAGCAGCCCTCGAGGGAACTGTAGCCGGTGTGATGATCAATAACTCCTACGGCGAGCCCGGTTCCGACCCCAGCATCCGTATCCGCGGATTCAACTCCATCTCCGGAGACAACTCCCCTCTGATCGTGCTCGACGGTGTGCCCATGGGCGGTAACATCTCTGACATCAACCCCGCCGACATCGCGTCGATCTCCGTGCTGAAGGACGCCTCGTCCGCAGCCCTCTACGGTAACCGCGCTGCAAACGGAGTCGTGATGATCACCACCAAGGCCGGAAACATCGGTGAGGACAGGCTGACCGTCAACCTCTCCACTACCCACGGTTTCTACAACAGAGGTATCGAGGAGTATGACAGACTGGACTCCAAGGAGTACATGGAAGCTTTCTACTCCGCTATCAGAAACGGTCTGTACACTGCAAACCCCGATAAATACGGCAGTTACACCGCTGCTCACGCTGATGCGGTAGCCGGTGTGATGTCATCCCTCGGAGAGAGCTACAACATCTTCAACAAGAGCTGGGACGAGCTGTACGATCAGAACGGAAAGCTGACTCCCGGCACCGAGATTCTCCCCGGCATCGCAGGCGACCTCGACTGGTATGAGCCCATGGAGCGCCTCGGCTACAGGCAGGAGTACAACCTCAACGCCAGCGGCGGTACCAAGAAGACCTCGTACTTCATGTCTGTAGGCTACAACAACGACAAAGGCTTCATCAAGTGGTCGGACGGTGAGCGTCTCACCGGTAGGGCCAACGTAACCGTACAGCCTGTGAAATGGCTGAAGGTCGGTGCCAACATCGCCGGTTCCCACCAGATCTACCACAGTATGACAGCTGACTCGGACAACTCCGCCAACTACAAGAACCCCTTCATGTTCGCCCGTGGAATGGCCCCCATCTATCCCGTCCACCTGCACGATATGACCACAGGTGAGTTCCTGTACGACGAGAACGGTGACCTGCAGTATGACGGCGGCTCCGAGTACGGACGTCCTCAGAACAACGAGCGTCACGTGATCTGGGAGTACGAGCTGGACCAGTCCGTATCCTACAGGACCACTGTCAACGCCACCGCTTTCGCAGAGATCACCTTCCTCAAGGACTTCAAGTTCAGAATCAACGGTGACCTCAGCAACCGCAACACCCTGGGCCAGGAGTACGACAACTCCACCATCGGTAACGGTAAGGGCCTCGGCCGTATGAGCCAGTCCGAATACATGTACAAGAACTACACCTTCCAGCAGCAGCTGACATGGAACAGGGACTTCGGCAAGCACAATGTGGACGTCCTCCTGGCCCATGAGAACTACTGGTACAGATACAACTACACATACCTGTTCAAGCAGGAGGAGAAGTTCGCCGGCATGATGAAGCTCAGCAACTTCACCACCATGAACACCATGAACGGCTACGACGCCAACTACCGCACCGAGAGCTACCTCGGCCGTCTGAAGTACAACTACAACGATACCTACTTCATCGAGGGTTCCCTCAGGTTCGACGGTTCATCCCGCTTCTACAGCGAGAACCGCTGGGGTAGTTTCTGGTCAGTGGGTGCCAGCTGGGTAATCAGCAACGAGCCCTGGATGAAGAACGTAGACTGGATCGACATGCTGAAACTCCGTGCAGCTTACGGAGAGGTAGGTCAGGACGCCGGCGCAGGCTACTACGCATGGCAGGCTCTCTACACCTCTACCCAGAACGGTCTTGCAGGTGCAGCCTACAAGAACCAGCTCGCTGCCTACGACATCAGCTGGGAGACCTCCCAGTCCGCATCCGTAGCTCTTGAAGCCCGCCTGTTCAACAGGTGGAACATCACCGCCGAGTTCTTCACCAAGACTTCGAAGGACCTGCTCTACGACGTGACCCTGCCTATGTCCATGGGTTCCACCAGCACCGGTTCATCCAACCCGAGCCAGACCATGAACTTCGGTTCAGTGGCCAACGTCGGATTCGAGCTCTCTACAGACGTGGACATCATCCGCTCCCAGAACTGGTTGTGGAATGTGGGCATCAACCTCACTACCCTGAAGAACACCATCCTCGAACTGCCCGACCAGTATGCTGAGGAAGGACAGGTATCCGGCACCAAGAAATACATGGTAGGCCACGGTATCTACGACTTCTGGATGTACCAGTATCAGGGCATCGACCTCGCAGACGGACACGCCCTCTTCACCTTCAACTCTGATGACTACTATATCGAGGACGCCTCTTTCTCCGGAAACGGTCCCGAGACTCAGCCCAAGGATGACAAGGGTGAAGACAAGACTCTTGCTGAAGAAGGATACAGAATCGTAGACGGAAAGGTTTATGCCACCAGCGTAACCTACGCCGAGAAAGACTGGTCCGGCAGCGCCATTCCTGATGCATTCGGTTCGTTCAGCACCTCGCTGAAGTGGAAGAACTTCACTCTCTCCGCCATGGCCACATGGCAGATAGGAGGTCTGATTCTCGACTACTCCTACTCCGGCATGATGGGTACCAGCACCAGCCCCGGTTCCATGCACGTGGACAACCTGAAGGCCTGGACTCCCGACAACATGGGAACTGGAGTCAGCACCGCCTACTACCCTGCTCTGAACACCAACCACAACTCGGAGAACTACACCACATCAGATTTCTTCCTGATCGACGCCAGCTACTTCGTACTGAAGAACATCACCCTCAGCTACGACCTGCCCCGCAACGTCGTCCAGAAGATGAACCTCTCCGGCCTGTCCATCTCAGTATCCTGCGACAACGCCGTAACTCTCACCAGACGTAAGGGTATGAACCCCCAGCAGTCCTTCAACGGTCTGAACTACAACGCTTACGTTCCTGCCAGGATTTTCGCTGTAGGCCTCAACCTCAAATTCTAACGTGTCTGAAAACTAACATTTAAACATCGATACAATGAAAACGATATACAAAGTTTTACTTTCAGTATCCGTAGCGGCCGTGTGCTGGTCCTGCTCCAAGGACTACCTGGACACCAACCCTTCGTCCTCCACTTCTGCCGCCACCATCTTCGAGAATACTGAAAATGCAAAGCTGGCTGTAAACGGTATCGCCAGGATCATGACCTCCCAGCACCTCAGCACACAGGGTTTCTGCGGCGAGGGTACCATCAAGTACATGTTCGGTGAGTTCCCCGGCGAGAACTACTCCATCCCCAACCTGACAGGATGGGCCACCGTGCTCAACAATGAGTACATCACCAGGAATACCTCTTCTTACACCTACTATCCCTGGTTCTACTACTACATGATGATCACCAACGCCAACGAGATTCTCCGCAACATAGACGCCGCAGAGGGTCCTCAGGCCGAGAAGGACTTCCTGAAGGCTCAGACCCTCACTTTCAGGGCCTACGCCTACACCATGCTGGTGCAGCTCTACTGCTACAGATGGGCTGATTCCAACAACGGAACCGCAGTGTCCAAACTGAACAACGGACTCGTCCTCAGGACCGTCGAGAACATGGACAGCACCGACGTGGCCCTCTCCTCTTCCGGAGAAGTGTACGCGCTGATCTACGATGACCTGCAGACAGCCGTGGACCTGTTCACCTCCTCCGGTATGGACCGTGGAGCTGACGAGATCTGGCTGCCCAACATTGACGTGGCCAACGCCACCTGGGCAAGAGCAGCCCTCGCAAGAGAGGACTGGGCTACCGCAGCCGAGAAAGCAGCTCTCGCCATGGCCGACTATCCCCTCATGACCAACGACGAGTACCTCGCCGGCTTCCATGCCCCCAACCAGGAGTGGATCTTCGGCAGCTTCGGAGGCTCTGAGGAGAACCTCTACTACTACAGTTACTTCGCATACGTAGCCTACGATGCCGGTTCCAGCCGCGTACGTTCCTATCCCAGCTGCATCAGCAAGGAGCTCTACGAGGCTATTCCCGAGACCGACCTCCGCAAGGGCATGTTCCTCCGTCCCAACGGACCCGAGGACTACAGCCAGTCCAACGGAAAGCTGACCAATGATGATCTGATTGCCGAGTACAAGGCCAAGTATCCCACCATCACAGAGGCCCACAACCTGTACGCCTACAACCAACTCAAGGTGTCCGTAGCCGGCACCCCCGGTATCGGTTACCTGAACCACTTCCGTACAGCCGAGATGATGCTGATTCTCGCCGAAGCCAACTGGCATCTCAGCAACTACGAGGCTGCCCGCGGCTACCTCAATGCACTTACCCGTGACAGCGGCAGGGATCCTCAGTACAACTGCACCGCAGACGGAGCTGAGCTTCTCGATGAGATCAAGCTCTACTGGGACATCGAGATGTTCCTCGAGGGCTTCGACTGGTTCAACAAGAAGAGATGGAACGAGGGGCTCGTAAGACACGACTTCTCCGAGGGCGGTAACTTCAACAGCCTGATGGCCAATGACAGAGGTCCTGAGTTCGGAAACAGATGGACCTACGTTACCCCCGAGAGGGAGATTCAGTACAACAGGGCTCTCCAGTCCGAATCTGCTGAATAACCAATAGTCTGATCCTACATATTTAAAAACCAAGGGTGGCCGCACGTGAGCGCAGCCACCCTTTTATATTTAATCTTCAAAAAATTACAGAAGCTCGTCCATCAGCCGGTCGAGGTCGCGGCGCTCCTTCTTGGTAGGGCGTCCGGTTCCCCGGTCGCGGCGGATGTAGACAGTCTCGAAGGGAGCGTTGAGTTTGTCCAGCTCCTCCTGAGGGGTAAT
The DNA here is from genome assembly GCA_018712275.1 of Candidatus Coprenecus avistercoris. Classification (GTDB taxonomy): domain Bacteria; phylum Bacteroidota; class Bacteroidia; order Bacteroidales; family UBA932; genus Coprenecus; species Coprenecus avistercoris. The sequence continues at coordinate 2,145 of DVHI01000094.1, read as the reverse complement.
GTCCTCCGCGAACTCTGGAACGAGCTTGGCCCCGACCCGGTTGCCTATCGGCACTATGACCCGGTACTGGAAATGCACGCTGCCCTTGCGCACCGAGACGGTGTCCCCTGCCTTGATGTCCCGGGAAGCCTTGGCCTCCGCCCCGTTGACACTGACCTTACCGCTGCGGCAGGCGTCGGCCGCCTCCGTGCGGGTCTTGTAGACGCGGATGGACCAGAGAAATTTGTCTATGCGTACCTGCTGCTCCATCACCCTACTCCTTTATATAACTGTCCTTCTCCTCGGGTCTGCCGATGTACACTTCCATCAGACGGGTGCCGGCCGTGATGGCCGAGAGGACGAATTCGGACATGGCGGCGGGTATCAGCACCCACTCCCCTCGCAGCAGAGGCGTCGGCTGCGATGAGTCCGAGGGGGTGATCACCGCCTCACCCTCCAGGCAGCAGTAGAGCAGGAAACTCTCATAACGGTCGGGCCATACCCGGAGCGGGTCGGTCAACTGCAGTTCGTTGGCAGTAAAATATTTGCACTCGACTAGTTTCTTCGAAAGAGCGTTTCCGCCGGCGGGAACAAAGCCGGAGCCGTCGTACTTCCGGTAATCGATGCAGGTCAGGGCCAGGTCCACGTGCATCTGGCGGGCGGTCGCGGGGTTATTCTCCCGGCCCCAGTCGTAGATGCGGTAGGTAACGTCGGAGAGCTGCTGTATCTCGGCTATCACCAGCCCGCCTCCGGCCGAGTGGACGGTACCCGCCTCGATGAAGAAGAAGTCTCCCTTCTTTGGAGTCACCACGTTCAATACCTCCTCGAGAGTACCTGCCGCGCAGCGGTCCAGGAACTCGTGCATATCCAGGTCCTTGTTGAAGCCCATGTAGATACGTGCTGTAGGATCGGCCTCCAGCACATACCAGGCCTCGGTCTTGCCATAGGAGTTGTGACGGTCGAAGGCGGTCTCGTCATCGGGATGGACCTGTACGGAAAGCCTCTCCTGGATGTCAAGCAGCTTGACAAGCACCGGAAATTCATTGCCGAAACGCTTGTAGTTGTCCTCCCCTACTATCTCGTCCATATAGGTCTCGATGACATCGAAGAGGGGATTGTCCTCCAGCCAGCCGTTCTCTATCACCGAACTCTCATCCTCGAAACCGGAGACCTCCCAGCTCTCCCCTATCACTGCATCGGGATCGAAGGGCTTGTGAAACTGAGCGGCCAGACGGCGGCCTCCCCAGACCCTTTCCCTCGGCTGGGGTATGAACTTAATGGGATATATCGCTTTTTTCATCTGAAATGTATTTGTTTATCAATCCTATGCCGGCAGCCAGCACCAGTGCGGAGACGGCAAGCAGTATGTAAGTCAACTGAGGACCGAACATGCTCTGCATAGTCTCATCGGAAACAACTTCCGGGCCGAAAAATGCAGCCACCATGATGGTCAGGGTATTGTTGAGCGAATGCATGGCTACCACTGTCCAATAACTGCGGGTGCGCACGTATATCCATCCGAAAAGGCAGCCCATCACGAAAGCAGGAAGGGCCTGCCAGGGATTGAGGTGGGCTATGCCGAAAAGCACAGACGACCACAGGATCGCCCACCAGGTATCCATCCTCCGCATCAGTCCGGTAAGGATGACTCCGCGGAAGAGAAATTCCTCCAGCAATGGAGCCAGCACGCTCATAGTCAGCAAATTGAAAACAATATTTGTTCCGTACATCTGCTCCAGCGCGCTGCTGAACCACTCCGGCATCTCCATTCCCTCCGGCAGGCTGCTGATAAGAATGATGACGGCAAGCTCCAGCAGAATCACGACCGGGATGAATGCCCACAGCCCCATCCTTCCGAAACGGGGCCGGTCCAGACGGATGCTGTCATACTCCGGAAGCTGCTCTCCCAGAGGACTGTTCAGCCGACGCAAGCCCTTCCAGTACAGATACATCAGAGGGAAGATATAGGCCAATGTATAGGTCAGCGGCAATGCGGCCGTCTCGAATGCCTGATACTTTTCATTGTCAGACAGTTCCCCGCTGCCAAAGTCATATCCGACAAAGACATTGAATATAACCAGCTGCAGCATGGCCGCCGCGAACTGTCCTCCCGCAAACAGAAGCAGTATCAGCCATGACTGCTTCAGATCCGGAAGGGAATACATC
>DVHI01000093.1 GCA_018712275.1 Candidatus Coprenecus avistercoris | reverse complement strand
ACAAAGTACGTGACCATTGCGGGCAATCAGGATATAACCGGGGTCAAGACCTTTGTTAACGGCATCAAGATAGGCAGCATATCGCTCTCCGTGGTGGACGGCAGATTGCACGTGTCCTCTACCGTCACCTCTGATGGTGATTTCGTCGCGTTCGGTGACGAGGAGGGAAGTACTGGTTCTGGAGGACTTGATGTCGCCCGTCTGTGGGAGGAACTTAGGGCAATTGACTCCTCTAAGGTCATAGACGTGTCGCATATCCCGAATATCACCAAGGCGAAGATATCGGACTTCCCGACCAAGTGGGCATGGGCCGACATCAGCGGCAAGCCCTCTACGTTCACTCCATCCGCGCACTCGCACGCCATATCGGACGTGACGGGGCTGCAGAACGCACTGGACTCGAAGTGGGTGTGGAGCGAATCGCAGATAAAGGCCGTAAAGGTAAACAGCGCCATCAACGCCGACTATGCCGACCAACTGAGTACGGCACGGAAAATCAACGACACGTCCTTCAACGGGGCCTATGAAATCACCACCGCCAAGTGGGGCATGGCCCGCCTTGTCAGCATAATGGACTACGCTAAGGGCAATACGGGCACGGCAACGAGCGTGGACGGCAGTGAGAGTTTCAGCCTGCTGCTGCCTCAGAGCATCAAGGTCAAGACGCTGGACGTGGACGGCGTGACCCTGTCCGTGGTGGACGGGCGGCTGCACATATCGGCCACGGCCACCTCGGCCGGTGACTTCGTAGCCTACGGAGACGATGAGGGCGGCGCAGGCGTGCTGGACATTGACAAGTTGTGGGAGGAACTGAGGGCTGCTGACTCGTCGAAAGTAATTAATATCACCCATATTCCCGCAATTCCGACATCTAAAATCACTGGTCTGGACAATGCGCTCTCGGGCTACGTCAGTTCCGTCACTACCTCGGGTGCGGGCAACGCGGTGACGGGCTATGCCAAGAGCGGGAACACGCTCACCCTCAAGAAGGACTTGACGTTCCTCACCTCCGTGTCACTGGCTACCATAAGCGACCTTAACTCGTCGTGGGACGCCCTGCTGAAAGTCGCGCCCACCAAATACGTGACCCGCTGGCCGACGGCCTCGGAGGTGGGGGCACTGACGCAGACCGCGGCGGACGGCAGGTACCTCCGTCTTTCCGGAGGGACGATGAGCGGGACGCCTGAGACAATTCTCACAATAAACGCCGAAAAGAGCAATAACTACGTATACTTTTCCTGTAATAATACCAGGAAAGCTTCGGTGGGCTTTTATAACGGAATCGCCGGTATTTCAACTGAAACGACCGGTTCTCCAAGAATAGGCATTCAGGAAAGTACGGGTAGTCCCGTGTATTCACCCGACTTAGGGGTGACTTGCTACCCGATACTGCACTCGGGCAACATCGGCAGTTACGCCCTCACCCCGTCTAACTACGCCTCGACCCTCGATTCCCGCTACGTGAACGCCAGCGGGGATACGATGACGGGGAAACTGACCGTAGACGGAACAAGCACCGGCAACGCCCTTGATTTAGTGTCGGAAAGTGCGACAGAAACGTATTTAAGGGTGTATATGGGTGCGAGCTATAAGGCTGCAATTGGGTATCATACAATTCATGGGGCTTATTTATATAATCGCTTTACGGCCGCTTATTTAGGTCTAAGGGATAATGGACTTGCTTATCGAGACGGCTATGTTATGTGGGACGCGGGCAACGACGGCAGCGGCAGCGGGCTTGACGCGGACTTGCTGGACGGGGTGCATCTGACCAGTCTGGCATCGGCGCATCATTATTTAGCCAGCTCGTCCATAACTACGGGGTATTACAAGATACTAATAAACTCAACGGCCCCTTGGATGTTGTATTTCAGAATAAGGCTATACCAGAGTTACAATTATTACGACATTGACATATCGGGGTACAATTATCATTCTGCGGAGACTAACTATTCTTGGTGTAGTCCAAAGGCAAAGTTGGTGTCGTCCAATGTGGATTCGGTAAAGGTATATTTCGGCCATGATTCAGCGAATAAATTATGGGTTGCTGTTCCCGCTCTGCAATACACGGGCCTTGCCATATATGATGTTGTTAACGGATACTCGGAGACATCCAAGTTCAACGCTTTTACAATTTCGTATGTGTCCTCTCTCAGCGGAACCACAGATTCTACGCAAACATGTTATCGTGGAGCAAGCATTAATGATAACGTCGCCTCCGCCACCAAACTCCAGACCTCCCGCACCCTCTGGGGAAGGCCCTTCAACGGAGAGGGCAACGTAAGCGGAAGCATGACGGGGGTGGGAAGCATCACGGCAAGCGGCAATATTACAACTACTAATGGGCTGTTCAGAATAAATGTTACAAATATAGACGCAGACAGAGGCCTTGATGCGTATTATAGTAATAAAAGGTTATTTTGTGGTTTCGGAAACAGCGGCAATTATGGTATATACACTGAGGCTACCGGCTGGGCAATGTCAATTCATGGTACTCACGTTGCCATCACACAGTATTCGGGACATAATGTCGGCATCGGCACCACCTCCCCGGCCTATAAACTGGATGTGGCCGGCGAAATAAGGGCCATATCGGGCATCACCATAGGCAGCACTGACGACTACGGTTGGTATATCAGTACGGGTACACGCATATCGGCAGGAGTTGATGTCGCGAGAGGTGTGAACGTGGGCAGCCTGCTGGTAAGCAGCGCATGGGCGGACTACACCAAGGTGCCCACGAATGGCATCTACTCAAAGGGAGACATCATAACGGGCGGTCGTCTCTTCATTCCTTCCAGCGAGGGCAACGACAAGTACTACATAAGAATTGAATAGCATGGCAGCACCAGCATCGGCATACAACACACTGGACATGACCTTCCTGTCAGTCGCGCACAAGGTCGCGAAACTGACGGGCAAGCACAACACGCTCGCCAACGCCAAGAACAACTTCCACCTCGACAAGGTTATAGCGCAGCGCGACAAGTCCACGGGGGCACTGCTGGGCTTCGTCGGTGTGGTGAGGGCGAACGGAGCGAACGCGGCATGGCGCTCGGCGGCAAGGCTATCCCGCTCGCAGTTCACTGACAAGGGCGACGGCACTGACTACCTCCTGCTGCTCGACGCAGGGCTTAACATCCAGGGCCACGCGGGCAGCCCTACGATAAGATACGCCTTCTGCAACTATTTCAGCATAACATGGCCGATATACGGCGCACCCTATGAGGGATGCACCTACGCGCTCAAGATGTCCCAGACCAGCGGCGGCACGCCGCAGTTCTCCTCATCCGGCAGCGTGGGCCAGGACGCCTCGACCACCGGGCGCATGGAGAGCAGGGGCGGCATAGCTTACTGGGACTCTGCACGCACGATATACCTGCGGGCGGAGGTGACCAATGCTGACGGAACGCGCACAGCGACGTCATCCGTGGCAATGCTCCCGCCGCTGAACCCGCTGCCGTTCGCGCCCGCATCCTCATACGGGGAGACGGCGCTGCGCAACGACCCCGATATGGTCACGATAGCCGTGGACGCGGCCTTCGAGGATTACATATACAACCTGGTGGACGGGTACAGCGCTCCGAGCGTGCCGCAGGCTCCCGCGGCGGGCTACAACGTCAACGCGCTGTACCTGGGCGAGGGCGAGCTGGGCTCGTCCATCAGCGATGCCAACCTCGTGAATTACTATAATTCCGTCAAGAACGGCGGGAGCAGCTGGGCCAAGCCCGCCAACGGCTACTACATCAACGTGACTGGACGCAGGATAGGCACGCAGCAGGTGTACTACGGCATATACGTCAGTGGCGGCAAGATAACGCAGGTATTCCGCGCACGCACGCCGCAGACGCAGCTGCCGACCATCACCCTCGTCATCAGCATCACCAAGGTGTCGACCAACCGCTATCAGGTCTCGTTCTCGCTGACGGCCTCGACCACACCGTCCGAGAGAGTGACGGTGACCATCACGGAGCTCCAGCTGCGAAAGACGCAGACGGGGGCGGTGCAGACAGGGCAGTTTCAAAACGTGAACGGCTCGGTGTTCAACGGACGGACGCTCAGCATCGGAGGCAGCGGCATTCAACCCGTTGCGACCCCGGCGATACTCATCACCTCGCTGGCCACGCCGTTCTGGGTGACGGCCACGGCCACGTGCGACAGCGGCAGTTACCGCTTCGTCAACAGCGGAGGCAACACGGACGAGGGCGGAGGAGAGATAATACCCTAAAAACTATAAAGATGATATGGCACAGTTAAGCAAGACAACTATAAGACTGAGCGACGTGCAGAAGGCACTCGGCTACTTCCCCAACACCGTGTCGGGGGTGTGCACCTATTCGGGCATCAACAAGTGGAGCCTGCACAAGCCCTTTCGCTCCAATACGGTAGAATTCCCCACGTACGAATACCTGACCAATGCCCTGAGGACAGCGAGTTGCGGCCTCGCGTGGGACGGAGGCAGCACAGAGGACTCCTTTACGGCCCTGCTTCCTCAGGGAGGCTCGCTGTCCCAGCCGGACAAAGCCTCGCCCTACCGCCTCGGCGACTTCCGGGGCTACGACCACTGGCAGGAACACATGATAGGAGTCAACGACATCAAGCCGTCCATCAACCTCGGCAACTTCTCCGGTACCTCGCCCGTGGCTCCCCTCGGCGGAGGCGAGAACGGGATAGGCTATCTCGACCTCAGGGGACTGTTCATGCTGAAGGGTCTGCGCTACCTCTACTTCCAGATGAACATACCCAAGTCCGGAGGCACGTACGTCCCGGATGTCAACGTAATCATCGGGTGCTTTGACCTTCAGTCGGAGCAGAGCATACAGATAAGCAACAGGATGATGTGCAAGTTCGGCAGGACGGACGATGGGGCGGGCACCGTCTACGCCTTCCTCTCAGATGACCCCGACATAACCCAAATCACGAGTCCCACTCCCGGCTTTGACTTTCAGAAGACGGGTACTTATGACCCGGAGTTCACGGTAGGAGACATAAAGCCGTCCGACCAGGCGTGGAACAGGACAACGGCGGCGGCGGACCTGCGCATAGGCACGGGGCCATCGCAGGAGGAGACAAATACCTTTGATTACTATTCCTACGTCGAATACGGAAGTCCGAGGTATCTTGATTTGAGCAGTGCGCAGCGGCTGTACATCTACACCAACTCGCTTGTAGCTACGGAGAACACTCCGCTTAATCAGGACAACGTGTACCTGCGCATCACTGACTGGCTGCGGCGCAAGGAATGGTACGTCACGGTGCGCAGCGGCTCCTCGCTGGAGAAATGGTCGCTGAATGGAGGCAGTGGGCTTTACCTCGGCCAGTCGCTCGAGTACTTCGCGAAGTTCACCACGGGCTTCTGCGGCTTCTCGCTGGTGTACCGGGCCGAGCAGACGGGCTATGAGTGCATCCCGCTGACCAAGGAGCTTTTCTGCCGCGTCATCTGGCCGGACAGCCTCCAGGAGCCGTCGAACATATTCGACGAGGACGGGCCGGTGATAGGATAGGATTTTAACAACATTTATAAACCTTTAAAAAACTTTTAAAATGGAACAACAGATCACATTGAAGAAAAGCAACAGCCGCACGGTCGTGAGCGTGGCGGCTGCAGTGGACGGATTGTCAATCAGCTCCGAGGTGACGGTGAAGGACGGCATCCTCACGCGCATCGAGGGCAACTGCTCGTCTGATGACGGGCGGACGGTGTGGTTCTCGGTCAGCAAGGAGGGGCACGATTACAGTCGTAACCAGAACGGCTCCGAGTCCCTCGTCATCGAGGGCGGCGCGGCCATCGAGGCATACATTGCGGCCGTCAAGGCAGAATACGCGGAGTCGTCAACAACCGATGCGGAGGGGTAGGCCATGAAGAACATAGACATCTGGAAGCTGCAGGTGCTGGGCCTGCAGTCGGCAACCTCGCATGACGTGACACCCGCACATGCCTACAAGCTCACGCGGCTGAAGAAGGAGGTGCGCGATGCCGTCAAGAAAATCGTCGATGCCGAGCAGGAGATACTGAAGGATGAGGGCGTCAATCTGGAGGACCCGGCGGCAACCGAGTCGAAGCTCAAGGACATGCGCAAGAAAATGTCGGAGCTGTCCTCTGATCAGAAGAAGGAGTACGACGACCTCAAGGTCCGCTATGACCGCTACAAGGGTATGCACGACGCCCTGATGGAGGACGATACGCCGCTCGAGGGCATCAAGTCAATGCCCTACGATGCCTGGCACCAGCTGCAGGCCGAGAACCGGAGCAAGACGGTGGTGATGAACGGCAGGGCGGTGCCCGGAGTGGATGTCTTCTCCGGAGAGCTGGAGTTTATTTTGGAGGACGTGCTGTGGAAGGCTCCCGAGGATGAGGATGGGAACAATATGTAATGTATAACCGTTTAATTTTAGTTTTATGAAAGAGAGAACAAAGAGAATTGTCAGGACAGTAGTGTTCGCCGTAGCCTGGCTGGCGGGCATCATAATCCCCATCGCAGCCGGCATTGCGGCGAAGGAGAATGCCGCGAACGGCTTCGAGGTGTTTGTCGGCTGGGCCACGATGGCCGAGACCGTGCTTCTGACAGCCTGGGTAATATGGCTTAAGTCAAAGGGTAGGATTCTGGGAGACGATAATGGAGACAGGTGATATGGCCGGAAGCAGTTCTGATACCAATGCCGCGAAAACCATGATAGGAGCGCTGGGGAGGTTCATGCGCAGCCTGAAGGACTACAACCTCCCCGAGCTCCTGAAGGTGCTCTTCGCCGTGTTCTGCATCGTTGTCGCGGTTACGTTCGTAATCAAGCCGGAGATGTACGTTGATAAGATCAGCTACATCATCGAGACCAGACAGAACCGCCTGGAGCGGGAGCACGCCTCGGAGATGTACCGGCGCGACATAGCCGACCAGAACATCCGCGGCTATCTGCGCGAGCTGGCCCGTGCCACCGGCGCGGACCGTGCGTGGCTGCTGGAACCGCATAACGGGAAGAGCAACTCCACGTCCGGGCTCACATTTTCGTACCTGGATATGACCGGTGACGAGCCTAATCCCGACAGGGAGGACGTGGGCTACCTTAACCGCAACGAGTTTCGCGACATCCCCGTGAGTGAGTACCCGCTGGCCGGGGAGATATACCGCACGGGGCGGTGGTGGGGGCCGCTTGACTCAATGGAGAGGCTTGACCGCAAGCTCTATTACAAGATGCGCGCTCAGGGCATGAACGAGTGCGCGGTTATGGCCGCACGCAATAAAGAGAGACATGTCTGCATAGTAGGCTTGACATGGTATGGGGATAGCAAGATGAATCCCGAGCTGGTAGGTGACCTCATACATATATATACCATGGAGATAGCTTTGGAATTGATGACTTTGTAAATTGTTGAAAAATGGGAACGATAAGCAAGGATTTCTCCTACTCGGAATTCGAGAGGAGTGAGACCGCTGAGAGACGCGGCATAGTTAACGTAATTGCCACGGCCAAGGTGCGCGACAGCATACAGGCGCTTGTTGTCAACGTGCTCCAGCCCCTGCGCACCGCCCTGGGCGTGGAGATGCCGGTCAATTCAGGCTACCGCTGTCCCGAACTTAACGAGGCCGTGGGCGGGGTGCCGACGAGCCAGCATCTGATGGGCGAGGCGGCCGATATAGCCACGCCGATGCCGCTGCGCATGGCCCGCAAGGCCGTGGAGATGGGGCTGCCGTTCGACCAGATGGGTATCTATAACACGTTCGTGCACTTCTCGCATAAGCTCGGAGGGCCGCAGAGAGGAGAGATATTCTATTCAAAGGATTATAAGGGGGAAAGGTTATGAGAACGTTGTGTATAGTCACAATTGCATTCCTGGCTATGTTGTCCGCTTGCTCACCTAGGAACTTCCCGGCGGGCACTCAGACGTACGATAGGGTAAACACAACCGTCGAGGTGGTTATGCGCGACACGCTCTACGCCCTCCGGCTTCCCGACGAGCGGGTGCGCAACTCAGTGCAGCAGGACGATTCTTCGTTCCTGGAGACCGCGGCCGCATGGTCGCGGGCCTGGGTGGAGGACGGCCGGCTGCACCATGAACTGGGCCATAAAAGCCGTGAGCCTATCCTGGTGCCGATACAGATCCCGGAGCGAAGAGTGACCGTAGACAGCACGCATACTGAGCTCGTCAGAGTGCCGGTGTATGTAAAAAAAAAGCTGTCGTGGTGGCAGCAAACGGTGATGGGGGCAGGATATATTTCATTGCTGGCGCTCGTTATGCTGGTTGTAGTGAAAGCCCTGAAATGGAGAAAGAAGCTGAAACTGCTGTAACTGATAACCGCTTTACGGAGGCATTTAAAAAAGCAGATTCGATTTTTACTGCAAAATGTAAAAAGCCCTCGACTTATTAAAAATAGTCTCACTTACCTTTAATAAAATGCATTACCCGCACTGTCGAGGGCTAAACCCCTTGCAGCGGGTAATGTATTTTTTTATTAAGTGAGACAATGCAAATATAATCAAAAATGAAGACTCCTATTACGTATTATGGTGGAAAGCAAACAATGCTTAAGCATATAATTCCTTTAATTCCTTCACATGAGGTTTATACAGAATCATTTTGCGGAGGCGCGGCCGTACTGTTTGCAAAAGAACCGGCGTCCGCTGAAATCATCAACGATTTAAACAGTGAATTAATAAACTTTTACTGGTGCTCAAAAATGTATTATTCGGACCTGAAAAAGGAAATAGACAAAACTGTACATGCAAGAGATCTGCATGCTCATGCAGCACATATCAACGCACACCCTCAATTCTTCTCACCGGCGCAGAGAGCATGGGCTGTATGGACTCTTTCCAAGATGTCTTTTGCAAGTATGCTTGATGGAACATTCGGATATGATTTTGCAGGCAGTATGCCTAAAAAGTCATTAATGCTAAAGATGAGTTTACAGAAAAAATTTGCAGGAGACTTGAGCATGTCACCATCGAAAGTCGGGATGCGGTAGATGTAATTAAGACGTACGACTGTTTGGAATGTTTCCACTTTGTGGATCCTCCGTATATTAATTCTGACTGCGGCCATTATGAAGGCCTTTTTAACGAGATGAAATTACAGGTACTACTGGAACTGCTGGCCAGTATTAAGGGTAAATTTATGTTGACTATGTTTCCTTACAAAGCGGTAGAAGATGCTGCACATAAACATGGCTGGTATATCCATAAAATATTAAGAACCATTAGCGCATCTAAAGCAGGACGTCGTAAACAAGAGGAATGGATTATAACAAATTACTCAGAGACGCGGCCCGCCTCTCTCTTTGACTAAAATTGTACATTTCGTTTTTGCGATTATATGTTTCAGGTGACGGCCTCCGCAGCGATGCGTGGGCCGTTATTCGTCAACATAAGGGTCATTCTTTGTTGAGCCACCTAAATTAACAGCTTTTGCTGTTTCTATATATCATGGTAAAAATTACTAGGACAAGGTATAATTTTTACCTTTATCTATCCATTTTGGTAGCTCTTATACAAGACAAAATGGATGCGACACAGTTGCATGAGCTCTGCGAAACCTTGTATTCAATCATTGTTGATATTATACCATTAATAATGTATAGTCAACTCAAGGAAAGTCACTAATAATGATGATAAAATGTTTTACGAAGGTTTTACAGAGAAAATGCTACAAAGTCGTAATATGTTGATATTATGGTATCCCAAAAGACATGAGGACTTTGCCCTGAAACTAGCGTGTCTACCAATTTCACCATCCGGGCAGACACTTCCTTTTTTCAAAGGGACTGCAAAGATAGTGCTTTTTTTGTATATCGCAAATTATTTTTTGAGCCGGGGCTGAAGATACATGATGCAGGCCAAACATGCGGCGATGCTGATGATGCCGCCGATGTAACCAATGGCTCCGACATTGATCCCTGAGCATACCAGACCTCCGATGAGGGCGCCGCCGCCGATGCCGACATTGAAGATGCCGGAGTAGATGGACATGGCCACGGATGTGCCTTTCGGTACATTGCGGATGACTTCGGACTGGAAGACCATGCCGAAGAATGTGTAGGAGAGGCCCCACAGGGCGAGCAGGGCGATGACGCTCTGGACGGACCATGCGGCGGGGCGGAGGAGGAAGAGTCCGGCGCATATTCCGATGACGGCCAGGCGCATGAGCAGGCTGCGGTGACGCTCGTAGTACCGGGAGAAGATTACGCTGCCCACCAGTCCCATGATGCCGAAGAGGGTGAGTAGCAGGGTGATGGTGCTTTCCTTCAGTCCGGCGGTCTGGGCCATGAAAGGCTCGATGTAGCTGTATGCCGTGAAATGGGCCGTTACCAGAAGCACTGTCACCAGGTAGAGCGGAGGCAGGGCGGGTATCTTGAGCAGTTCCGGCAGCTGTTTGAAGGAGAACGCTTTCTCCCCCTCGGTCCGGGGCAGTACTAAACTCAGGAAGAGCAGTACCGCGAAGGAGATCAGACCTATGATGAGGAAGGTGTTTCTCCAGCCGGTGGCTATGCCTATCGCCCGTCCCATAGGCAGGCCGACTATCATCGCTATTGACGAGCCGGCCACTATCATGCTCAGGGCAGCGGCCTTGCGGCCCTCAGGCGCTATCTTGACCGCCAGCGGAGTGACTATCGACCAGAAGATGGCGTGGGCGCAGGCCACTCCGATACGGGAGGCCATCAGCATCCAGTAACCGGTGGACATGGCAGATAGGATGTGGCTGGCAGCGAAGAGGGCCACTATTCCGCACATCAGCCGCTTGGACTCCACGCCTGAGACGAGGATCATCAGAGGCAGGGACGTGAGGGCGACGACCCAGGCATAGATGGTGATCATGAGTCCGGCCTTGGACTCAGTTATGGCGAAATCGGCCGCAATATCGCTCAGCAGCCCGATGGGAATAAATTCCGAAGTGTTGAAAATGAATGTTGAAAAGGTCAGAGCCAGCAGCGGCAACCACTCTCTCACCGCGCTCCTTCTTCCGATTGTGATATTTTGCATAAAGTCTCTTTTGAAAAAATCGCGCAAATATAGTAACTTCGCGGGTTATTGCAAATCATCTGAAATTTTATATGAAAATGAGAAGATTCATCCTTTCAGCAGCGCTGTTGGCTTATGTCTGTCTGGCAGCAGCAGCTCAGCCTTACGGGGAAAACAGGACCCTGCCGGCGGATTCAGCCTGGGGCAATCCCCGGGTCAATGAGGTGAACCGTGCTCCTATGCATGCCACTCTCGATATCGAGAATCTCCCGACAGTCTCTCTTCACGGACTGTGGAAGTTCGACTGGGTGGAGAATGCCTGGGACCGTCCGGAGGACTACTACCTTACCGACTACGATGACAAGGGATGGGGGACCATTCCCGTGCCCGGCATGTGGGAACTCAACGGCTACGGAGATCCGGTCTATGTCAATAACTGCTATGTGTGGCGCAATTTCTTCGAGAGCCGTCCGCCCAAGATCCCCGAGCAGCAGAACCACGTGGGCACCTACCGCCGCTGGATAGAGATACCCGCCGGCTGGAAGGGACAGGATGTATTCGCGCATTTCGGCTCAGTGACATCCAACATCACTCTCTACGTCAACGGACAGTACGTGGGATACAGCGAGGACAGCAAGATGGAGGCGGTCTTCGACATCACACCTTATATCAAGCCCGGAGAGAAAAACCTGCTCGCCTTCCAGGTCTTCCGCTGGTGCGACGGCACCTATCTCGAGGACCAGGATTTCTGGAGGCTCAACGGTGTGGCACGCGAGAGCTATCTCTATGCCCGCAGCCCGGAGCGTCTTCTGGCTCTGGAGGCTACTCCGGACCTCGACGCATCCTATAAGAACGGTACCCTGGCTATTAAGGGCAAGGTAACGGAAGGTGTGCAGAATGTGGGGCTTACCCTTACCTCTCCCGAGGGCAGGACGGTGTGGACGGCGGTGGCCAATATCTCCGCTGACGGTACGTTCAAGGCTACGGCCAGTCTCCGCTCTCCCGCAAAATGGACGGCCGAGACCCCCTCTCTCTACCGTCTGGACGCTGTGGTGACCGGAGTCAAGGGTGTGACGGAGAAGGCTTCGGTCAATGTAGGCTTCCGCAAGGTGGAGATTCGCGGCGGTCAGCTCCTGGTCAACGGTCAGCCCGTCCTTATCAAAGGCGTCAACCGTCATGAGGTCAGCCCCCGCGGCGGGTATCTGGTGACAGAGGAAGAGATGATCCGTGACATTAAGATAATGAAGAGCCTCAACATCAATGCAGTGCGCACATGCCACTATCCCAATGACCCCCGCTGGTATGACCTCTGTGACCGCTACGGCCTCTATGTGATAGACGAGGCCAATATAGAGTCCCACGGCATGGGCTACGGTGAGAAGACCCTGGCCAAGAATCCCGCTTACGCTCAGGCCCACCTGGAGAGGAATCAGAGAATGGTGCAGAGGGACTTCAACCACCCCAGCATCATCATCTGGAGTCTTGGCAACGAAGCCGGCTTCGGGGACAACTTCATAGCCTGCTATGAGTGGATCAAGGCCTACGACCCCTCGCGTCCCGTGCACTATGAGCAGGCCATCAACCGCAAGGATTTCGAGAAAACCCGCTATACCGATATCTACTGTCCTATGTACTACGGATATGAGAGCTGCGAGAAGTATCTGGCTACTGATCCTTCCAGGCCTCTGATCCAGTGCGAGTACGCCCACTCTATGGGCAACTCCATGGGCGGTTTCGGAGAGTACATGGACCTCGTCCGCAAGTATCCCAAGTATCAGGGCGGTTTCATCTGGGACTTCGTGGACCAGTCGATCATACGGTTTGAGCCGGACGGCCGCTCCACGGCCACCTACGGCGGCAGCTACAACAAGTACGACGCCTCCGACGACAACTTCAACAACAACGGCTTCATCGCCTCCGACCGCACCCTCCATCCCACAGCCTACGAGGTGGGTCACGAGTACCGCTCGATCCTCACGACATCCGAGGATCCCGCGTCGGGAAAGATACAGGTCTACAACGAGAATTTCTTCACCGGCCTCTCCGGCTATCTTCTCTCCTGGGAACTGATGGCTGACGGCCGTATCGTGGCCTCCGGAGTCGTGGACGACCTGCGTGTGGCGCCTCAGGCTACAGAGACGGTCACCCTGCCCGTTGCGGAGCAGATTGCCGCCTGCGGGGATGCCTCTGACCTTATGATTAACGTGCGCTACAGCCTCAAGTCGGCCCAGGGTCTGCTCGATGCCGGCACAGTTCTGGCCTATGACCAGATCGCGGTACGTGAGTACGATGCCGCTGCGGCTTACAAGGAACGTATTGACCGCAATTTTACCAAGGCTGCGGCTCCCGTGCTGTATGAGGACGCCTACCTTTATTATATAGAGGGCAACGGCTGGCGGGCTGAGTTCAGCAAAAGCGACGGCTGGCTGGAGAGACTGGTCACCACCGGCCATCAGCATGCCTCGGACCTGACCTATACCGGCGGCAATTTTATCCCCGACTATCAGCCTTCGGCCCGCACCACACAGCCTTTCTCCACCGGAGTGGACCTGCTGAGCGAGCCCCTGCGCCCCAATTTCTACCGTGCAGTCACGGACAACGATGACGGGGCCGGGCTCCATTACCGCAGCGGAGTATGGCGTGACCCCGGCCTGAAGCTCAAGGATATCAAGGCATCCCGTACAGACCGCGGAGTCTCCGTCGAGGCCGAGTACAGTATGGAGAAGGTGGGGGCAGTCCTGAAAATGTCCTACCTGCTCAACTCTGAGGGTGAGATAGCCGTCACCGAACACATGATACCCGGAAAGGACCAGGAGGTCAATCCTCTGCTGCGCTTCGGCATGACCATGGCCATGCCCGGCCGCTTCGACCGCGTGAGGTATTACGGCTACGGTCCTCACGAGAACTACGCTGACCGCAGCCGCTCCGCCATGATAGGACTCTACAGCGCCGACGTGGAGGACCTCTACCAGTACGACTATGTCCGTCCCCAGGAGAGCGGTGCCCGCACCGGCCTGAGGTACTGGAAAGTGGTGGACCGCATAGGCAGGGGCCTGGAGATATCCGCCTCGGTGCCCTTTACGGCCACTTCCCTGAACTATTCGACGGAGGACCTGGACCTGGCCTCCCCGACATACGTCCGTCACCCGTCCGAACTCGTTCCCCGCGAGGACACCTACGTCAGCTTCGACCTCAGACAGATGGGCCTCGGCTGCGTCACCTCCTGGGGCGCCCTGCCCCTGGAGCAGTATATGCTGCCCTACGGCGAGTACACATTTGAATTCATAATCAAAATCCTATAAATCACAGAGAAAATGAAAGAGTACAAACGTTATCTTGTCACCTCCGCTCTGCCTTACGCGAACGGACCTGTCCACATCGGTCACCTGGCGGGAGTCTACGTGCCCGCCGATATCTACGTCAGATATCTCCGAATGTGCGGCAGGGACGTGTTCTTCGTAGGCGGCTCGGACGAGCACGGGGTGCCCATCACCATCCAGGCCCGCAAGCAGGGCTGCTCGCCCCAGGATATCGTGGACAAATACCATAAGCTGATCAAGGACTCCTTCGCGGAACTGGGCATCAGTTTCGACATTTATTCCAGGACCACATCCAAGACTCATTACAAGACGGCCTCGGAGTTCTTCAGCAAGCTTTACAAGGACGGCAAGTTCATCGAGAAGGAGAGCGAGCAGTACTACGATGAGGAGGCTAAGCAGTTTCTGGCCGACCGCTACATCGTGGGCACCTGCCCCAAGTGCGGCAACGAGGGAGCCTACGGCGACCAGTGCGAGAAGTGCGGCTGCACCCTCAGTCCCGACGAACTGATCAACCCTCATTCAGCCCTGAGCGGCAAGCCCCCCGTGAAGCGCCGTACCAAACACTGGTACCTGCCCCTGAACGAGTATGAGCCCTGGCTCCGCCAGTGGATCCTCGAGGAGCACAAGGAGTGGAAGACCAATGTCTACGGTCAGTGCAAGTCCTGGATCGACGGCGGTCTCCAACCCAGGGCCGTGAGCCGTGACCTCGACTGGGGCATCCCCGTACCCGTAGAGGGCGCCGAGGGCAAGGTCCTCTACGTGTGGTTCGACGCCCCCATCGGCTACATCTCCAACACCATCGAGGCCCGTCCCGATGACTGGGAGAAATACTGGAAGAGCCCCGACACCAAGATGGTGCATTTCATCGGCAAGGACAACATCGTCTTCCACTGCATCGTCTTCCCCTGCATGCTCAAGGCCTACGGCGACGGCTACATCCTCCCGGACAACGTGCCCGCCAACGAGTTCCTCAACCTCGAGGGCGACAAACTCTCCACCTCCCGCAACTGGGCCATCTGGCTCCATGAGTACCTGCGGGACTTCCCCGGCAAGCAGGACGTACTGCGCTACGTGCTCTGTGCCAATGCTCCCGAGACCAAGGACAACGATTTTACCTGGAAGGACTTCCAGACCCGCAACAACTCCGAGCTCGTAGCCATCTACGGCAACTTCGTCAACCGCGCCGTCGTCCTGACCCACAAGTATTTCGACGGAAAGGTGCCCGCCGACCTCAAGCATGAGGCCATAGATGACGAGACCCTTGCACAGGTACCTGCCCTCAAGGCCGCCATCACCGATGCCCTCGAGCATTACCGCTTCCGCGAGGCCCTCAAGGAGGCCATGAACCTCGCCCGCCTCGGCAACAAGTACCTTACCGACACCGAGCCCTGGAAGGTGGCCAAGACCGACATGGACCGCACCGCCTCCATTCTCAGCGTGTCCCTGAAGCTCTGTGCGGACCTTGCCGTCGCATTTGCCCCCTTCATTCCATTTTCCTCGGACAAGCTCCTGACCATCCTGAACCTGCCGAAGGATGTCCTGAGATGGGACAATATCGGACGGGAGGACCTGCTGCCCGCCGGGCATCAGCTGGGCAAGGCCGAACTGCTCTTCGAGAAGATCGAGGACGAGGCCATCAACGCCCAGATGGAGCGTCTGGAGAATATCCGCAAGGCCAATGCCGCCGCCGCGGCCGCCGCTGCTCCGGTCGAGCCCCAGAAGGAGGAATGCACATTCGACGAGTTCGGCAAGATGGACATCCGCACAGCCACCGTCCTGGAGGCCGAGAGAGTGCCCAAGACCGACAAGCTGCTGAAGCTCACCATCGACACAGGCATTGACCGGCGTGTGATAGTCTCGGGTATCGCCGAGTATTACACCCCTGAGCAGATGGTCGGCAAGCAGATATGTATCCTGGCCAACCTGGCTCCCCGCAAGATCCGCGGCATAGAGTCCAAGGGCATGATCCTGATGGCCAAGCAGCCGGACGGCAAGATGCGTATCGTGGCTCCCGAGGAGAAACTCTGCAACGGAGCGGTCGTCGGCTAGTCGGCGTGTCTCAACGAATCGACCTCGTTGTGCGGTTTGTTTTGTGATTTCCTGATAATCAGGGTGTTGAAAATTTAAGTGCACATTTGCCCGTTTCCTTAGTCGGGCAAATGTGCACTTTGTCTTTTTGATATTCTGGTTATCAGCTACTTGTGAAATAGTGTGCACAACGAAGTCGATACGTCAGCTTGTGTAGTGCAGGCAGAGCTGAATTCCGGATTTTACATTCCGTGCTGCTCGAGGAGTTCCAGTTCCTCGTCGGAGTAGATGAGGTGGTCGAGCTTGCCGCTGCGGCCGAGTTCCACCAGGATGACGGCGGCGATGATCAGGGCGGCCAGGATGCCCAGGATGATGAAAAGGATGCGGTGGCCTTTCTTCCCGCCGGTGGACGTGGGTTCCGCGGGTTTCGGAGCGGTTTCCGTCTGAGCGGGCTTTTCCGTTCCGGCGGGTGATGCGGCTGCTGTCGGAGTAGGTGCCGTTGCGGGAGTTTCTGCGGCAGTCTCAGTGGCAGCCGTTACCGGAGCAGTCTTCACTGGCTTGAGGGTCACCGGCTCGAACCCGAAGGCCTGTGCGAAGATGCCTCCGTCCTTTTCCGCCACGAAATATACATTGCCCTCGAGGGTGCTCCGCAGTCTTCCGAGTCCGGGGAATTCGATGTTCTTCCTTTCCTGCAGAGTGACTTTGAGCTGCTGCAGGAATGCCTCCAGCTCGGTTGCGGCCGTCTTTCCGTCCATCCCCGTACCGGCAGCGTAGTACCGTGCCACGAGGTCTCCCGCGGCCCTTTCGTCTCCCTTGAACGAGATACGCTTCGAAGGAGGGTAGATGGTCTTGCCGTCCTCGGAGAAATATGCCGGCATGGGCTCCGTCTGGAAATATCCCATTCCTGGCAGCGGAATGCGGTCATTATCAATGATTAACTCCTTGAGCAGGCGGGAGAGAAGAAGGACGTCCATACTATTTTCTAAAAAATTTCTGCACAAAGTTAAATTATTTTTTTGCAAGTAGAAAAAAATATCTATCTTTGCAGTCCCGAAAGGAAAATTCCTCTTTAGCTCAGTTGGTTAGAGCACCTGACTGTTAATCAGGGGGTCCTAGGTTCAAGTCCTAGAAGGGGAGCGAGATTTACTATGTTTTCATAATGTTATTTTTTCCTCCTTGCGCCGTGACGGTGGCAAGGAGGTTTTTTTATCCCTCAAAACGCGCAGAATGTGTCGGTGGACAAACTGCTTCGCCGTCAGCGGTAGGAGACGGCGAGCAGGGTGATGTCGTCGGACTGGGGGGTGCCGGCGGTGAAGGCGGCGAGGGAGGCTGAGATGTTGTCGATAAGGGCCTGCGGACTGTCGGCAGGACTGGAGCATAGGTTCTGCAGGCTGGTGGTGCCGAAGAGCTCTCCGGCGGAGTTCATGGCCTCGGTGACTCCGTCGGTGTAGAGCAGCAGGCTGTCGCCGGGGGCTAAGACGGTCTCTTTCTCGCTGTAGGTGATGCCGGGGACGGCTCCGAGGGCGATGTCGCCGGTGGGTTCGAGGGTGGTTGTGCTGCCGTCGGCGCGGCGGATGACTATGGGCGGGTTGTGGCCGGCGTTGCTGTACTTGAGGTGGCCGGTGCTCAGGTCCAGGATGCCGTAGAAGACGGTGACGAACATGTCCTCGACGCTGTCGTTGCTGAGGATCTCATTGGCCTGGCGGAGGCAGTCGGCGCAGGAGGGGCAGGAGAGGGCGATGGTGCGCAGGATGGTCCGGCTGATGGCCATGAAGATGGCGGCGGGGACTCCCTTGCCCGAGACGTCGCCGATGACTATGCCGAGGCGGGTGTCGTCGATCTTGAAATAATCGTAGAAATCGCCCCCGACATATTTTGCGGCTTTCATGCCGGCGGCCAGGTCAAAGCGGCGCCGTATCTCATCCGGGAAGGCGGGCAGTTCCTTGGGCAGGATGGTCTCCTGTATCTCCTGGGCCACGTGCAGGTCGTTCTGGATCGAGGTCAGCTGGGAGTGCTCCTCCTGGGCCTTCTTGACGAAGGCTATCTGCTCGGCGGCCTTCTCGATGGTCCGCTCGAGGTCACCCAGGTCAATGGGCTTGGTGGTGAAGTCGAAGGCGCCCTGGTTCATGGCGCTGCGGATGTTGTCCATGTCGCCGTAGGCGGAGACCATGATGCACTTGAGGGCCGGATTGCGCATCTCGTTGATCTTGGAGAGGAGGGTCAGGCCGTCCATCTCGGGCATGTTGATGTCGCTCAGGATGATGTCGAAATCAGGATGCTCGAGGAGCATCCTGAGGGCCTCGACTCCGTTGTGGGCGAAGGAGAACTCGTACTCGCCCTTCTTTATCTTGCGGCGGAAATACTGGGTCAGCAGGATTTCCAAATCTACCTCGTCGTCTACGCTGAGTATTTTGAGAGCCATATATCGTGTCTATTTTTTCAGATTGAGTGGAATGGTGATGATGAACCGGCTGTACTGTCCCGGCTCGGACTCGACTTCTATCTTCCCGCGGTGCTTCTGCTCGATGATGGACTTGGTGATCGACAGGCCCAGTCCGGTGCCCTCGCCCACCGGCTTGGTGGTGAAGAAGGGGGTGAACAGATGTCTGCGGATGTCCTTGGGGATGCCGGTGCCGTTGTCCTCGATGACCAGGCGGGCGCTGTCTCCGTCCCGGCGGAGGGAGATCCGTATGGTAGGAGTATAGCAGCAGTCAGTGGCTCCGCGCGACTTGGAGAAGACGGCGTAGCAGGCGTTGTTCATGATGTTGAGCACTGCCCGGCTGAAGTCCTGGGGTATGACGTTGACCTGAGGGAGGGTCTCGTCGTAGTCCTCCTCGAAGGTGACGTTGAAGTTCTTGTGGTTGGCCCTCATGGCGTGGTAGGATAGGGCGACGTATTCCTTGGTCAGGCGGCAGAGGTCGGTGGGAAGATATTCGTCCTCCTTGCCGCGGGAGTAGAGCAGGATGTTGCGGATGATGCTGGAGGCCCGCTCGCCGTTCTCACAGATGCGCCGGATATTGTCCTTGAGGTCTCCCATGATCTCGCCGAGCTCTTCCCGGTCGTCATCGGAGAGACCCTCTCCGGCTCCTGAGAGGATCTCATCCAGGTCCTCGAGCAGTTTGCCGGACATCTTGCTGAAATTGATTACGAAGTTCAGCGGGTTCTGTATCTCGTGGGCTATGCCTGCGGTGAGCATGCCGAGGGAGGCCATTTTCTCCTGCTTGGCCACCTGCTCCCGGAGCCGGGCCAGTTCCTGGTACGAATCCTCATTCATCGGCTGTGATGTTTTGAGAGTTGGGAATGGTGATGCGGAACTCTGTGTATTCGCCCTGACGGCTTTCCACGTCGATGGATCCCTTGTGGTTGAGAATCATCTCGCGGCACAGATAGAGGCCGGTGCCTGCGGCCTCTGAGGTGGGTTTGGTGGTGAAGAACGGCTCGAAGATGCGGGACTTGATGGTGTCCTCGATGCCGATGCCGTTGTCTCTTATGGATATCTCGGTCCGGTCGTCCGGCAGGGGGATGACGCGGATTACTATCTCGGGGGAGAAGTTCTGTTTCTGGAGCTTCTTGCTGACGGCGTAGATGCTGTTGGAGATGAGGTGGTGCATCACCTTGTTCATCTCGTCGATGCTGATCTCGGCGTTGACGGGAGTGTCGGGCACGTTGAGGCGCAGGTCTATGCCGTTGAGCTCGATGGTCTTGGCAAAATGCTTGCGGGCCAGTTCCACATTGACCTTGCAGACTGTCCGGATGTCGGTGAGGGTGATGTTGCTGTGGCGGGTCTTGATGAGCTCCTCCATGGCCTTGACTATGCGGACGGTGTTGCAGCCGTGGCCGTTGATCTTGCTGAGGTTGGTGTCGATGATCTCCAGGGTCTCGCAGATATCCTCGTACTTGTCGGCGGGGATGCTGTCCCGGACGGAGTCTATCTCGCCGCGCAGTTCCTGCAGGGTGCTGATGGTCAGGCCTGAGAAGTTGTTGATGTAGTTGACGGGGTTGAGGATACGGTCCACCAGACCGGAGGTGAGGTTGCCGACAGTGGCCATCTTCTCCTTGCGCACCAGCTCGTTCTGGGCCTTTGCCAGGGCCTCGAGGGCGTCCGAGAGTTCCTTGGACTCCTGCACCACCTTGTCCCTTTCCTGCCGGAGTCCGGCTGTGCGCTCCTCCACCATCTTGGCCAGTATCTCTTTCTGATTCAGGTCCTTCTTCATCCTGCGGCGGATGATGTACAGGGTCAGCTGGGCCACCAGTATGACGGCGACAGCCCAGCTTATGTCGAAGTATATCAGGACTATCAGACCGACCCAGACGACCACGATGATCTTGTCCAGGATCTGGATCCTGGTCTTCAGGGAGGAAATGTTCTTTACATTGTAGTCGGGCATATCGTTGAGTAATGCAAAATCAAACAAAAATAGACAGAATATTTCAAAATTCCATATTTTTGTAACCTATGATAGACAGAGCCACCGTAGAAAAGATACTGGACGCGACCGAGATAGTCGATGTCATCAGCGATTTCGTCACCCTCAAGCGACGCGGAGCCAACTACATAGCCTGCTGTCCTTTCCACAACGAGAAGACCCCCTCGTTCTCGGTCTCCCCGAGCAAGGGCATCTTCAAGTGCTTCGGGTGCGGCAAGGCGGGCAGCGCCGTGACCTTCGTCATGGAGCACGAGCAGATGACCTACCCCGAGGCTCTGAAGTACCTTGCCCGCAAATACGGGATAGAGGTCCACGAGCAGGAGGAGAGCGCCGAGGATACGGCCGACCGCCTCAAGCGGGAGTCGATGATAGCCGTTTCGGAATTTGCCTCCAGGTTCTATGCGGACGCCCTGTTCAATACTGCGGAGGGACATTCCGTGGGATTGTCCTACTTCCGGCAGAAGAGGGGATTCTCCGATGAGACGATCCGCAAATTCGGGCTGGGATGGTCCCCCTCCGGACGGTCCTTCGCCGGAGAACCGGCCGCCGCGACATTGCCCCGGACCGCCCTGCAGAACGGTTATAAGGCGGAATACCTGCTTTCCACCGGCCTCTGCTACGAGCATGGAGGGGAACTGGTGGACAAATTCCGGGAGAGGGTCATTTTCCCGATACACTCCCTCAGCGGCAGGGTAATAGCCTTCGGCGGCAGGACCCTGCGGGAGGACAAGACGGTGGCCAAGTACCTCAATTCTCCCGAGAGCGACATCTACCACAAGAGCCGCTCCCTCTACGGCATCTACTTCGCCAAGTCGGCCATCGCCCGCGAGCAGAAATGCTACCTGGTGGAGGGTTACACCGACGTCATCTCCATGCACCAGGCGGGAATAGAGAATGTTACGGCATCCTCAGGCACATCCCTGACTACGGACCAGATCCGGCTCATCAAGCGTTTCACGAACAATGTCACCGTGCTCTACGACGGGGACGCGGCTGGCATCAAGGCCTCCCTCCGCGGTATCAACATGCTGCTCGAGGAGGGAATGATCATCAAGGTGGTGCTGCTGCCGGACGGGGAGGATCCCGACTCCTTCGCCCGCTCCCACACGAGGCAGGAGATTCTGGACTTCCTCTCGGAGCACGAGACCGACTTCATAGAGTTCAAATACGACCTGCTCTCCTCCACCATCGAGCGCGATCCCATCCGGAAGGCGGAGCTGATCAGGGACATCATAGATACCATAGCGGTCATTCCGGACCAGATAGCGCGGTCGGTCTATATCGAGCAGTGCGCCCAGCGGCTGGGGATGAAGGAGGACGTGCTCTTCGCGGAGGTTGCGAGGGTGCGGCGCAAGCGGATAGAGTCCGGGCAGTTCGAGCAGCGGCGGAGGGAAGAGGCGGCGGCCAGACGGGCTGCGGCTCAGGAGGCGGTGCGTGCGGCTGACGGTGAGGACGGCCGGGAGTACGGCGCTCCTGCTGCGGGGGACGGCGCTTATGGACAGGACAATGCTGGTTCTTTCGGAGGTGATGCGGCCTCTGCCGGCAGTCCGTCTTTGGCGGAGGCGGCCATGAACCCGGTGCCGCTGCTGGATCCGGTCGAGCGGGAGCTGGTCTACTATCTGCTGAAGTTCGGGGAATACATCCTGACATTCGATGGCAGCAAGACCTATGGCGCGGAGGCTCCTGTCATCCGTATCACCGTCGCGGAATACATCTCGGCCCAGCTCCAGGACGATGGTCTGGAACTCCAGAATCCGCTGTACTGCAGGATGTTCCAGATGTATTTCTCTTTCCGTGACCAGCTGCTCGAGGAGGACTCTTCCGAGGCCGGACGGGACCCCGAAGTGCTGCAGGGCCGGATACTCAGGCAGTTCGTCAACTGCCAGGACCCGCAGGTGTCGGTAGCCGTGGTGGACATCACCGAGGCCAAGTACGTCATCAACGTCAAGGAGTATCTCAAGTCCCAGATACCTGAGCGCAATACCATAGATATCAACGTGCCTAAGGCCGTGTTGGTATACAAACTCAAATACGTCGAGCATGCCTGCTCCCAGCTGATGGCGGAGCTGGGGCGGCTCCAGAGCGGAAGTGCCCGTGACGCGGCGTTGTCTGCTTCAGGTCAGGAGGAACAGTCCTCCGCGGAGCTAGCCGAGTCCGGCCTGCAGAAGACCATGCGCGAGCTCAAGGCTCTGCTGCAGGCCAAGAATATGATTGTCCGGGAACTCAACCGCATCTCGTAATCTGCCTTAGAGAATTTTTTTCTAATTTCGCTATGCGAATATTGAATCATAAAATTGTACGATATGAAAAGGAATATGGTGATATGTCTCGCTTCCGTACTGGTGCTGCTGATGACAGCGTGCGGGGAGCGTTCTCTTGTTAAAAAGGATCTGGCGGCCAAGGCGGCTGCGATAGGGGACGGGCTGGATATGGAGCAGGTGCTCTCGGGCTGTGCTGGCCGGCAGGAGCGGAAGGCGATGGAGTTCCTCTATGCGTATATGCCGGTGGGGGATGTGGCGGACTACAGTCCGCAGTTGTATCTGGACGGGGTCCGTACTGTCTTTAGGGCCCGGGAGGAGATGCCGTGGGGACGGGAGGTGCCCGAGGAACTGTTCCGGCATTTCGTGCTGCCGCTGCGGGTCAACAACGAGACTCTGGATGAGTTCCGGACGGAGTGCTACGAGGACTTGAGCGGCAGGGTGCGTGGACTGTCGATGCACGATGCGGTGCTTGAGGTCAATCACTGGTGCCACGAGCGGGTGACCTACACTCCCTCGGATGCCCGGACCTCCTCGCCATTGGCCTCGATCCGGACGGGATACGGCCGCTGCGGAGAGGAGTCGGTCCTGCTTGTGGCCGCCCTGCGCACCGTGGGAATCCCTGCCCGTCAGGTCTATACCCCGCGATGGGCACATACAGACGACAACCATGCGTGGGTCGAGGCCTGGGTGGACGGGCATTGGCACTACCTCGGAGCCTGCGAGCCGGAGCCTGAGCTGGACGTGGCCTGGTTCAGTTCCACAGCCCTGCGCGGTGTGATGATGCATACCAATGTATTCGGCCGCTATGAGGGCCCGGAGGATGTCATTTCCCGGACCGACTGCTATACTGAGATAAACGTGACCTCGAATTACGCCCCTGTCGAGCGGGTGACGGTGACAGTGACGGATGCTGCCGGAGTGCCTGTGGAGGGGGCACGGGTCGAATATAAGATTTACAATTACTCCGAGTTCTATACGGCGGTGACGGATATCAGCGACCGCAACGGATTGTCCCATGCGACGTTCGGGCGGGGGGACATCCTCGTCTGGGCTTCTTCCGGAGGGCGGTTCGGCTATGGACGGCTTGCCCTTTCGGAGGGGGAGACTTCCCTGACATTGGTCCTGGACAAGGACAGTGTCTTCCGCGGGTATGAGGAGCTGGACATCGTGCCGCCCGCAGAGGGGAAGGCCGTGGTGGAGCTGACGCCGGAGGCTGTGCAGGCCAATGCGGTGCGGCTCGCTCGTGAGGATTCGCTGCGGGTTGCCTATATCGCGGGGTTCGATACTTCCGACCCTTATCTGGCGAAGGCGAGGGGCAATTGGAGGGAGATTGCTGCCTACATGGAGGCCTCCCGGAGCTATGGACGCGATGCCCTGCACATGCTGGACCTGCTCAGCGAGAAGGACCTGCGCGATATGCCCTCGGGGGTGCTGACGGACCATATCTCGCATTTTGCCTATAATGGCGATGATCCGGTGCTGAGGGATTATGTGCTCAATCCGCGGGTGGGACTGGAGCTGCTGTCGCCCTACCGCAGTGTTTTTTTGAAGGCTGCTTCCGATGGGGTTTTCGGGCCTTCCGGATCTTTTGGGTCTGAGCCTGTGGGGGTTGAGGCACTGATTGACTATGCTTCGGGCATCAGGATCTGCGACCGGTACAATCCTTTAGTGATTCCGGTGACGCCCGTCGGGGTGTTCCGGCTCGGGGCTGCGGACAGCTATTCACGGGATGTATTTTTCGTGGCTCTTTGCCGCACCTTCGGGATACCGGCCAGGCTGGAGGAGGTCAGCGGGAAGCTGCAGTACCATGACGGTGAGCGCTGGGTGGATGTGGACCTTTCCGGCGGCTCGGCTGCGGCTGTGGCAGAGCAGGGTACGGTGACTGTAGACTATGCCGGGCAGGAGTATATCGATGACCCGAAGTACGAGACGCATTTTACCCTGGCGCGGCTGGACGGCGGCTCACCGGTAACGCTGAATTTCACGGACAAGGAAGGACGCGAGGGGTCGATGACCTGGAAGACTGTCTTCGGGGACGGACCGGTGGCTCTAGACTGCGGACATTACATGATGGTGTCGGGAACGAGAATGGCGAGCGGCAAGGTGCTGGCGACCATGACGTTCTTCTCAGTGACGGCCGGGGAAAATACGGACGTGACGCTGGTGATGAGGGAGGATCCTTCGGACCTGCAGGTAATCGGGAGCATGAATGCGGAGGCACTGTACTTCGCTGTTCAGTCGGAGGCCGACGGAGAGTTGCGGGAGTCCACGATTCTGGCCACCACCGGGCGCGGGTTCTTCGTGCTCGGGTTCATGCAGCCCAGGCACGAGCCGAGCAACCATGCCGTGCGCGGAGTATTCGCGGATGTGCCTGAATGTCCGGTGATTCTGATGTACGGCAGCGAACGGGAATACCGGCAGTATCTCTCGGACGGATTCCCTTCAGCGCCCGCCGGCGTGCATTTCGGAGTAGACCGCGATTGGGCTGTGCTCAGCGCGGTGTGCCGCGAGCTGAAGCTCTCCCTCCGCGACGTAGAGTATCCCGTCTTCGTGATAGCCGACACCTTCGGCCGCATCGTCTACATCTCTCAGGGCTACAATATCGGGACGGCTGAGCAGATAGCGCGTCTGGTCAGAGGAATATAGCCACGTTTTTTTGCTCACCTTCCGAAGGTGTGCGTATTTCCCGCGTTTTTTGCTCACCTTCCAAAGGTGCGCAATTGGCCCGGGACCCTCTGTAGGGCCTGTACCCGCGTTTTCATTCCCAGCCGCCTTTTCCCACCTTCCGAAGGTGCGCAGTTTTCCCGTGTTTTTTGCTCAC
>DVHI01000092.1 GCA_018712275.1 Candidatus Coprenecus avistercoris | reverse complement strand
CTCGGAGATACTCTGCATATGTACCGTTTTATGCATAGTGCCTTTATTTGCACTGGAAATCCCTTTTTGGTATAATATCTTTGATTATCAATGACTTTTTATTTGCATTGGAAATCCCTCTTTGCTACTTTCCCGCTTTATCGGTGTCAGTTGTGCCTTCCGCCTAAAGGTCTGAAGGCGGACGCCGAGGGCAGAGCAAATCTATTTGTTATGCCGAGGCGTAAACAGTACAAATGACGAAGTCAAATATACGCATTATCCGAACATGGAGTAGGGAAAACGCGCTGAACTCCTAGGCGTAGTGAATCTCCACGACCTTGCCGATGGACTTGAGGCTGGAGGCCAGGCGCTCTATCAGCTTCAGCTTCAAGGTGGTGTCGATGGGCAGTCCCTCGTGGGCCTTATTGACTCCCTGTCCTACGAAAAATGTGATGTGGGTGGCCTCCTCGAGCAGCATCTCCGCCAGAAGGGAGGCTCCGTCCTGTTTGGTGAACATCTTGGGGGTGAGGTCGTTGGGCGATATGTACTTCTCAGTAAGCTCCAGCAGGCGGCGCAGGGTAATCACGCCCTCGGTCGTCAGGTCTATGCCGTCGATGTGACCGATGGGCGGGATATCCTTGTCGGGAAAGTCGAGGCTGGTGGTGACTTTCTTGCCCAGATAGCGGGCCACTATCTGGGAGCTGGTGCCTCCGCAGACCACCTTCCTGCTGTCGCCCTCCATAAACTTGCCGACATAGTAGTCGTCGTTCTCCTTGTTCACCGGCGGGCCCACCATCAGGTTGACGTGCAGGGCCTCGCGCATCTTCAGCGCGGCCACGGTCGTGTCGTCGCCCGGCTTGTCCATGTACAGGTCGTTGCAGGCGGCGGCCAGGAGCCAGGCCACGCAGCGGGCCGACATCTCCGGCTGGATATTGCGGTCCAGATGCTCCATGATCTCGCGGCGGTCCCAGCCGAAATTGAGCACCCGTCCGATACCGGCATGGATAGTACCGTCGGACATGACCATCACCACATCCCCGTCGCACAGCGACAGCTTCGAGTGGTAGACCTTCTTGCCCAGCACCTCGAGGGGCTTGCGGTCGAAGTCGATGCAGCGGCCGTCGTGATAATATATCGCCTGAGGATTGTCGAACTCGAAAAGATAGCCGTGACCGGCAGAGTCCACGTGAATCACCGAGAAGGTCGAGTAGGCCACCCCGCGGACCTTGCACACCGGCAGGGTCTGGATCATGGTCTCGATACAGTCCTCGATGGGGATGTTATTGGACACCATAGTGCAGAGAATCTTGGACGAGAGGGTAGAGAGGATGTTGGCCTTCACCCCGCTGCCCAGCCCGTCAGCCAGGACGAGGGTGGTATAGCCGTCGACCGTAACCCCCTCCACATTGTCCCCGCAGAGCTCTTCCCCGTACTTGTTCAGGGAAACGTATCCGTATTCTATAAACAGTTCCTTCATAACATATCCATGTGAGTGTCAGGCTTTCCCTTCCGACTTCTCCCTCTCCTCCTCTTCCTGCATGAGGGTCTTCTTGAGCTTGAGCAGGGCTACCTTGGTCTCGGCCGTAGTCTCACCCAGCAGGGAGGCTATCTCCTGGGCCACGCGCATCTGCTTCTTGATGACGTCGTCGGTGGTGGACAGGGTCTCCATACGCATTTTCCCCAGCTTCTCGCTGTACTGCACCTCATCGGTTATATCCTTGAGGATGCCGAAGAGAGCGCGATTGCTCTTGAGGATGCTGATGGACAGGTCTATGTGCTTCTTAGTCTCGGACACGTACATCTTCTTGCGCACATACTGCTTCCCGGAGTTCTGGGCTATGAGGAATTCGGTGGGATTGAAGAAGTCCACGGCAGGCAGGCCCTTGACATTGACGGTGGTGATGCCCAGCAGCTCGCGGGCCTTGGCGTTGATATCCACCACATTCATGTCGCTGTCCAGGACGACGATGCCCTCGGGGCTGTTGTGGATTATCTCGTAGGACATGGACTCCGCCCTCTCGCGCATGTAAGGCAGACAGATGTCGATGTCGGCATAGCCGTTGAAGACAGCCCAGGCTTTCTCGCGGCAGGTAGGGTATCCGCAGGAGCCGCAGTTGAGCTCGTCCTCGGGCCTGAACTTGCCGGTACGGTGCAGTATCTCCTCTATCTGCTCCGGAGTAGGTATCAGACTTCTGTTCTCGATCTTAGGATAGTCAGCCGAGATGTCCACGGTATATTCCCGGTCTCCCTCCTTCTCGGGCGGAAGAGCTCCGCACTCTCTACGCACATACCTTTTCACATCCACTGTGGCCCGCACTCCCTCTCCGTCTCCGACCAGGCTGCACGGCCCGCTCACACAGGCATTCTCGCACATATTCATCTCGAAGAACACTCCGCTGACCTTGTCGATGTGCTCCAGGGTATTGACACAGTTCTGCGGACCGTCCACAGCCACATAGTCATAGCCCTGGGGACGGGCCTCGAAGGAATGGATGATGCCGCGGCGTATCGGATAGGACTTACTGCGGTTGGCCGGATTCTCCCCGGGTATGCCGGTACAGCCGTATCTCTCCCCCTCCAGGGCCACAGCGTCAGGCAGGGGGAAGGTAAGTCCCCTCTCGACCATCAGCCGGCGCAGGTCCTCGAAGGTCAGCACTCCGGCTATCAGTCCGCTCTCACGGGCCTCCCTCTTCTTGGCAATGCAGGGGCCTATGAAAATGACCTTGCAGCCGGGAAATCTCTGCCTCAACATCTTGGCATGTGCAATCATCGGGGAATCCACCGGTGCGAGGTACTTCAGGGCATCGGGATGGTACTCCTGGATGAGGCGGCAGAGGGCAGGACAGGCGGAGGTGATGAAATTCTTATACTCTCCTGTGGCAATGCACCTGGCGTATTCCTTGGTCACGGCATTGGCTCCGACGGCCGTCTCCTCGGCGAAGGCGAAGCCGAGCTTGAGCAGCACGGCCTCCATCTGGGCGAAGCTCTGAAGACGGAAGGACGATATGAACGAAGGCGCAATGCTCGCCACCACATTGTCCCCGGAAAGCAGGAGGGCGTCCACCTCCTCCTTCTCGCTGTGGACGATCTTGGCATTCTGAGGACAGACTACTGTACAGCGTCCGCAGAGGATACACCGTTCCTTGATGATCTGAGCCTGATGGTTCTTAACCTCAATGGCTTTCACCGGGCATTCCCTGAGACATTTGTAGCAGTCCTTGCACCGGGCTTTCTTAAATTCGAGATATTCTTTCATAAGTCTGGATTGTCTGTAGCGGGCCCCGGATTACGGCTGGGGCAGGCCGAGCCTGGGATACACTTCGGTGAGGAATTTTTCCTCTATATTGTCCTTGTTCACGCCCCGGACGAACACGTCCGCGGAGCCGTCGAGAGCCTCCTCGGCCCTCATGACGACCCCGTCGGCGCACTGTCCGAAACAGAAACTGGCCTGAAGCTCGATGAGTTCCTCCACGTCGTACTTGCGGAGCATTTCCTTCATGCCCTCGACCACGTCGTAGGAGCCTTTGAGGTGGCAGGAGCTTCCTATGCAGATTTTAACTATCATTGTCCTGTGCTATAGTGGATTACTGTTTCATTGCCTCCACCTCTTCGGCCGTCATGGGCTTGTAGAGATGTCCGAGCCGGCGCTTGCCGTCGGGAGTGATGAGGTAGTCCTCCTCGTTGCGCAGGCCGCCGAAGCCCTTGAACTTCTCTATCTCGTCATAGTTGAGGAAGTCCTTGAACTTGCCCTGGCTCTTCCACAGGTCTATCAGCTCTGGAATGAAGTAGATACCGGGCTCGATGGTGAGTACGAAGCCGGGCTCCAGGGGACGGGCCAGACGCAGGGACTTGAAACCGAAGGTAGCGCTCTTGGGATGACCGTCGTAGCCGACCCATACCTCGCCCAGGTTCTCCATGTCGTGTACGTCCAGGCCCATCATGTGGCCCAGACCGCAGGGGAAGAAGATAGCGTAGGCACCCTCATGGGCCACCTCGGCGGGATCCCCGGTCACCAGGCCGATGCTCCTGAGGTCGGCGGCGATGGTCTCGGCCGTCTTGAGATGCACGTCCCTGAACGCGACTCCGGGCCTGAGGGCCTCCACGGCTGTCATGTGCGCGTGCAGGGCCATATCGTAGATCATCCTCTGCTGATCGGTGAAGCGCTTGCTGACAGGAGCAGTGGACGAGAGATCGCCGGCATAATGCATGGAATTCTCAGCACCGGCGTCGAGCAGGAAGAGGTCGCCTTCCTGAAGGATGTTGCCGTGGTAATGGTTGTGCAGGGTATGGCCGTTGACCGTGGCAATGACAGGGAACGACAGGCCGGCCCCTTTGCGCAGAGCTATTTCTGTCACAGCTGACGCAATCTCAGCTTCTGACACACCCGGTCGTACCATCCGCATCATGGCCTGATGCATCTCCACGGAAACATCCACAGCTTCCTCTATCTGATCTATCTCGGCCGGAGTCTTGTGGTTTCTCATGTTGACTACTGACTTGATAAACGGAATGGACACCTGCTCTGTCTGTGCTTCTCCGGGAAGACCCAGAAGGTCGAATATCTTCAATGTGTGCTCAGGTCTGTACGCAGGCAGGAAATGGACCATACGTCCTCTGTTCAGAGCCTTCTGAACCTGAGTCTTCAGATTGTCCGACGGTTCGGTCCTGTCAACTCCTGCCATATCGCATTTCTCTCTGAGCGACGGCTGGCTGCCCATCCACACTATATCATCTATCGTAAGCTCGTTTCCGTAAACAGTGGAGACACCCTCATCAATATCGACCACAGCTGCCAGTCCAGCAAAATCCAGCCCGAAGAAATAAAGGAAGGTCGAATCCTGACGATAGGGATAAGTGTTGTCAGTGTAGTTCATCCCGGACTCGTCGTTGCCCAGGAAAAGGAGAAGTCCGGTCTCTCCGTGGTACTTCATGTCGGCCACCAGACGGGCTCTCCGCTCAATATAAGTCTCTCTTGAAAACATGGCAGTATTTTTATAGGTTGTACTGACTTCAAAGATAAGAATTATAATTTATTTTACCTACATTTGTACCACAACTCAATTTAAAATATGACCATGAAAAAGAACCTGTTTTTCCCCTTAATCCCCGCACTGGCCCTTACCCTTTCAGGCTGCGGGAGCAACAGTACAGACAATAAAGGCCACCAGGCTCCGGTGCCCGAAAGAGAGTATGTTATTGTCGTTCACGGCGGTGCCGGCGAGATGGGCGACAAGGCCGATGACCCGGAGGTCGCAGGAAAATACTATGCGGCCCTGGACTCCGCCCTCAACATCGGACGTGAGGTGCTCGACGGCGGAGGCAACGGCACCGAGGCGGTCAAGGCCGTCATCCGCTACTTCGAGGGCAATCCCCTGTTCAATGCCGGAGTCGGAGCGACCATCTCCGCCGAAGGCTACTTCGAGCTGGACGCAGCCATCATGGAAGGCAAGGACCTCAGTGCAGGCGCGGTAGCCGGTGTGCGCCATGTAAAGCACCCCATTGACGCCGCATACGCCGTGAAGACCGCCTCCCCCCATGTGATGCTCAGCGGCACCGGCGCGGACCGCTTCGCCGAGGAGCAGGGCCTCGAGACGGTGGAGGACAACTCCTACTTCGCCACTCCCCGGACCATGAAATGGGTCAAGGAGCTCCAGGCCAAGTCCAAGAAGAACGGCACGGTGGGCTGCGTCGTCCTCGACTCTGAGGGCAATCTGACCGCAGGCACCAGCACCGGCGGCATGTTCGGCAAGAAATGGGGCCGCATCGGCGACGCTCCCGTCATCGGAGCCGGCACCTACGCCGACAACGACGGAGTCGCAGTCTCCTGCACCGGCCATGGTGAGTATTTCATCCGCCACTCCGTGGCATTCAACCTCAACGCCAGGTACAAATTCCTCGGCGAGAGCCTCGAGGAAGCCGCTCACCACATCATTTTCAATGAGCTGAACCGTGAGGAGGGCAACGGAGGCCTCATCGCCGTCGACAAGGAAGGAAACTTCACCATGCCTTTCAACTGCAGCGGAATGTACCGCGGATACCTTTATAAAGAAAAGGCCTCCGGAAAAGTCTTCGAGGGCTACGGCATCTCAGAAAAAATGATTGAGAAACAATAACCTTTAAACATATTTCCCGAAATGAAATATTCACGCATCATCTCCGCGGCTGCACTCCTTGTGACCGCAGCCGTCATTTCCTCGTCAGCCCAGGACGGGAAACTGACCCTGGAGGACATATACAGGAATTACGAATACTCGGCCAAGGGCGTGAGCGCCTTCCGATGGGCCGAGGACGGCCACTCCTTCCTCACGATTGAGAGGGACGGGGCCACAGGAGGACAGAACATTGTCCTCAATGACATCAGGACCGGGGAGAAGACAGTCACCGTAGCCGCCTCCTCCCTCATCCCCGAAGGATGGGACCGCCCGCTGACCATCAACGGCTATACCTGGTCGCCCGACGGCTCGCAGCTGATGATCTACACTGACGCGCAGCGCGTGTGGAGGACGGCCAAGAGAGGCAACTACTGGATCTACATACCCGCTTCGGGTGAGCTCCGCCAGCTCGGCCTCCCTGGCTTCGAGCCCTGCTGGATGCAGTTCGCCAAGTTCTCTCCCGACGGAACGAAAATCGCCTACGTGTATAAGAACAACCTCTACGTAGAGAGCCTCGCCGACGGCACCGTCCGCCAGCTGACCTCCGACGGCAACGACGAGATCATAAACGGCCAGTTCGACTGGGTCTACGAGGAGGAGCTGCACCAGCAGGACGGCTGGCGCTGGAGCCCTGACAGCCGGAGCATCGCCTACTGGCAGTTCGACACCCGCGGCACCGGCACCTTCTACATGATAGACAACATCGACTCGATATACTCCACCGTCATTCCCCTGCCCTATCCCAAGGCCGGCACCACCAACTCAGCCGCCCGCATCGGCGTAGTGGACGTGGATGCCGCTGAGCCCGCCACCCGCTGGTTCGAGTTCGAGGGCGACCCGAGAGAGCACTACCTGGCCCGCATGGAGTTCGTACCCGGCTCGGACGAGGTGATGATTCAGAGGCTCAACCGCGCCCAGAACACAGACTGGGTCTTCTACGGCAATATCCGCACGATGGAGCTCACCCCCGTGCTCACCGAGACCGACGAGGCCTTCCTCGACGTGCATGACGACATCGTATGGCTCGAGGACGGCAAGTATTTCACCTGGACCAGCGAGAGAGACGGCTGGAGACATCTCTACCGCGTATCCCGCGACGGCAGTGACATGACCCTGATTACCAACGGGGACTTTGACTACGAGAGCATCATACGCATAGACGCCGAGGGCGGCTGGGTCTACTACATCGGTACACCGGACAGCCCCATAGACCGCTACCTCTACCGCAGCCGCCTGGACGGCAAGG
This sequence comes from Candidatus Coprenecus avistercoris, assembly GCA_018712275.1. Classification (GTDB taxonomy): domain Bacteria; phylum Bacteroidota; class Bacteroidia; order Bacteroidales; family UBA932; genus Coprenecus; species Coprenecus avistercoris. The sequence goes on along the minus strand of DVHI01000092.1, from coordinate 2,433 downwards.
GGGAGCCCGAGCGCCTGACCCCCGCAGACGCCCCCGCCGGACACCATTACTACAACATCTCGCCGGACGCCAAGTACGCCATGCACACCTTCAGCAACAGCGAGACCCCTACCGTCTACGAGATAGTAACCCTTCCCAGGCACAAGACAGTCCGCGTACTCGAGGACAACCATGAGCTGGCCGCCAAGTTCGCCGCCCTGGACCTCAACCCCAAGGAATTCTTCCGCGTGGACATAGGCGACATAGAACTCGACGGATGGATGATCAAGCCCGCAGGCTTCGACCCGTCGCAGAAATATCCGGTCATCTTCTTCATCTACGGAGAGCCCTGGCAGTCCACCGTACAGAACTCGTGGGGAGGAGGCGACCTCTGGAGCCGTTTCCTCGCCCAGCAGGGATATGTCGTGATGAGCGTCGATCCCCGCGGCACGGCTACCCCGAGAGGACATGAGTGGCGCAAATGCGTACACGGCAAGATCGGCATCCTGCCCATCGCCGACCACGCTGCGGCAGTCACCAGGCTCCTGCAGACCTACAGCTTCATGGACCCCGCCCGTATCGGCATCTGGGGCTGGAGCGGCGGCGGCTCGTCCACGGCTCACCTGATGTTCAAGTATCCCGACATCTACTCCACAGGCATCGCAGTGGCAGGAGTGTATTCCCTCTATCTGTACGACACCATCTACCAGGAAAGATACTCCGGAATCCCCTCGCTCAATCCGCAGAGTTACCATGACGGCTCGGCCATCAACTTCGCCGGAGGACTCAAGGGCGACCTGCTGCTGATCCACGGCACAGGCGACGACAATGTCCACTACCAGTGCTGCGAGATGCTGGTCAACGAGCTCATCCGCCAGAACAAGATGTTCTACCAGCTTTCCTATCCGATGCGCACCCACGGCATCTCGGAGCGGGAGAATACGACTTATCACCTGTATCAGTCCATGTTTAAATTCTGGGAGGAACACCTGTAAAATCGCGCCATAACGGGCAAACTGCGGCGTTGTCTTCGGCTCACGGCTCAGTCATTTACGCTCACTATATGACAATGAATGATTTTTTCAAATATGTGGAACCTGCGGTGACGGTGTGCGATACGGAGTGCGTGATCGTGTACCAGAACGAGAAGTCGGTGGCGGTGAACGGGGACATGCGGGGCAAGTGCATGCTCGGCTGTCACAATGAACGCTCGCGGGGCATCATCGCCCGCATCCTCTCCGAAGGCGCCACGAACTCTTACACCATCAGCAAGAAAGGCCAGCGCAAGCTCATCCACCAGACACCCTGGTACAAGGATGCCGCCGACGGATCCGGCAGAACTGTCGCAGGCATCGTCGAGCTGTCCATCGTCATCCCGGAAGAGATGCCCCACTACGACCGCGGATGACCGGCTTCACCTACTAATCGTAAGTGCAGAATCACTGCCGAATCATAAGCAATTCCTGCACAACACATTACTAATACAACGAGTATCTTTAGGTCGCTCAGAAACCTCCTAAAAGCACTCGTTGTATTTTTATTTTATTATATTCCAACTATTTACAATTTTAAACCGCATCCCTACCCACCATTACTGAGCCGGTCTTACCTCGAATTTAAATTTGTAGAATGACTTTTAAATTTCTAAATTAGCATTATTATTTTAAATAACTATAAAACACTATTGTTAACAATTTAAAACTACCAAGGTATTATGAACGACAGATATGAGTTGAACAAGAACTTGGCCCAGATGCTCAAAGGCGGCGTCATCATGGACGTCACCACTCCCGAGCAGGCCAAAATCGCAGAACAGGCTGGAGCAGCCGCAGTAATGGCCCTCGAGCGGATTCCCGCGGACATCCGTGCCGCCGGCGGAGTATCCCGCATGAGCGACCCGAAGATGATCCGCGGCATCCAGAACGCAGTCAGCATCCCCGTAATGGCCAAGGTCCGTATCGGACATTTCGTAGAGGCCCAGATACTCCAGGCCCTGGAGATCGACTACATCGACGAGAGCGAGGTGCTCTCCCCCGCCGACGGTGTCTACCACATCGACAAGACCAAGTTCCGCGTGCCCTTCGTCTGCGGAGCCAAGAACCTGGGTGAGGCCCTGCGCCGTATCGCCGAGGGAGCCTCGATGATCCGCACCAAGGGCGAACCCGGCACCGGTGACGTGATACAGGCCGTGACCCACATGCGCAGCATGATGCGCGACATCCGCCGTCTCCAGGCCCTGCCCGAGGACGAGCTGTACAACGAGGCCAAGGAACTGGAAGTTCCCTACGACCTGGTCAAGTACGTTCACGAGAACGGCAAGCTGCCCGTGGTGAACTTCGCAGCCGGCGGAGTGGCCACCCCCGCTGACGCCGCCCTGATTTTCGCCAGCGCATACGCCTCGTTCGTCTTCTCCAGTTCCGACGTCAGCAGGCAGCTCTCCTTCATCGGCTGCGG
>DVHI01000091.1 GCA_018712275.1 Candidatus Coprenecus avistercoris | reverse complement strand
ATTCGCTGCCGTTGCGGCACCACGTGCTCGAAGCTACTGCGTCCACAGGCCACGTAGGGCACATCCTATCTCCCGGCCACTTCCACAACGGCACCGTTTCCCGCTATTCGCTGCCGTTGCGGAACCGCGTGCTCGAAGCTACTACGTCCACAGGCCACGTTGGGCACATCCAATCTCCCGACCACTTCCACAACGGCACCATTTCCCGCTATTCGCTGCCGTTGCGGAACCGCGTGCCCGAAGCTACTGCGTCCACAGGCCACGTAGGGCACATCCTATCTCCCGGCCACTTCCACAACGGCACCATTTCCCGCTATTCGCTGCCGTTGCGGAAATTGATGGATTTCCCTCTGCCCCAATCCTTCGGAAAGAGTAGTCTTTCGGAAGGAGTAGCCTTTCACTGCATTTTCCCGACTCCTTCCAAAGGAGTAACGGCAACAAAAACCATCCAGAACACGTAAAACGCACAATATTCCGTTCTACCCCTTCCGAAGGAGTCGCATTTTCTCGAATTTCTCCAACTCCTTCGGAAGGAGTAACGTCTGTCCGTCCTCCGAGCTCGCACGCCGAACCCTCACAACCAGCTGACAATCACCATCTTGTAGAACATCCATGTGCTTTGGTCTGTTCTGAAACCACACTGAGACACCTGCAAGCCTCGAAATGCCTTGATTATCGGATAGTTATATAGACGTCCGTGCGAACGATTCAATTTCGTTCTTGTTTCAGCACATAAAAGTTCATCCTGTCACCTCTCCCACCTTCGGAAGGTGAGACGAAAATGCGGGGAAACGACGCACCTTCGGAAAGTGGGCATGGTGTGGTGGAGGGGGAAACGCGGCTACAGGTAGTTCTAGGGCGGTAGTGCCTTTGCGCACCTTCGGAAGGTGAGACGAAAATGCGGGGAAATGACTCACCTTCGGAAGGTGGGCGTGGTGTGGTGGATGGGGAAATGCGGCTACAGGCGACTCTCGGAGCAGTGCGGCTTCTGTCTTAGCCGGGGTTGGTGACAACCGTAGGGGTAAAGACCTGGAAAGCGTTCAGGAGCGGGGAAAATCAAAATTTTTTCAAAAAAATTTGGAGAAAGGAAATTTTTGTCTACCTTTGCAGTGTACTAGCAAACTAATACACTGAAAAGGTAAGACGTTTGTGACAGCAATCAGACATCTGCGACGGCACAAGAGCACTGACAGCATAGAGCAATGACAGCTCAAGAGCATCAACGGCACTGACAGCATAGAGCAATGGCAGCACAGAGCCATGACAGCATTAACAGCAGCACCATAAAGCAATGTCTGAATTGACAACATCGAGAAGACAATATTAACGCAAAAAGTATAAGTTATGGACACCAACAACCCGGTCGTCAAGATCGACCACCTGAAGTTCAACTACAAGAAGCACATCGTGTTCGAGGATCTGAGCCTCGAGATGGAGCCGGGCCGCATCTACGGCCTGCTCGGTGAGAACGGCGTCGGCAAGACCACCCTGCTGCGCATCATCTGCGGCCTGCTGCGGGCCAAGGAGGGCAGCTGCACCGTGGACGGCATCCCCTCCGAGAAACGCAACCCCGGAATGCTCAGCGACATCTACTACGTGCCCGAGATCTTCTTCGCCCCGGCCATCAGCGTCAACACATTCGCCAAGAGCAACTCCCTGCTCTACCCCCGCTGGGACGCCGCCCAGTTCCAGAAACTCTGCCTGACCTTCGAGGTAGACCCCGGTTACCGCTTCGACAAGCTCTCCCACGGCCAGCAGAAAAAGGCCCTGATAGCCTTCGCCCTCGCCCTCAACACCCGCATCCTGCTGATGGACGAGCCTTCCAACGGCCTGGACATCCCCTCGAAGACCACCCTGCGCCGCGTCATCTCCGAGTGCGCCACCGAGGAAAGGATCATCGCCATCTCGACCCACCAGGTGCGCGACCTGGAGAACCTCATTGACCCGGTCATCATCCTCGACCGCAGCGGTCTGATCCTCAACGCCTCCATAGAGCAGATAAGTGAAAAGCTGCTCTTCACCATGAGCCAGGAACTCGACCCCGAGGCTTACTGGAGCGAGAGCAGCCTCAGCGGTTACTACCAGGTCATCCCCAACCGCGAGGGCATGCCCTCCAGAGTGAACCTCGAGGCCCTATTCAACGCCGCCCTCAGGAACAAGGAAACATTCAAAACCCTGTTCAGATAACCGCCGGCACACACCCGGACCACAACAACACCGCAAACAGTCATCACCTTTATCAAACAGAAGACTATCATGAACGCAACATTCAACATACGCAGATTCGGACTCAACATCTACAAGGAGCTCCTCGAAAAATACAAACTCATCCTCGGCTTCTGGGCCGTCATAGTACTGGTCTACCTGATGATCTGGGGCCTCACTCTCCTGATAGGCGGCAACTTAGGAACCACCGGCCGCGGCACACTCGTCGCCACCCTGCTGCAGTTCTACTGCTTCCTCATCCCCTTCCTGCTGTACAAGAACGAGAACCGCCACGTCGAGGGCACATTCTACGGCATCACCCCCGCCTCCACCCTCGAGAAGACCCTGACAGTATTCGTCATCGCCACCCTTCTCTTCCCGGCCCTGACCTCCGTGTTGATGCTCTCACTCGACTCCCTCCTCGCATCCATGCCCACCGACGGAGGCTTCTCCGGCCACATCTGGAAGAACATTTTCACCACCAGCGGATTCGCCGACAACCTGTTCAACATCGACCCCTCTCTTGAAAAAACGTTCATCCTCGACCGGCTGTACAACGCCACTCCCGCCCTGTTCCTCAACCCCTACTTCGGCATGCTGCTCAGCCAGTCCTCCCTCATCTTCATGGCCATGCTCTTCCGCACCCACAAGATAGGCAAGACCCTCCTGGTAATCTGCGGCGTCGGATTCCTGGTCTCCGTAGGCGCCACCTGGTCGATAGTAGCCACCGTAAAGCACCTCGATGAAGCAGTCCTCAACAGCATGGACGCCGAAATCATGGCCAACTGGGTCGAGAACTTCGTAAAGACAGTGATGGTATTCACCTGCTACATCCTGCCCGTAGTCTTCTGGGTCCTCACCTACTTCCGCATCCGCAGGATACAGTACTAATCCCTCAAAACTCAGACAACCATGGAATTCGACCAGCACAAGCCCATCTACCTGCAGATAGCCGACGCGATATGCGAGCGGATCCTGACAGGCACATGGCCCGAGGGCGAGCGTATCCCTTCCGTCAGGGAATGCGGCATATCCCTGGAGGTCAATCCCAACACCGTCGCCCGCTCCTACGACGAGCTCTCCACCGAGGGCATCATCCACAACAAGCGCGGCATCGGGTATTTCGTCAGCCCCGGAGCCAGGAACGTCATCCGCGAGAAACAGCGCGAGGGGTTCATCTCCGGCGACCTGAAGGAGGTATTCAGGAAAATGGACATCCTCGGCATCTCCATCGAGGACATCACCTCCCTCTACATGAAATATATCACCAAGGACAATAATTAACCAAGTACAATGAAATACAGCACAATAAGGGCAGCGGCGGCCATCACCGCCCTGCTCCTGTGGGCTGTCTGTGCCTCAGCCCGTCCACAGAACGGCCGCAGCATCTCCGGCAGGGTCCTGGACGCAGCGACGCAGGCACCGATAGAGTTCGCCACCGTCGCCCTGATAGCCCCCGACAGCACGGTGGTCAACGGTACGACCACCGATGCGGAAGGCCGGTTCACCATCGACCGCATCCCCTCCGCCGGCGGATACAGACTGCTGGCCTCCTTCATCGGCTACCGCGACCTGATAACCGACCTTAGCGCTGTCCCGCAACAAGATGCGGTAATCTTCCTCGAGCCCGACACCGAGATGCTGGAGGAGGCCGTGGTCACCGCCCGCCGCCCCGTCATAGAACAGAAACTGGACAAGATCGTCATGAACATCGCCGACGCCGTATCCACCGAAGGCAGCAACGGCACCGACCTGCTCCGCAAGGCCCCCGGCGTGACGATAGACTTCGAGGGCAATGTCAAGCTCAACGGCTCCACAGTGGCCGTATGGCTCGACGGCCGTCCCTCCAACCTCTCCGGCAAGGAGCTGGAAGTCCTGCTCCAGTCCACCGACGGAACCACCATCGACCGCATCGAGATCATGTCCCACCCCTCGGCCAAGTATGACGCGGCCGGCGGAGGCGGCATCATCAACATCGTTACCAAAAAGAATTTCATGGAGGGCTTCAACGGTTCGGTCAACCTCGGTTACGGCGGCATGTACTTCGACCGCTGGGACCAGAGCGCCGACGGCTCGGTCAACCTCAACTACCGCGGACGCAAGACCAGCACCTTCCTGACCTACAGCGCCCGCTACGACGACATGACCGCGGACCTGCTCTCCAAGTCCCTCTACGGACCCGACAACGAATACACCATGTCCGGCACCTCGCACCTGCTCATGCGCAACCTCAACCAGATGTTCCGCGCCGGCAACGACTGGTACATCACTGACAGGGACATCCTCGGCGTCATCGTCAACGGCACATTCCGGGGCGGCAGCTCCGACACCTACGGAGACAACTTCACCGAGCACCTCCTCGGAGAGACCCTCCTCGGCCGCCTGAACAGCGACATCGCCAATACCGACGACTTCAACGGAGTCTCGGCCAACCTCAACTACACCCACACATTTGACCCGGCCAGGATGCAGGAACTCACCCTCAACGCCGACTACTCCTGGTACGACATCCGCAACGGCAGCAGCCAGAGCGACATCCCCGACCCGGCCGTAACGCCCCTGATAGCCCTGGACTCCACCGTCTTCCGCCAGGACGCCGCCCAGAATCTCCAGATATGGTCCGCCAAGGCAGACTACCAGCAGCTCTTCTGGCAGACCGGACTGCTCGAGGCAGGACTCAAATGGTCCCGCACCGTCACCGACAACAACTCCGTCCGCGAGGACTACTTCGGCGGAACCTGGAACTACAACGACAACCTCTCCAACCTCTTCCTCTACGACGAGCAGATAGCCGCCGCCTACATCTCCGCAGCCAAGAGCTTCGGCACGAAATGGTCGGCCAAGATAGGCCTGCGCGGCGAGTACACATATGCCCGCGGAGACTGGCGCAGTGCCGGGGAAAAGAGCGTCAAGAGCTATTTCAACCTCTTCCCCACCGTATTCGTAAGCTACATGCCCACCCAGAAGTGGCGCCTGGCCGCCTCCTATACCCGCCGCATCAGCCGCCCCGGTTACAGCCAGCTCAACCCCTTCCGCACCTACATCTCGGCCAACGCCTTCACCGAGGGAGACCCGGACCTCGACCCCCAGTTCTCCGACCAGGTATCCCTGACCGTCGGCTACGGCCAGCACCTCAACCTGAGCCTGCTCTACCAGCACAACTCCAACCTCATCATGCAGCGTCCCGAGGTCAACCAGGACAACGGCGGACAGCGCCTCATCTGGGAGAATTTCGGCACCCAGTCCCTCGCAGGAGCGGCCCTGTCCATCTCCGAGCTGCCCATAGCCAAGTGGCTCAACCTATCGGCCAACTACTTCGCCGCCTACAACGGCAACACCAGCTCCGGGGGCAGCTATTCCGACGGCTCCTTCGTACAGAGCTTCTACGGCAACCTCAACTTCCTCCTGCCCAAGGAGTGGAAGATCGAGGCAGGCGGCATGGCCACCGGAAACATGACGGTCGGCTACATGAACATCCGCCCGATGTACATGCTCTTCGCCGGCATCAAGAAGAACCTCTGGGACGGCCGCGGCACCATCGCCCTCAACGTCCAGGACATCCTCCGTTCCCTGAGTACCGACATCACGTCCTACACCGGCGACGTACTGACCTACAGCATCCGCCAGCGCATCAACATGCAGAAAGTCACCCTCTCGTTCAGCTGGCGCTTCGGAACGGCCACAAACGTCCGCAGGCGCAACGTCGGCAACGTCGAGGAATCCTCCCGCGTAGGCGGCTCCACAGGCATAAGTACCGGACAGACATTGAAGTAACATGGGAAATCCGTATTTCAGATTCAGACAGTTCACCGTATGGCACGACCGGTGCGCGATGAAGGTGGGAACCGACGGGGTCCTGCTGGGAGCGTGGGCCGGTCAGGGCCGTCCGGGGAAGATACTGGACATCGGCACCGGCAGCGGCCTCATCGCCTTGATGCTGGCACAGCGCTTCCCCGAAGCACTGATAACCGGCATCGAGCCTGACGCGGAGGCAGCGGCCCAGGCCGGAGAGAACTTCCTCTGCTCCCCCTGGCACGACCGGCTGGCCGTCAGCACCGTCACCCTCCAGGACTTCACCGCCGGGACCGCCGGAAAGGAGACATTTGACCTGATCGTGTCCAATCCTCCGTTCTACGACAGCACCCTCCTCAACCCCGATGCCCGCCGCTCCGCTGCCCGGCACACCGCAACCCTGCCCTATTCCGAACTCATGCGCTGCGCCTCGGCCCTGATGACCGGCACCTCGGAACTGGACATCATCATCCCCTCCGAATACTGGCGTCAGATACTCCAGGCAGCCGGGGACAACGGCCTCGCCCCGCAGCGGCTGGTGAGGATCAGCTCCACCCCCCGCTCCGGTATCCGGAGACTTCTGGTAAGTTTTGGGAAAAATGCAGAACCGCCGGCACATAAGAAGAGCCTCACCACAGAGGACGTACTCCTGACTGATGCGGACGGCAGCCGCTCCGAGTGGTACCGCGGCCTGGCAGGAGAATTCTACCTGAACTGAGCGGCAGCGGCCTCAAGAGCGGCATAGAACTCCTCCCCGAAGGCATCGGTAAGGGGCTTCTGCAGGAATTTGTAGACAGGTATGCCCTCCCGCCTGCCCTTGGCGAAGGCGCAGGCGCAGATGTTCCACCTGTGCAGGTTGAGGGCAGTCATGCCGTTGGAGAGCCTGGAGACCCGTATCGGGTAGAGGCGGCAGGAGATCGGCTTGACAAAGTCCGAGCCGCCGCGGCACCAGGACCGCTCGATGGTGCAGAACCAGCTGCCCTCCGCATCGCAGGCCGCGTATGCACATTCCTCCCGGCCCGGCACCAGCGGAGTCACGGTGTCCCCGTCCGAGTCTATCTCGAAAAATCCCTTCTCCTCTATCACCGCCCGCCCCTCGGGAGACATCAGCGGAGAGAACCTGTCATAATTGGCCTCGATCCGCTCCGGCTCGTCCTCCTCCATCGGGGCACCGCTGTCCCCTATGATGCAGCAGGCCCCTCCGCACACTCCGTAGTCGCAGGCGAAGCGCTCAGTGAATATCTCGGATGAGATTATCTTGTCGTCTATTATTACCATTGTATCCATATTTCCTGTTATTCTTCAGGAGCTACTGACAGCAGTGATATCCTGCCTTCGTCCAGCACCCTGTAAAGTTCTTCGCGCACCTGATCTCCGGTAAGAGCTTCCATTGCGGACTCTCTCCTGGTATAGAAATCCTTGCGGTCGATATACCGGCTGCGCAGAATCCGCTTCCAATACTCGAAGTCCACCCTTTCCTGAAGGTCGTCGATCAGCAAGAGGTTGCGCCGGACGGCATCCACCTCGTTGTCGCTCACTCCCCTGTATGCCAGGTCCTCCACTATGTCCGCGAACATTCCGCCCATATCCGGAACCTCCTCATAGGTGGTGAAATGAAAGTCTATGGTCAGCACCTCCTCGGGATAACGGTAGAAACGTCTCTGGGCATCGGCAAGGATTCCTCTCAGCGACAGTCGCCGGATGACCTCACGCTCAATAATCTTGGCCGTAACCTCAGAAAGCACGCGGTCCTCCATATTAAGGTCCGATGGAATCGTAAGTTTGCAGCTGTTCAACCTGCGCGGGAACTCCATCGGAATCCTCACCACCTCCTCATCATCGTAGGAAGCGATGAAAAAACGGCTGTTCTCAGAACGGCGCTGCACCGAACGACGTCCGGGAAGCCCTCCAATAATATCGTAAGCTGTAGAAAGCAGCTTCTGCTCATTGAAGTCACCTACGAATATGAAAGTAAAATCAGCCGCATTGGAGAAGAGAGTATTCACAAATTCAAGCGCTTCCAGATAATCCAGTCCGGCAATGTCGGGCGCACCGGTCTCCACTCCGTAGCCTGAACGCACGTCCCGCATATGCAGCATGTGAAAGAGATTCTCCGGAGAGTTCCGGGAATAGGGAGCGCATCCGCTGACCATCTTCCTGTACTTGTCGAAAGTCTCCTCATCCGGCTCCGAGCCATCAAAATACATGGAAGCCAGCTGCATGAACTGTTCCATTTCCTCCACCGGGAACCTGCCGGTAATCTTTCTCTCGCTCACCGAAATCTCCCGTCCGAGCTCCATGTGAAATACATCGAGCAGACGGTCAAGTTCGAAAGCATTGAGTCCGCCATTGACCGAAAGCCTGGCTACGTCCCCTGCATAGCTCCGCAAAAGGGACAGGTTCCTGTCCGCCAATGAGACACCCCCTCTGGCAACAGCCTCGAAATGCACCCAGCCCGGCTCCACATCCATATAACGGTAGGCCATAGTCGCTCCGTTGGGCAGACGTCTGGAAGTCACTCCGGTCGAGGCGTTGACTACCTTTTGCTCCGGTATCCTGCGGCTTTCCATCAAAGTTCTGGTCGCAGCATACAGGACCGTATCCATGCCCACAGGTCCGGGATCTACCCTGAAATACTCCAGTCCTCCGGTAGGGACAGGAGCGGAGCAAGTCACTGTTCTTCTGTCGGGATCCGAGAAAAGAGAGGCCATGAAGCTGTATAGGGTCGAGCTGTCTATCGCCGGGCCAGCGGCCTCGATATAGGCCTTCGAAAACTCCACTCCGGCCATTACATAACCGTCGGAGAAGTTGGACACACAAAGATCGGTATAGTATCTGTTGTCCAGCAGCGAACGTCTCTCGTATGTATCATTCAGATGGAAGAAGAACTCATTCCTGCATCTTTCGAACTCCCGTGCCGGTATTCCATAGCTCAGAAGCCGCTCCACCTCAGAGAGGATATATTCATATGCCTGC
>DVHI01000090.1 GCA_018712275.1 Candidatus Coprenecus avistercoris | reverse complement strand
GAACGGATGGATGCTAAAAGAAGCTCACCTTCTGCCTTCAGCTTTTTGTTATGAGAATAGAGAATAAGGACGGCCATCCCGAGGAACAGCACGGTTGACAGGGAGATAAGTGTCGCGACTTTCTGGCGTTCTACCGCCTTGTCCCTGTCTGACACTATTCTCTGATAGTCGAGTTCTCTTTCCAATGAATAGATGTCCGCATCGTATGATGCGGCTACGACCCTGTCGTTGATGTCTCTGGATTTGTTACTGAGTCTGTCCGCATCTTGCCATCTCTCCTCTTTTCTGGCTATTTCCGCGCATGCATAATAGACCATCATGCTGTCTATCGATGAGTCCATGCTCATTTTGCCGACAGCAATCCTTGCCGAATCCGGCAAGTTCATTCTGCTGTAGGTTAATGCGGTATTGTAGAAGATGTTGTTGAACATTCTCTTTTCAGCATTGTTTTGTGTCCCTGTCCTGTATGCCGGCAGGGCTCTCCTTGTTGTGGATATTGTCCCTCTGAAGTCTTGTCTTGAGTAATAATAGTGACTATATAATTCAATGCACGAGAGTTTTATGGAACTGTTTCCTGATAATTCCGCCATAGACATGGCCTTTTCCAGGTGGGGCATGGCCTTATCAGCGGAATCCAGCATGAGCATTCTGGCAATGGAAGAATGTGCGTACATTGTCCTTTCAGGTAGCCCGGCCTCTTCAAAACATACCAAAGCTTTCCGGTATCTGGCTATCGCGGCGGAGTCGTTGATGAAACTTCTTTGATACAGTTCTCCGATTCTGGTATTGATCAGTCCGAGTTGCTCGAGGTCTCCTTCTTTTTCGATTATCGGCTCAGCCTCCTTGTAGGCGGCCATCGCTCCGTCGGGGTCACCGCGTTCGGAGAGCACCGCCCCCTGCATGGTCAGTGCCCGTGCCAGTCTGTCTTCCGGGCCCCGGCGACGGTAATGCTTCACCGCCTCGAATATGGCCGTGTCCTTCGCTACCGGCAGGTAGCACTTGTATTCGGCCTCGGTGAGGAGCAGTGTGTAGAAAGCCTTGTCCCGGCTGCCCATTTTCCTTACGGCTGTGCTGTCGAGGCAGTTCAGGGTGTCGAGAGCGGCCTGCGGCTGAGCCATCATCAGCGAGTCGGCTGCGGCCAGTGCGGAAGTGACCTGCCCGCTGCGGTCAGAGCAGGAAGAGGCGGACAGCAGGATGATGACCGCTGTCAGCAGTGCAGGACAGTACGCGCCGAGGAGTTTCATGCGGCAAAGATAATTAATAAAGGTTGATAGCGGTGCGGTACCACTCGGGGATACAGAGGATGTCTTGGACTATGATACGGGTGCCGGGGCGGACGATGAATTCGGCGGGGCCTGTCTCAGTGCCGGTTTCCGCGTTCCAGTCGTAGGTGTAGCCGAGGCGGGTCCAGGGGTAGGGGGTGTCGGAGAAGTAGGCGGTCTGACGGTAGTCCTCGAACCATGCCAGGTATCGCGGGTCTACATCGTCCCGGAAGTCCAGGAGTACCTCGCGGTCGTATATCTCCGGGTCGGGCGCAGGGCGGAAGAGGCTGTCCTTCTCGGCCCAGAAGAACACTATGCGGTCGTATCCGCAGTCGGGTGGAAGGCCCAGCATCTGGATGACGCGCATCTCTATTCCGGCATCCTCGGTCTGGGCTCCTGCTGATTGCAGCCGGGCTGTCAGGTCGTAGGGCAGGGTGACCCACGGAAGGCGGTCGTCCAGGATGAATCCGCTGTCCGTCCCGCTTCCATTTTCCCAGTAGCGGCTGTCCTCCCCGCTCATGACCGAGCCGACCAGCACGAAGGTCCGCCCGTCCCGCTCCAGCCATTCCACCTGAGGGCTTTCCTCCGGGGAGATGATGGCTGCCAGGTCCGGGTCCATCTCTTCGGCCGTGGCCTCTTTGGCGTCCTCTACTGCGGTCATGTAGTCCTGCCAGAGCCTATCGGTATCCTCGTACCATGGCAGGTCCTGGGCAGACTGGCAGGCACAGCAGCTGAATATCATGCCCAATGCTGCTGCAGGAATCATATGGATGGCGGGAAAGCGTTTCATTGCTGTAAGTCAAAATTCCCGATGCGCAGGGCCGTGTTGCGCCTCAGGTGCTCTTGATACAGAGTCAGTTCCTGCAGGTGGTAGTTGCCCAAGGGGAACATCGGGGCCAATGAGGGCAGGAAATAGGCTTCGGGGTCGAGGCCGTCCACTATCAGCAGGTGGTTCAGGATGTCGACGGTGACGGTCACCGAGTCGTTGAGGGCGGCCGGTGTGTCATCGGTAGTCCAGTTGACCGGGTTGATGCAGAAGTCGGAGGGGGAGAGGACCGCACAGGCCGCTTCGGGGGAGGCTACGGAGTTGTAGCTGATGATGGTGCCGGTGCCGGTCGAGTCGACGGCGGGGCGCAGCTGGGGGTATTGCGCCAGCTCCTCGTCAGAGACGCGGTAGCCTATCGCGTAGGCAGCCACCATCCGTTTATATGCCGGGGCGGGGAGGTGCTTGACCAGCTCCACCACGGCCTTGCCGCCCTGGCTGAACCCTGCGAGGACGAAGGGCCTTCCCTCATTGTAATTGTCTAAATAATAGTCGAATGCCGCACTGACATCCTCCATCGACAGGGGGAAGAGCTCCTCTACCGCCGCCTCTCCGTCCATCCAGACGTTGAGGGAGATCTGCCGGTAGTAGGGGCAGTAGAATCCGTATTGTCCCTGGGCGAAAATGTCCTCCGCGAGCTCCACGGAGGGGAGGAATGCCTCGATATGGTCCGTGCGGGTGTAGTCGGAGTAGCGGCAGGACTGCCCGTCCGCGGCGGTCCAGTCCCAGATGCAGGTGGGTAGGATGTAGAAAATGTCCGCTGCGGGGGCATTGTCCCCTGAGGGTTGCGAGATGTACCATGCGGCGGCATCCGACCAGTCGGGGACGGCGGGTATGAAAGTATCGGTCCCGCCGCTGTTGCCGCGGCAGGACGATACTGTGAGTGAGGAGGCAGCGGCCAGTGCTAAGAGGACGGCCGCTGCTGCCATGGATTTACTTGAAGAGTACATCAGGACCCTGGATAAACTGGATGTCCTTGGGAATGCCTGCGGCGTTGATGCGGTCGAGGTCGGCCTGGAGGGCGGGGGTGATGCCGCCGTTCTTGGCGCGGAACTCGGTGGCGAAAGCTACGTCACCATTGCCCTGGGTGGTCAGGATGAGGTCGGCCCAGGCGTTGACGGCGGCCTTGGACTTCTCGAAGTCGATCTGATAGAGGCCCTCGGCGTTGCGGGAGAAGGCGCCCTGCTGCTCCATGAAGTTGAAGCACATCATATTGGCCTTGCCGTGGGAGGAGGCGGCTCCGAAACGTACCGAGCGGAGGATGCCGGCGATGTAGGTGGTGATGGCGTCCTCGACGGAGATGTTGGTGATCTCGCCCATCTCGATCAGGCGGCATACCATGAAGAGTCCGAGGATGTCGGCCTTGGCCTCTTCCCAGGAGGTCTTCTCGGTGCCCATCGCTGCGTCCACGCTGCCCTTGCCGTTGATGGTCTCCTTGATGCCGAGACCGTGGGCCACCTCGTGGAAGGTCACGTTCCAGAAGAAGGCGTCGAATTTCAGGTGCTCGTGCTCCTCGGGAGCGAGGATAAGCTCTCCGATCGGGAGGAGAATCTTGTCGAACTTGGCCTGCATCGAGTTGCGCAGCTGGAGACGGCGGGTGCCCTTCATGGCGTGTACGCGCTCGTCGTTGGGCAGGTTGATGGCGATGGTCTTGCTGCCGGCGTTGCAGTCTCCGGCGTAATAGGCTACGTCATAGACGTTGAGGTCGGAGGATGTGCCTGGCACGAAGGTCTTGTACTCGGGCTTGCAGGGCAGCTCTTTCTGCAGGGCAGGGAGCATGGCCACGAACTTGGCCAGGTCCTTGCTGCGCTCGGTGTCCTTCAGCAGGATGAATGCCTCGTAGGAAGTCTTGGTCTCCTGGAACTTGTCGTCGTAGCTCTCGATGGGGCCGACCACGAAGTCTATCCTGCTGTCCTTCATGTCCATCCAGGCCAGATCGCTGGCGAGGTAGTCATCGGTCCTGAAGGCCTTGATGCGCTCCAGCAGGTATTTCTTCAGACCGGGATCCTCGGCCAGGTCGGCGGCCTGCTGCATCAGCTCGCACATCTTGTTTACCTCTTCGGCGTACTCCTCGTGATACCATACGGTCTTCAGCTTTCCGTTCTCATCGCGGCGCAGGACTGTGTACCAGGACGACTTGTTGGGGTCGTCGAAGGCGTTGAACTCCTCGAGGGTGATGTCGGCAGGATAATAGGTGCATACGTCGGGCTTGGCACCGTAGCCCTCGATGAAAGGCTTGTTGTCATCGAGACGGTCCCAGGGGCCGTAGTTGATGTAGGCAAACTGCTTCGCATAGGGATCAGTAATCTGATCCATGAGGCTCTTGTCCCCGAATGTCTGCTGCCAGAACAGCCCGTCGGCTATCTGTCCTATCTGGAAGAACAGCTCGACGATCTGCCTCTCATTGTCGCTCAACTGGGCTGCCAAGGGAGAAGACAGCTCGAATGGCGCATATTCCTCAACTTTCTGTTTCATGGGTGATTCTGTCTGATTCTGATTGCCGCAGGACGATACTCCCGCTACTGCCGCCGCCCCTATCAGGGCCGCGCAGATGGATTTGGCTGTGGTGCTTGATTTCATTTACAGTAGTGTTTATTCATTTTTGCAAATATATGGATTTCGAAGCAAATGAAAAATTTTTGAGATTCTTTCCATTATTTTACAAATTGGAAAGAATTTGCTCAAAGGAATCACTTTTGATATATGCCCTTTTTACCTTGTTCACGGCAATTTCTTTCAATAATCCGAGCCGTACAAGCTTGATGATGTCAGATTTTGCAG